>CALGNN010000161.1 GCA_937961455.1 uncultured Saprospiraceae bacterium
CTTGGCACATCGTAGTTGATTACTAAATTGATCTCCTTAATATCGATACCACGACTCATGACATCAGTAGCCACAAGGATTCTGGTTCTTCTCGACCTAAAGCCAGCTAAGACAGCTTCCCTTTCCTTTTGTTCTAGATTAGAAGATATACCATCCGCATTCAATTTTGCGCGTCTCAAGGCACGCACGATTTCAGAGACTTTCTTTTTGGTAGAGCTAAATATTAAAATGCTTTTGTAATTTGGTTTATCTGCAATCAGCTTTACTAGCAAAGGGCTTTTTTGTGTTTCATAAAGCAAATAACTTGCTTGAAGCACTCCTGCCGCAGGTTTTGAAATCGCAATGCTTATCTCTAAAGGGTCTTTCAATATGGTTTTAGAAAGCGACTTAATCTTTGGAGGCATCGTTGCACTAAACAATAGTGTTTGTCGCTCCTTCGGAAGTGTGTTGATGATTTCAATAATATCGTCATAAAATCCAATATCCAACATTCGATCAGCCTCATCTAAAACTAAATACTTGATAGTGGATTTACTCACATAATCATTGTGTATAAATGACTTAAGTTTCCCAGGGGTGGCCACAACAATATTTGCCCCATTTTTAAGCGCCTTTCTTTGCTCTTCCCATTCCATACCCGATCCACCACCATACAACGCAATCGAAGCCAAATCTGCATAATAGGCGAAACCCTGGATTTGCTGTTCTATTTGTATGGCAAGCTCTCTTGTAGGGCAGATGATGAGCGCCTCAGTATTTTCTTTTGGCCCTGAGGCTAGAATATTTATAATCGGCAGCATGAATGCTGCAGTTTTCCCAGTACCCGTTTGTGCACAGGCTAACAGATCTTTACCTTCCAATATGGCTGGTATGGCCTGTTCTTGGATCGGTGTTGCTGTTTCAAAGCCCATATAATACAAGGCATCTAATAATTCTTCTTGAAAATCAAACTCGTCAAATCTCATTAATGCTATACTTGATTCTGGTTTTTTAGCGCTCTAAGCTAGTTAAATTATTAATTATTAGGGAATTAGCTGCTTTCTTAAGTTAGGATTGATCCATATGTATGAGTTCATCACAAAGCTCAAACTCGGCTTGAATGTTTGAAGCAATGAAAATTAAGCGTTCTTTTCTCAATTCGTTAATGGCTGACTGAACCAAAGAGATACTTTTTTCATCTAAGTTTGAAGCTGGCTCATCTAAAAAGATAATCGATGCATCACTGGATAAACATAGGGCCAATTTTAATCGGTGTTTGGTTCCAGATGAAAGATTTTTAATAAGCTCATTCTCATACATATTCAAATTGAATTTTTTTAAAAATTCTGAAAATTCAATTTGCATGGATTTAAATTTTTTTTGAAAATGGAATGCTTCTTTTACGCTTAACTCTTCAATAGATTCTGCATAGGGTGCTGCAAGTGCGATATGTTTATATATCGCATCATCTTCGATTTTCTTATTTGCACTAAAAAATGTAATGCTTCCTTTTGAGGGAGATAAAAAACCTGAAAGGATTTTTACTAAGGTAGATTTCCCTATACCGTTTGAACCAGCAATACCATAGATGCGACCAGAATGAAAAGTTTTTGTGAAGTTTTTTAAGACCCAATGTCTATCATATCTCTTCCAGAGATCCTTACATTCAATGCGAATTTCCATTCTTAGAAGTTTGAAACCCTTTGATTAATCCTCTATCTCCATCAGCAATAAAGGATAAGATGAGTTCCTTGTCTGAGCTTGACGGAATTTCTTCTTTGATTTGTTCTAAAGCTTTTGATACTGGTAAGCCCTTGATAAATAAAATTCGATATATGTTACTGATATGATTAACTTGATCGTCTGTAAATCCCCTTCTCTTTAACCCAATGCTATTTACGCCCATAAATTTTGCAGGATCACCACTTGCCTTTACAAAAGGTGGAGCATCTTTTCTCAACATAGTTCCTCCTCCAATCATCACATGTTTTCCAATTTTCACAAACTGATGAACGGCTGACATTCCAGCTACAATCGCATGAGAATCAATTTCTACATGTCCACCAAGATTTACAGAATTCACTAAAACTACATGATCTTTAATTTTGCAATCATGTGCTACATGCACATAAGCCATGAGTAAACAATTGTCACCTATTTCAGTAGTACCATCTGCTTTTGTTCCTCTGTTGAGTGTACAATATTCTCTAATGGTAACATTATTACCAACTTTCAAAAAGGTCTCTTCACCACCATATTTTAAATCTTGAGGCTCTGCCCCTACTACTGCTCCAGGAAAAATCTTGCACCCAGAGCCAATAGTTGCACCATTCATGATAGTCACATGAGGTCCAATCCAACAATTATCCCCTATTTGAACATCTTCTTCAATAGTCACGAAAGGAGATATGGTAACATTATTACCAATCCTTGCATTTGGATGGACTGCTTTAAAATCTTGATTTATGATCATGGTGTTTCCTTTCTATTAACAATTTGTGCTATAAGCTCTCCTTCTGAAACGAGTTTACTTCCCACATATGCTGTCCCATACATGTGACAAATTCCTCTTCGTACCGGTGATAACAGCTTCATCTTTATTATTAACGTATCTCCTGGCAATACCTTATGTTTAAACTTGGTATTATCAATTTTTATAAAATACGTATCCCAGTTTTCTGGGTCTGGTTTTTCATGTAAAACAAAGATACCTCCTGTTTGAGCCATAGCTTCTACTTGTAAGACGCCTGGGAAGACTGGATTGTTGGGAAAGTGTCCTTGAAAAAAATATTCACCAAAAGTTATATTCTTTATTCCAACCACATGTTCACTAGAAATTTCCACTATTTTATCCACTAGAAGAAATGGAAAACGATGTGGAATTAATTTTGAAATATCATTGGTATTATAAATAGCTTCCTTATCAGGATCATAAACAGGAACTCCTTTGGTTTTTCTTTGCTCAAGCAAAAGGGTCTTTAGTTTTTTGGCAAATCTAATATTGGCTGAATGTCCCGGTTTCTTTGCAATAATTTTTCCTTGAATCTCAACACCTAACAAACTTAAATCTCCAATCAGATCAAGAATCTTATGCCTAGCTGGTTCATTATTGAAAAGCAAATTTTGATCGTTGAGAATTCTTCCTTCAGAAAGATTAACATTTTGGTGGCCTAATAATTCTGCCATTTGATCTAGATCTGCTTGACTTAACTCTTCGTCTGCTACAACAATTGCATTGTCCAAACTTCCACCTTTCACTAGATTCGCTTCATGAAGTTTTTTCAACTCACTGAATAATACAAATGTTCTGCTTGGCGCAATTTCGCTTGCATAATCCACACCTTGGTGAAATTCTGCAAATTGATTACCAGGGTATAAATTGTTGTAGTTTAATAAAACCGTTATTTGAAAATCATCTGAAGGACTCACAATATACTCAGCACCCGTTTCTTCATCAATGTGTGTAAAAGACTTGCGTATAAGGAGTCTTTCTTTTTTATCCTTTAGTTCAACAATCCCTGCTTCTTGAATCTTTTCAACAAATAACTTGGCACTACCATCAAGGATGGGAATCTCATTTCCTTCGATATGAATAAGCACATTATCAACATGCAAACCTCTGAGTGCGGATAATAAATGTTCTACGGTATATACCTTATCATCTTCTAAAGCCAGACAAGTACATCGACTTGTATCTGATACCTTTCCAAGATCTGTTGGCCAAGAACGCTTAGTGCTGTCTTCTGACTTAATTTGAATCCTTATCCCGTGTCCCGCATCTGCTGGACTCAAAGTGATTTTTGAATGTGTCCCAGTATGAAGTCCAATGCCTTCAAACGCTACCTCTTTACCCAATGTCTTCTGTAACATTATTGATTATTATCTTTTAATTGTTTTTCTAAGTTATGAATTCTTTTTGCCAAGTCAGGGAGTTGTTTAAAAATGGCATAAGCCTTTAAATAACTCGTATAATCTATGGCAGGCGAACCAAACATTTTTCTACCATCTTCAAGGTCTGACATGATACCACTTTGTGCTTGAATCTGCACTCCAGTACCGGTCTTTATGTGGCCTCGAAACCCTGCTTGCCCTCCAATCATATTAGCCTTTCCAATCTTAACACTTCCCGCTATTCCAGTTTGAGCTGCAATAACGGTATTTTCTCCAATTGTTACATTATGTGCGATCTGAATTAGATTATCTAATTTAACTCCCTTGTGGATAATCGTAGATCCTAATGTAGCACGATCAATCACTGTAGAAGCACCTATCTCGACATGATCTTCAATCACCACATTACCAATTTGATCAATTTTAGTCAATTTACCCTCTTTCATAGCAAAACCAAATCCATCGCTTCCAATGACACAATTCGAATGTATGGTCACATGGTCACCAATGATACAATCTCTGTAGATTCTAACTCCAGGGTAAATGGTACAATTCGAACCGATTTGCACACCATTTCCAATGTAACAAGAAGGATATATTTTACTCCCATTTCCAATTGAACTGCCTTTGCCGATAAAATTCAATGCGCCAATTTTAGCATCTGATGAAACCATAGCTTCATCCGACACAACGGCACTTTCGTGAATCCCATCATCTAGTTGCTCTTCACTGTTATATAGATTAAGCACTTTGGCAAAACTCTCGTAGCTGTTTTCGACGATAATATAACTACAAGGTATTTCCGATTTTAAGTCTAAATCTTTAGAGATTAATACCAATGAGGCGCTAGTATTGTACAGATATTTTTCATATTGAAGATTTGAAAGAAAACTGACACCACCTTCAAATCCTTCTTCAATTTTACAAGGACCTGTAATTGCTAACTTAGGGTCACCATGTAAAACGCCATCTACAATCTTGTTGATTTCATCTGCTGTAATAGCCATGCTGCAAATTTAGTTAATATACCCTTAAACGAAGAATGAATAAAAGAATGTGTGCGAGTAGTTCAGTTCTGTTTAAAATAGTTCAATTAGTCAATAGGAATTATCATATTAGCATATAAACTAAATGATATTAAAGATTGTATGTACTTAATTTTTAGTTCTTCAGCATTAGGCACTCCGAAAAAATGGAATGCTGCCGCCACTGATAGTTTTAATTGGCCTAGGCTCCTGCGACTTTCTTGGATCGTTCTTAATGCAGAATGTAAGCCTATTGCTCAAAAAGATTATATCATCAAACCTGAAGGATTTGAGATTCCGATTGAGCAAGAACGTATTACAGGAATTGATTATGAAGATGCTAGAGAAAATGGACATGAATTAAGCATGGTTTTAAGGGAGTTTAGTGATGCTATCAACGCTGCAGAATATATATTCTCCTTCAATTTAAGACTCCACGAAAATGTCGTTGCTGCAGAATTCTTTAGAAAAAATATCCAGCATGCCTTGTTGAGCTCAGAAAAATATTGCTTAATGATGGAAACAACCTACCTCTGCAAGATCCCTGGAAAAGACGGAAAATATAAATGGCCAAGCTTACCAGAATTGTATGGCTTACTATTCAACAAAAAACTTATCAAAGCTAAGAATGCAAAAATTGCCACAAATGCAACCGCAGTATGCTTTGTCAAATTGTTGAAAACGAATAGCCTTGATGATATATTCTAGCTAATACTATGGCTAAACAAAAGAAGCTAAAGAAGAAGATGGTATCTAAAAAATCCCTTCCTTGGATTCCTATCTGGAAATCTAAGGAACGATTGCTTCTAGCCCTTCTTGCAATGATCATAGGATTTGCCGTTTTTTATAACTGCCTTTCGTTTGATTTTGTTAATTGGGATGATCCTAAAAATATTCAAGACAATGTCAACTTGAGATCTTTTGATGCAAAAAATATTAAAGGCATTTTCACCAGTACTGTAATCGGAAATTACAATCCACTCACCATCTTAAGTTTTGCTATAGAAAAACATCTTTTCGGTTTAAATCCGAAAGTATTTCATCTCAACAATATCTTGCTTCATTGCCTCATTATTTTTTTGGTGTATTGCATGTTTTCACTAATGGGATTAAAACCCGTGGCTGCTTTATTTGGTGCTGCATTATTTGCCATTCATCCAATGAGATCTGAATCAGTAGCGTGGATTACTGAGCGTAAGGATGTTTTATTTGGGGTCTTTTATTTTGCTGCCTTAGTTAATTATCTGAAATACATTCTAAGTAAAAAGAAGAGACGTTTTCTGATCTATGCATTTCTACTTTTTATTCCTGCACTATTTTCTAAAATACAAGCGGTATCGCTGCCCCTTTCGATGTTGGCCATTGACTATTTATATAAAAGAAAATTTGACCAAAAACTCTGGTTGGAAAAACTGCCCTTTTTCATCGGATCTTTAGTTGTCGGAATCCTCGGTTTTATCCTTTTGAAAGATCATGGCTCTTTAAGTCCCTCAGGAACAAGGTTCCATTTTTTAGATAGACTTTTTATTGGTGGATACAGTTATGTTATATACTTAGTAAAGGCTGTAGTTCCCTTCCAAATGTCACCCTTATATCCATACCCACCTGAAATACCTTTAAAAATTTATGCCTTGGGAGGATTGGCTTTAAGCTTCTTCCCTATTTGTTGGTTTCTCTGGAAAAAAAATATGAGTACGATCTTATTTGGTTTACTCTTCTTCACAGTGAATGTAATGTTCATGTTGCAGATTGTAGGAGCTGGTCAAGGTTTTCTTGCTGATAGATTTACTTATGTTGGCTACTTCGGATTGTTTTTTATTGTGGCCTATTATTTCGATAAGATCCCATTAGAAGGGGCAAAAAAAATCATCAAATATATTGCAATGTCTGGAGTGATTGCAGTCTATGCTTTTTTGTGTTTTAGACAAAATCAAATTTGGAAAAACAGCGACACACTCTGGACACATGTCATAAAGTACTATCCCAATACAAAAACCCCTTGGAGAAATCGGGCAAATTATTTTAGAGATCAAAAGAAAATGCCGGAAGCACTCAGAGACTATAGTGAAGCAATTCGATTAGCCCCAAGCGATGATGGCATCCTTACCAGCAGAGGAAAATTATATTTTAATACTCAAGAATTTGATAAAGCCCTTACCGACTATACAAAGGCCATTGAATTGGTACCGGGAAAAGGAGAATATTGGATCAACAGAGGTGCCGTCTATGCTGTGACCCGCAGACCTAATGAGGCCTTAAATGACTTAAGCAAGGGACTAAGTTTGGATCCTGAATTTGCAACTGGATACCTCAACCGATCAATTGTATACCAACAAGTTGGTGAATTTGAAAAATCGCTCTCTGACATTATCAGCTACCTTCGCATCAATCCATACAATGCTGAACTATGGTACCAAAGAGGCAAGTTAGAGTTGAGATTAGCTAATCCTGAAGCAGCCTTAACAAGCATTAATAAAGCTCTTTCCATATCTGCCAATAATAGCGACTATTATCTTGAAAGGTCGAAAGCATTTTATGAAACCAATCAAAGGCAAGCTGCTCAAAATGACCTTAGAAAAGCCCGTTCCTTAGGTAATAAATCAGAGCCCAACTTAGAGCAACTGTTTTCTCAATAAAAATGGAATTGTCATTAATGCTTCATTAAGTAATTCCATAGGCAATTCTATTTATAGAATGTGTATTTTAGTATCAAACTAATTCATATGTCTACCAGAATGTTACTATTTCTTGCTGTCTGTTTTTGCTATTTCTCTTGTTCAGATTCTGAACCGGTTCACACTGGTAAAATGATGATGGAATACCCAGGAGAATATATGTACAATCAAAGAGCGTATCCAAATCAAACCATAGACCCAGAAGCTCGAAAAGAAGCCATTAAAGGATACAAAGAAAAACTAAACATTTCGAGATTTGATGGACCATGGATTTCGGATGGACCATTCAATACAGGCGGACGGGTTTCTGATATTGCTAGACATCCTCTGGATCCCAATAGCTTTTATATTGGAACAGCCAATGGAGGCATTTTTAAAACAACTGATGGTGGAGAAAATTTCAATCCTACTTTCGAAGAAGCAGGTGTTGCTTCTATTGGAAATATTGGAATTTCTGCTTCCAATCCCAACATTTTATATGTGGGTACTGGTGAAGCCAGCGGCTCGGCAACCTCAGGTGCTTTTTTTGGAAATGGGATCTACAAATCTGAGGATGCAGGTCTTAGTTGGACTAATGTTGGATTACAAGAGAGTGGACATATTGGTCGAATAGTCGTTGATCCTAATGATTCGGATATTGCATATGTAGCAGCCAATGGGACCTTGTATGGAAAAAATAATGAAAGAGGTTTATTCAAAACTTCAGATGGAGGAAGCACTTGGGAGCAATTGCTTTTTGTAAGTGATTCTACAGCTTGTATAGATCTTGCCGTAAACCCAGACAATCCAGAAATCATTTATGCAGCTATGTGGGAAAGAACTAGAAGAGCCTGGGCTAGAGATTATGGAGGAGTCACTTCTGGCTTGCACAGAAGTGCAGACGGCGGACAAACATGGGAACTCATTACGAACGGACTTCCTAACAATGATGAAAATACAGGAAGAATAGGAGTCACCATTTCTCAATCAAATCCTAATACAGTCTATGCAGTTTTCACAGAGAATGAAATCACAAATTCATTTGCTGGAGTGTATAAATCAATTGACAATGGCTTGAGTTGGTTTAGAGTTGACGAAGATCTATCCGATGGGGTGTTTTCCAGCTTTGGTTGGTTTTTTGGAAACTTAAGAGTTGATCCAACGGATGAAAACTTAGTTTACATCTTGGGACAAAGTATGTATCGTTCTTTTAATGGAGGAATCAATTGGGAACCAGTATTTGGAATGCACGTCGATCATCATGCGATGGAATTTTTTGCTGGTAATCCCAATGACATTTTATTTGGAAATGATGGAGGAACCTATCGATCAACTGATGGTGGAAATATTAACAGTCATTATGAAAATATTCCCAATACTCAATTTTATCAAATTGAAGTTGATGAACAATTACCCGAAAGAAAATATGGCGGCACCCAAGACAATAACACTATAAGAACGCTTACAGGACAAACAGATGACTTTGCGCCAATATTAGGTGGAGATGGTTTTTATGTTCTTGTTAATCCTACAAACTCAGATAATATTTATGCTGAGTATCAATGGGGAAATCTTTTTGTTTCCTTCGATGGTGGATATAATATGATACCAGCTACCAATGGTATTGACCCTAACGACAGGACCAATTGGAATACGCCAGTAGCAATGTCTCCTGTAGATCCAATAACCTTGTTTTATGGTAGCAATAAATTATACATCTCTGATCAAGCTTATGAATGGACCCCAATTACAGATGATTTAACTAAAGGTCAACATCCAAGTGGAAGTATCTCTTATGGAACCATTACTGTAATTGCTCCCTCTTATCAAAACACAGAATCCGTTTATGCTGGTACTGATGATGGGAATGTTTGGTTTATTAGTGATTTTGGTTCCACCCAAAATTTAATTACGGATGGATTACCTGATAGATATGTCACAGGCATAGCTGTGCATCCTGAAGATGACGCTGAAGTCTATGTCAGTTTTTCAGGGTACAAGGATTTGGATTACAGTTCTCATATATTTAGATCTATAAATCATGGAGCAGATTGGGTTTCGATCCAAGGCGACCTTCCCGATATGCCAATTAATGATATCGTTTTAGACCCACTTGATGAGGGCGTTATTTACATCGCAACTGATTTGGGAGTTTGGGTGACATCTAATTATGGTAACAATTGGGAAATACTTGGAACTGGAATGCCTCCAGGTATAGTAAATGATTTAAGATTTCATGAGCCTACTAGACATTTGACAGCTGGTACATTTGGAAGATCTATGTATACGATTGATCTTTCCGATTTTGTATCTGATGTAAATGATATTAATAATGCATTTGCAGTTGAAATATATCCCAATCCAAGTTCAGAATTCGTTACCATCAGCGCAGACTTATTAGATGTTACACTAAGTATCTTCGACCTAAATGGTAAATTAATTTTGAAAACACAAGCTAATCAAACCATTGACCTTAGCCAATGGAAAAAAGGGAGCTATATCGTTCAAATGAAGGCAGGTGAGGCTCTAGCAGTTAAAAAGTTGTTAGTGCTATAAGATCGAAAAATCATTTATGTAGGCGCTAAATGAAATACGCATTTACGCCATAAAAGTCCTAAAAAATTCGTCTATTTGCTATGTATTTTAACAGAGCATGCTGAATAATCTTTATATAAAAAATTACGCCATAATAAAGGAGATTGATATTCCTTTTGGTCATGGTCTAAATGTAATCACAGGAGAAACTGGGGCAGGAAAATCCATCATTATGGGTGCTTTGCAATTGATCCTTGGACAGCGAGCAGATACCAAGGTTCTATATGATCCGGATCATAAATGCATTGTAGAAGCAAGCATCAATATCGCAGACTACAAATTAAAAAAATTCTTCACAGACGAAGATCTTGAATACGATGATGAATTAATTATTAGGAGAGAAATTTCTTCTTCCGGGAGAAGCAGAGCATTTATCAATGATAGTCCTGTAAACTTAGATGTACTAAAAGAATTAGCTGCTGGACTAATTGATCTCAACAAACAATTTGATAATCTCGACACTGGAAATCAAGAATTTCAAATTAAAGTACTGAATGCAGTTTCTAGTATTTCAAAAGAATTAGACAAATACCAAAATACCTTTAATACATATAAGTCCCTTCAAAAAGAATTTAATAGCCTTAAAAGTTATAGCGAAAAACAAGGGATAGAAAGGGACTACATCAAGCATCAGGTTGATGAGTTGGACCTTGCTGCTTTTCAGGAAGGTGAGGAAGAATCCTTGAGTCAACAAATGGGCTTGCTTTCTAATGCTGAGAATATCAAGTCTGCCTTGAGTAAGGCCAGCTTCATGCTCCTTGATCAAGAGCCTTCGCTCTTGGATCAATTAAGAGAAATTAGAAATGAAATTTTATCATTAGAAAAATATCATAATGATTTTCTAGGCTATTCTGAAAAACTAGAGAGTTCATTAATCGATCTTGAAGAGCTTGCGGCAGAGCTAAATAATAAGAATTCAGGAATAGAACTAAATGAATCACAATTAGCTGAAGTTACGGAGCGGCATGACAATTTACATAGGTTGTTAAGGAAACATCAAGTCAATGATTTGCCAGCGCTCCTAAGCCTGCATGAAAAACTTTCAACTGAGTTATCCAAGGTTGAAAACATCGGAGAAAACTTAGAGAAATTACAAAGCCAAATAGCGGCAAGTAAAAACACGCTAATTGAAATCGGTAAAAAAATATCAGCTAAAAGAAAGAAAAACGCAACACCATTTAAAAAAGAAATTGTCAAGATGTTGCAATTACTTGGGATGGAACATGCAAATTTTGAAGTTGATCTGAAGCATGGCGTTGAGCCTAATGTCAACGGCACAGATGAAATTGCCTTCTTATTTTCACCTAATAAAGGGAGTGCTCCAAAACCCATTAAAAATATTGCCTCTGGTGGAGAGATGGCTCGTCTGTCGTTATGCATTAAATCCTTAGTTGCAGAAAATTTAAAATTACCTATTTTAATTTTTGATGAAATTGATACAGGAATAAGTGGTGATGTAGCCATGAAAATGGGTAAGATCATTAAAAAACTATCGGCTAAACACCAGGTTTTAATCATCACACATTCACCTCAAATCGCGATTAATGCGTCTCAGCATTTCTTTGTTTATAAAACCCTAGAAGCTGAAAGAACTTTAACTCGAATTAAAGAACTAGATCGAGATGAAAAAATTAGAGAGATTGCAACGATGCTAGGTGGAAGTCCACCAAGTGATGCTGCCATTGCAAATGCGGAAGCACTCTTACAAACAAATGAAAACTAGAAAATAATATGTCACATAATTTATTAGCAGGAAAGCAAGGAATCATTTTTGGAGCTCTTGATGAAAAATCTTTAGCTTGGAAAGTAGCTGAACAAGTTCATGCAGAAGGTGGAAAAGTAGTTTTAACAAATGCTCCCGTTGCTTTACGTTTTGGTGAAATCGATAAGCTTGGAGAAAAAATAAACGCACCCATTATTCCAGCGGATGCCACAAGTGAAGAAGAATTAGAAAACTTATTCAATGGTGCAACCGAACATTTTGGTGGCAAAATAGATTTTGTATTGCACTCCATAGGGATGTCAGTCAATGTAAGAAAAAAAAGAGATTATACCAATTTGAATTATGAATGGATGAAGAAGACCTTAGATGTCTCTGCCATCTCATTTCACAAGGTGATGCAAACAGCATGGAAGCTTGATGCTTTAAACGATTGGGCATCAATCGTAGCGCTTACTTATATCGCTGCTCAAAGAGTATTTCCTGACTACAGCGAAATGGCAGAATCTAAAGCACTCTTAGAGTCCTTTGCGAGAAGTTTTGGTTACCACTTAGCTAAAGCTAAAAAAGTAAGAGTCAATACCATTTCCCAAAGTCCTACTGTAACAACAGCAGGCTCAGGTGTCAAAGGATTTGGTGACTTCTTTAGTTATGCAGATACCATGTCTCCACTTGGAAATGCTACTGGAGATCAATGCGCTTCTTTTTGTGTAGCGATGTTTAGTGATCTAACGAAGATGGTTACCATGCAAAATCTCTTTCACGATGGAGGCTTTTCAAGCATGGGAATTAATCCTGAAATCATTGATCCTGGATAAGCATTAAGACCATGCTATTGCTTAACTGATAGTATGACTTTTGATGAACCAAGCATTTAGCATGAAAGTACGCACAAAAAAAAGATGCATAGGTTCGGCCACGAAAAACAATAATGTGACGCGCAAACGTTTCTTAAACATGCATATTAAACAAAGCATTCTTTGTTTGCTGGCTTTTCAGTTTATATTCAGCTTATCCTTGCACGCACAACAAGATGTATTGCAAGGGACTACTCAAGATACCACAGCTGCAGATACTCGATCCAAAGATGATATCATCAATCAAATCATTGATCCAGATACTGTGACTATGCGGCAGTTTTTTCAAAACGATATGCATCAAAGTGCATTGTATCAAGTAGACAGTCTTAGTTATAATTTTCGTCAATATGATCTTTCAAGGGAACAAGAATTTTATGGAGCACACATTGGTAATTTAAGGTCTGCATATAGAGATCTTTGGTATAAGCCCATTTACGACAAAGGCTATCATTACAAAAATGACGCGCATCGCATTTATAAAAAAAGCGCAGAGGACTTAGCTTTTTACCTATTGAATTTACCCTATGCTGACTTTCAATACAATCAAGGAGACGGACAGCAAAACACCGCATTTGATACAAAGTTTGGAATGAATATGACCAAACAATTTCAGCTGTCAATTGACTATAGCAAGATTAATCATCAAGGACAATATCGAAATCAACAAAACAATGATGTTCATCTATTAATTGGAGGATGGTACCAATCTAAAAACAAATTCTATGATGGCTTTTACACCTATCAGAGTAATAACTTGGGTCACGAACATAATGGTGGAGTAACCACCGACACCCTTTTCAGCCGTCCAGGCTTTGAGCTGAGAGAAACCATTCCAGTAAAATTTTCATCTGCCCTTTCTTTAGAGAGAGACAAAGCATTTTTGATTAATAATATTTTTCATCTTAATGTCAACCCAAAAGATTCTATACCACAAGAAAAGGATTGGATTTTTGACTTAAGGCAACAAATCAAAATTGGCTCTTATGATTTAAAGTATTTTGACAATGATGTTGACACATTTCAATATTATAAATCATTTGAACTTGATGAAAGAGGTGTAAGACATTTTTATGAACATCAACTTTTTGAGACGGCAGCTTTTTTGGACATAGAGCAATCCAAAAACGACTTTAGCTATCTCTTATCACCTGGAATTCGATTTCAGAGATATTCCATCAATCAAGAACCTCTAGACAGTGTGCACGCTCAATCTACTATTGAAGCGACACTTAGACTGAAATATAAAGAGCTCTTTAATTTGAATTCCTCTTTAGAATTCGGTCTTTTAAAAGCCACAGGTTATCTCTTGAGTGAAAATGATATCAGCTTTGGTCTTTCTGACAAGTTGCATTTAGATGGTTTTTTAAATTTCTATAGAAATAATCAAGCGCTGATGAATCAACGCTTATTTATTTCAGGCCAAGAAATGTGGAGCAATAATTTTTCTGACAAGAGTATCCTGAGCTTTGGAGCTGATTTAGAAATCCCTTCGCTAAAGCTTCGTGCTGGAATTGCTTTGCATAATTTATTCAATCCCATTTACTACGATGAGTTTGTATTTCCTGCTGTTTTATCGTCCAACCCTAGCATTCTTCAGTTAAAATTGTCTCATCACGCGAAATTTAAAAATTTCCATTTTACAAACACTGTAGGATTTCAACAGACGGCACAGACAGAATTGTCACTTCCAAAATTTATAGGTAAACATAGCCTCTACTATCAAAACAATATTTTCAAAAAGAATTTATTAATGCAGACAGGTTTAGACTTGCATCATAATGATCGTTTCAACTCATATGCCTACTTCTCGCTCATTGATCAGTTTTACTTCACGAACCAAACTCGGCTCGTCTACTACCCTATCGTTGACGCTTTTGTAAGTTTTAAAGTGAAAACTTTTAAAGCTTTTGTAAAAGCAGAAAATCTAACAGCGCTACTTACAGAAGAGGTCCCTTATCAAGTACCTGAATATCCACAAAATGAGTTTCAGCTAAGAATTGGAATTAGCTGGACGATGTATCAATAAAATCCAATAATACTTATTGAATTAATCACGTCCAAGGCCCAAATTATCAATCGCTATTATTCCAAAAGGTGTGGCATCAAATTCAAAGGATATATTTTTTAAAGAAGAGACAGGCAATGTTTGTTCTATGCCAAATGCCTCAAGAGGAATTTTAAAATACTCCATCTGAATAACATGCTTTTCTCCGAACATTTCTTTCTCCAAAAAATTCCATTTTGTCAATCGATTTTTAAAAACGGGTGTAAAGACTTGTAGCTCATTCAACATCACTTTATAGCTATTGGCAGTATGATGATTCCAATGAAATCTTATTGCCAGATGCATCGTATCAGTATCTAACGCTTTGTTTTTAGATTTTAATTCTTTCAAATCACCTTGCCCCATTTCTAGAAAAAAATAATCAAACGAATCTTGACTTGAGGCTAAAGCATTATCAAAATTGAAGCTAAATGAGGGAGCTAATGATTGGAGACTATCAGGACTGGTATCCCAGCCAAGTATCAAACAATTATTTTTTAGGCTTTCTCCATTTTGGGTTTTTAAATTTTCTTCTCTCCAAACTGCTAAATGCTCCGCTTGCATTGAAGCTGCATGGCTTCCTTGACTGAGATTAATATCTTCTTCAAAATCCTCTAATACAAAATCGGCAGTTGATCTGAAGTGATTCATATAAGGATATTCTGGAAGCCAGTCTCTTCCATAAGAAGCATTCTTTAAAATTGGGAGGTAGGCTGAATTATCCAATAAGACATATTGGACAAAGGCCATGATATTAACCTTGGCAATTTCCTGTTGTTGCTCAGGGCTCATTAGTGATGCGCGATTCAGTGTCCAAGCCATGGCACCTCCAAAGTCCTTATCTCCCCAAGTGCTATTAAATTGACCATGATTGGCGCGATCTATATAAACTCCCGCTTTGATGTAATCCTCTTCTCCTGAAAAACTAAGACGATGAAAAGGCCTTAGTCCCCAAAAACTACTTTCGTCCGCATCGTATGAACCTTGTAGTGATAAGTAATTGATATCCTTTAAGGAAATCTCTCTGTGGTATCGATAGTCAGTCGGGGCAATGGATACTATGCCTTTGATGGCAAAATTAAAATCAAAAGTTTCAAAAGCATCATCAGGGAAGTGTGGAAGGTCATTGAATGCAGCGGCAATATTGACTGCCTCTCCTCCTCTGGAGTGCCCTATTAGAGCAATCTTTTCATCATCAATTTTTTGAAATAATTCGTGACCAAGAGTTTTATTCCATTCAAGTAATAATTCTATGTGCTTCAAAAGTAACCAAGCCCGAGTTGGCATTTCTTTCCCTCTAAAATCTCCCGACCAATGACCATTAATAAAATTTTGATCAATAGAAATTCCTATAATCCCATGAGAGGCCAAAAGCTCTGTGAGATAGCTGTAACCATCATCAGAATAATCAATCATATTATGATTGCCGTGAACGATTAATACTAATGGAAAAGGACCCTCGCCTTCTGGAAGAGAAATTCGTCCATTTAAGGGAAAGGCTTCCGGTCCGAACTTCCAATAGCGTTCTCGCCATTTTTTCTTTTTTCCCTTCCATTCAGGTAAGAGACGTGATGCATCTACGGTCTTTGAAATAATCGTTGTTGCTGAGCCATATTCAGGGCGCCAATGATCAGTACCAGGGCTGTAGCTTAAAGATTGAATTGGATACTTGCCTGCAACTGCTGGGTTTTGCAAACCACTTTCGGACAAAAGACGGGATTCAATGAGATTGCTGCTACTCAAGGGTGAGGGATGGTTTTTCCCTTTATGGACTAAAAGAAAAACCATGGAGACCAAACCCATAAATCCCACTAGCGATAATAGTAAAGCTGCAATGCTTCGATCTTTTTTATATCTAGGTAGCTGATATTGAATCAACCCCAAGAAAAGCATGAATAAAATAACGAAGCCATAATATAAAAGAACGGGAAATCTAAAGCCCAGATATCGAGCTAAGGCCGCCAAAGAAAGTATCGTCAGAAAAGCAATAATATGGGAATGGGAAATCCGCTGTACTAATGGAAATAATCTTTTGAATAGGAATAGAGTGCCGAAGTACAATGGAATACTTATGATCGCCCCAAAGATTGCCATTAACCAATTGGGCAAAGCTGTTTGGGTAAAGTATCCCAAGAAGGCAAATAAAATTATGGATATGATCCAATAACTTTTAGATAGGGAACTAGCTGGGTTTTCATTTTCCATAGTCCCCTTAAGTTAATAAATAAGCGCTTAAGCATGTTATGCTTAAGCGCTTATCTAATATGCTATATTGAAAAATTCTTACAGCTCGTAATTTGGTTCAAGTGTCGCTTGATCTTCACCACTATACCAATTATTAATATATTCGGCAATTTCATCCGGATCATCCATAATAGGTATGAGATCTAAGTCTTTGGCACTGATATTTCCATTTTCTTCTAACATGGTTGTTTTAATCCAATCAACCATTCCTGACCAAAATTCTGTGCTCACTAAAATGACAGGAACCTTGGTTATTTTTTTAGTTTGAATCAGTGTAAGCACTTCAAACAATTCATCGAGGGTACCAAATCCTCCAGGTAGTACAATAAATGCCTGTGCATACTTAACAAACATCACTTTACGAACGAAAAAATATCTGTAGTTCAAATTTTTGTCGTCATCGATAAATGGATTGTTGTTCTGCTCAAATGGTAAGTCAATATTTAATCCCACTGAAACACCGTTGTTCATAGAAGCTCCTTTATTTGCTGCTTCCATAATACCAGGCCCACCTCCAGAAATCACTCCAAATCCACTCTCTGTCATTCGCTTGGCAATCTGGGTGGCTAAAAGATAGTAAGGATGAGATGGCTTTGTTCTGGCAGATCCAAATATAGAAATACAAGGACCAATTTTATTTAATGTTTCAAATCCCTCCACAAATTCTGCCATCACTTTGAACATCGTCCAAGCGTTTTCACCCTTGATCTTAGTCCACTCTTTCATTTTAAATGCGTCTTTATTCATTGTGTTTTTTTAATATAAAAAAGAGCTTATCCTGAATTAGAATAAGCTCTCAAAATTACAATTTTTTATTCGCTATTTATGCTTGACTTTTATAGCTGGCATATTCTTTCTCCATGTATGTTTTCAATTCTTTAACATTTTTGAATTGATCAAATAGGGGTTTAAAGCCATGGTTGGATGAATGAGTTGGGAAAACCAAACTCTGAACATCCTTCTTAGAGATTTTATCCTCACTTAGGATAATCAATCGTTCTACAACATTACGCAATTCACGGATATTACCGCTCCAGTTGTGTTGCTGTAAGGCTTTCAGTGCATCCTTATTAAAAGCCTTAGTAGCTATGCCATAATCTCCGCAGATGGTCTCAGAAAAATGCTCCACAAGCATAGGTATATCTTCAGCACGCTTATTCAGTGGTGGTACATCAATAATGATGACGGCTAATCTGTGATACAAATCTTCTCGAAATTTATGCATAGCTATCTCAGCTCTAAGATCTTTATTCGTCGCTGCTATTATTCTAACATCTGTAGGAATTTCTTTATCTCCTCCTACTCTAGTTATTCTATTTTCTTGTAATGCTCTCAATACTTTTGCTTGAGCTGACAAACTCATATCGCCAATCTCATCCAAAAATAATGTCCCTCCATTTGCTTGTTCAAACTTACCGATACGCTGTTTTACTGCAGAGGTAAAAGATCCCTTTTCATGTCCAAATAATTCACTCTCTATCAATTCAGAAGGAATGGCTGCACAATTCACTTCTACAATCGGCTTATCTTTTCTATTACTCTTTTCATGAATCCATCGAGCTACCAATTCCTTACCCGTTCCATTGGCACCCGTAATCAAAACTCTGGCATCTATCGGAGCTACTCGATCAATGGTCTCCTTAATAGCGGAAATATTTTTTGACTCGCCTATAATATCTTGAACTTTAGTTTTTCTTACTCTCCTTTGCAAAGTCTTCTTCTCTGTGATGAGACAAGATTTATCCATGGCATTTCGAAGGGTAATCAAGAGACGATTTAAGTCTGGCGGCTTCGAAACAAAATCAAA
Organism: uncultured Saprospiraceae bacterium; assembly: GCA_937961455.1. Lineage (GTDB taxonomy): Bacteria > Bacteroidota > Bacteroidia > Chitinophagales > Saprospiraceae > CALGNN01. The sequence goes on from CALGNN010000161.1 coordinate 18,820, forward strand.
TGCCCCCTTCTTAACAGCATCAACAGCAGTATCAATATTGGCATGTCCCGATATCATCACGACAGGTGTCTCAGGCGCTAGGACCATCACTCTTTCAAGTGCTTCCATCCCATCCATCTTGGGCATTTTAATATCCATGATAATGACATCAAACTTGTCAGCTTTTATCTTAGCTAAACAATCAAGACCATCTTGAGCCTCTTCAACTTTGTATTTTTCAAATTCTAATATTTCACGGAGCGTTGATCTGATACTCTTTTCATCGTCAACAATGAGAACCTTAGGCATAGTACGATTTTAATATATTATAAATTATTATCAAATATAATAAATTGCAAATGAATACACTATACTTTATAATTTTATTTAATATGTAAAAATTGCATACTTCTGCACGAATATCATAAGCGGAATTTTTAATTAGACTATCTTATAAGTACTAATTCTCATTAAAATCAGAAATCATGAATGCTTTGATTTTTCGTCTTCCATTATTTGCTTCTTTTTTCATCTTCTGTCATGTAAGCATTGTTTCCGCAGCTATAGCTCCACAAACTTGTACCAGCTTATATGATCATTTGGTAGAAGTAAACGCTCATTGGCTTTCTATTGATAAAAATGCTAATCCCTATTTACTTGATGAAGTAGATTTCGAAAATGAAGCGCATAGAATTCAAAAACATTTAATGCTGGTTATTCATCACTTGCAACAAAAACCAAATCATACAAATAAGCATCGATCGATGTTATTAAAAGCACTGAGTCATTACGCTAATAATGCTCAATTCCCTATCAACACTCATCATGAAAATCGTACGCCATATTTTGTTGATCTCTATGATACACATTGCGCCGTCGGATATATGATGAAAACCAATCAGGACCAAACTCTGATTAGTCACATCAAAGAAAACTATAACAATTTCTACATCGAAGATATGCCTCAGGCTGCTTTATCAAAATGGGCCAACGCCAATGGATTCACCACAGAAGAATTGAAGTGGATCCAGCCAGGTTATCCACCAGATAGACAGCAATATTTTGCACTGGGATCCAATGAAGGTGTCAATGGTACAATCAATTGTATGGCTAAAGATAAGAATGATGAAATGCTGTACATTGGCGGTGCTTTTAGTGAAGTGGATGGTCAATTGGCTAATGGGATTATAGCGTGGGATGGAGAAAATTGGCATTCTTTGGCAAACGGCCTCAACGGAATTGTCAATGACATTTATGTCCTAGATGATTTGGTTTATGCCGTTGGAGATTTCAGCTTTATTGGACAAAATGAAGTCATCAATATTGCAGCTTGGAATGGGCAAGAATGGACCGCAGTTCAAACTGGCGATATGGGAGGACAAATAAACGCTGTTGCTGTTTTAGATGGGGAAGTTTTCGTGGGTGGAAACTTTTCTATGATAAATGGCGAAGCTGCAGATAATATCGCAAGATTTAACACCTATCATAATAAGTGGTATACACATGCAGTTGCGGATCAGGTTAATATTGAAAATGGTTTTGGGTTGAATGGTGCAGTTGTAGATTTTGCCTTGAATGGTAACAACTTATTGTTGGTTGTAGGAGACTTTACTGAAACAGCTCCTTCAATTGCAAACCCGAGTTCTATAAATCAGCAGGTGAATAAACTTTCTTATTGGGATAGATCTGAAAATACTTGGAATTTCTCTAGCAATTTCCCTGGAGAAAATATTGGAACAGCATTCATCGCTGATAATACGCTCTATACAGCAAGTTCCATATTCGATGAAAACATGATGTACATAAATCAGGCTGGAGTTTGGAAAACGCTCTCCGAGCAAAACTTTGGTGCAAGCTATTTAATTGAAGGTGATGGCCTCGTTCATGAAATGATTAAACACAATGATGAGATATACATTTTGAACGGTTTTGGTAATTACGTAATTGTAGGAACGCAAGGTTCTGGTATTTCAAAACTGCATGATGATAATAGCTGTTATATAAGTCCAGTTTCAAGTTTTGACAAACCTGTTCGAGCAGGTATTTCATTTCAAGGACACTTATATTTTGGTGGAGACTTTACACAAACTTATGGTGTAGATGCCTATGGAAATACCACAAGTATTACGCTTAACAATTTGGGTTTTTCCAGATTTGATGGACTTGCAAGTTCTACCACAAAACTTGACTTTGAAGAACAAATTAAGGTTCAGCAATACGGTTCCAATTTGAATATCCAGTGGAATGATCTAAATCAAAATGCAAGCTTCAATCTTGTAAATGTTGAAGGTAGGCTAAGTCATGCATTCAGGCTGACAGATTCAAATGGTACTAAGACCTTGCCTATTGACCATCTTCCTGAAGGCATATATTTTTATCATATCACGGATGGGACATTACAAAAATCTGAAAAAATATACATTAGCAGATTTTAAAATTAGCTCAGCTAAGCTTTACTTATCTGTTGACTTTTCAATGGAGCTGGCATGATCTTTAATAATGTACCAACTTCCTTCGTATTTCTCTAAGGCATAACTAACGGTCATGCGATTGAAGTAGGGTTTACCATCTCTTTCAGGTTCTTTGTATACCACTTCAGTAATACCTATTCCATGACTTTCTCCAACTTCAATATTTAAGATTTTGGTTTCGAAGGTCCAATTGGGCATGGCAAACCATTCTTCATGATAATTCATAAATGCATCTACTCCGTTCATGATTTCTGTTGCAGGTAAAATGAGTTGCATCTTTCCTTTTGGATGCATCGTTGATTTTAGGACATCCAAATCACGATTTGAAACTGCGTTTAAGTGGCGTTCAAGTGTAGCGTGAAATGTTTTTTCATTGTGAGCATTATCCATTTCTTTTGATTCTTTTGAAATTTCATTTTGGGCACTTTCCGTACAAGAATATGCCAAAAAGATAAAGAGCAAAAAACTTAAACCGATGCCTATTTTTTTCAAGGTTTCCATTTATTTGAAGATTAGAATTTAATTGATGAGTTGATCCAAAGCTAAGTAAGACATAAGTCCCGTGCTAACTTGGAGTGCATCTTCATCAATGTCAAAAGTGTCTGTATGTACAGGAGAGGTAATTCCCTTAGATAAGTTGCCCGTACCTAATCGATAAAAACACCCAGGCATCTCTTGAGAATAATAGGCAAAATCTTCTGCAGTCATTCGTATAGGAAGATCAACTACTTGAGATTTACCCATATATTGAATAGCAGCAGATTTAACCTTGGCCGTGAGTTTTTCATCATTGACTAAAAATGGGTATCCTTTGACAATATTTATTTCAACCTTTGCACCAGATGCTTTTGCGATTTGCTTTACCTTTTGACTGATAAGTCGATGAGCTTCTTTCCGCCACTTTTCATTCATGGTTCTAAAGGTACCATCCATCGTTACAGCATTGGGTATCACATTCGTAGCACCACCTACAGAATTGATTTTACCTATGCTTAAGACTGAAGGAATTATAGGATTAGAATGACGACTGATCAAGGTCTGTAAAGCAATGATGATTTCAGAAGATATTACAACAGGATCTATGCAATCATGTGGTAAGGCACCATGCCCACCTTGACCTATTACTTTAATATAAAGTTCATCCGCAGAAGCCATATAATTACCAGGCTTCATTCCAATCTCCCCTACTCTCAATGGAGGATGTACATGCTGACCAATAATACTTGTTGGCTTAGGATTTTTCAATACTCCTTCTTTAATTAGAATACTAGCACCTCCTGGCATACGCTCTTCGGCTGGTTGGAAAATGCATTTAATGGTTCCTCCATAATTTTTTCGCAATTCATGTAGTATCCTGGCTGTCCCTAAAAGTGAAGCCGTATGAACATCATGACCGCAGGCATGCATGACACCCTTATTTTTGGATGCATAAGGCTTTTTATTTTTTTCAAGTATGGGCAATGCATCCATATCTGCTCTTAAAGCAATCACCTTGTTGGACTTTTTTTCACCTTTGATGATAGCAACAACTCCGTGATTACACCAACCAGTAGTATGCTCAATACCCATCGACTTTAAGCTATTCGAAATAAACTTTCCTGTATGCTTTTCTTCCCATGAAAGTTCTGGGTTCATGTGAAGGTGACGGCGCATTTTCACAATTTCTCTATGATATTTCTTTGATAACTTTTTAATACTATCGATCATAAACCTTTTATTTTGAACCTAATTTTCCAAGATGACTTTTCAGAATGACAAGATCATCATTTACTTGATAGTCCTTTGCGTAAATAAAATTTATTTTTTCTTTCATATCTGCATGAATAATATCCGCACCATATTGAATGGCAGGATGAAGAACACCAGATCTAAGCACAGGAAGATCACTATTCGTTCCATCACTCTCATATGACACCCATGTTTTCGAACCGAACAATACAAGGAAGCAATTCTTAATAAATGAGAAGCCATTTTTTGGTAAGAATATTAAGACCGGACTTAAAATTACAAATAGCGTTGAGGCTAATATATCTATCAATCTTTTTAACCTCCGATTATGGCGACTTGCAATATTATAAGATAAGGCAACAGAATACAATTCCCCTTTTTGATTTTTAGATTTACTACCCACGATGGATAAACTCTCTTCTCCGGTAATTTTGTAGGCTATTTTGGGTCCCAACTTACTCATCCAAAATAAAATCTTATCCATGGGTGTCGACTTTGCGGCGAATATGATTTCATCTGGATTGTGAATGGATGATATTTCTTCAAGATTATCAATACCACTCAAAATAGTTTTATCAAGCTTTTGGCTTTCTTGACCATTCATTAGAACCGCTACCCTACCTAAAATTTTTGTATTCGCAGCCGTCTTTGATAATAAAGACAGTATTTGTTGGTAGTCCGTTGCTGAACCAACAACCAAACTTTTTTTCAATTGATTATTTTGCAAATAAGCTACATGCGGGAACAGTTTATTCAAAATCCATCGACTTGAGATGAGCAAACCAGTTGCCAAAATACTCCCTAACAAAATAATCATCCTAGAATTTCTCAATGCTTCAGGGAAGAGGCCATATAATGCAAGAAGCACCAGGGTTCCTAAGAGCATGGCTCTGATGGTTTTCCACAAGTTGACTTTTTTATCATAAGCTCCCGAATAGTAAAGAGCAATTAACCAAACTACTACGTATAAGGGCACATTGACTTTCTCAAAAATGTCTGAATAATAATCTTCCTTGCCAAAGTAGAAGGACTCCCAAAAATTTTTAAAACCTATAAGACTTGCTACCATGAGCAATATGTCGGTAAAATAAAGTATATAATTTTGGAAGAAACTTTTCACCATTGATAGCATGGCACGACCATAGATGGCTACATTTAGAATCCCATTCATCCTGGATGCATTGCCCGGATCTAAATGCTTAGAAGCAAAAATGCTCATCGCTTGATAAAAGGTTTTTACATAATTCAGACTACCTTTCTTTGTACTCTCTCCTTTAAAATGAATGATTTGTGTTTCTGGAAAATAAACATTCTTATAACCCGCCTTAATGATTCTATAAGAGAGATCAATATCTTCTCCGTACATAAAAAAAGCTTCATCTAGCAAGCCCACTTTATCTAAAACCGTCTTTGGCATCATCATAAATGCACCACATAATACATCTACTTCATGGCTTTCATCTTTGTCTAAGTAACCCAAATGATAGCCATTGATATATTTTGAATTGGGAAATAATTTTGTCAATCCTATGATTTTAAAAAAGGCTACTGAAGGTGAGGGAAATCCACGTTTTGACTCTGGTAAAAATTTACCAGAACCGTCAAGCATCTTTACCCCCAAACATCCTATAGTAGGATCTGAATCCATCTTTGCAATAGAGGCGCTAAAGGTATCCTCTTGGACTAGGGTATCAGGATTTAATAATAAAATATACTTTCCTTTAGATTGTCGGATCGCTAGATTATTGGCAATCGAAAAACCATGATTCTTTTTTTCCTTAATAAGGACGACCTCTGGAAAATCATTTTCAAGCATGGCCACCGAACCATCGACAGAATTATTATCAACCACGATTACTTCTGCATCCATGCCTTGTATGGCTTTTCTTACAGACAGGAGACACTGCTCTAGAAAAGCTTTGACATTATAATTGACAATGATGATGCTTAAGGTCATGGATTTTTTAGTCTATTGAATAAGGCACTCGAGCGGCTATGGACCTACCAAGTGTCAATTCATCTGCATATTCCAATTCTCCACCAAAGGAAACGCCTCTGGCAATGGTGCTGATATTTACTTCAGTTCCTTTTAATAATTTAGACAAATAAAAAATCGTGGTTTCACCTTCAATACTGGGACTGATCGCCATTATCAATTCTTCCACGTCATCAACACGAACGCGTTGAATCAATTCATCTATTTTTAAGTCTTCAGGACCAATATCATCTATTGGAGAAATTACACCTCCAAGCACATGATAGACTCCAGAATATTGATTGGTATCTTCTATTGCCATGACATCTCTTACAGATTCAACGACGCAAATGGTTTTTGTATTTCTACTTTGATCTTTACATATTTCACAAATTTCCTCGTCCGCATAATTATAACAATTACTGCATTGCTTAATTTGTGTTTTGGCCTTATGTAATTTTTCTAAAAACTGTCTCGCTTTGTCATCTTCTTTCTTGAGATAGTGAAGTACCAATCTCAAAGCTGATTTTCTACCAATCCCAGGTAGGCTCGCAAAGGCATTTACTGCCTCTTCCAATAAATTAGATGAAAATTTCATATGCTAAAATTAGGAATAATGTTTTCCATAATGCCATAAAATAGCTAAACAAACCATAATTTTGAAGATTAATGTATTTTTGCAGCAAAAGTAATATCTCAATAGAGATCAAATTAAAAATCTATATAAAAGATGGCCGAAGTAATAAGAATGCCCAGATTAAGTGATACCATGGAAGAAGGTAATATTGTGGCATGGATGAAGAAAGTTGGAGACCAAGTTTCGCCGGGTGATATTTTAGCTGAAGTTGAAACTGATAAAGCGACAATGGATTTAGAGAGCTTTGAAGAAGGCTATTTGTTGCATATTGGTATTCCTTCTGGTCCTGTTCCAGTTGATGCAGTGATTGCAGTAATTGGCGATAAAGGTGAAGATTTTCAAGCACTACTAGATGCTGCAGCATCGGCTCCAAGTGCAGAAGCTGAGAAAGAAACTGCTGAACCAGTAGAAGCTCAGCCTGTAGCTGTTGCATCATCAGATTCAAATGAACAATCCCACAGTACTGCTAATACAACTGATACGCATATTAAAGCTTCACCTTTAGCAAAGAAAATGGCGGCAGATGCGGGAGTAGAAATAGCCTTATTAACAGGTACTGGAGAACAAGGTAGAATTGTAAAGAAAGATGTAGAATTATTTTTGAAAAATGGGCCAGCCACATCAAAGTCTTCTACACCTAGTGCAGTAATCACACCTGCTAGTAACATAAGCTATGGTGATAAGCCTGTAAGCCAAATGAGAAAGGTGATTGCCAAGAGACTGGCAGAAAGTAAATTTACTGCCCCACACTTTTACCTCACCATTGAAATTGACATGAATAATACCTGGGCATCGAGAAAACAACTCAATGATGCTGCAGGAGTCAAAATTTCTTTCAATGATATCATCCTTAAAGCTTGTGCGGCAGCTCTAAGAAAACACCCTGCAGTCAATTCTTCATGGATGGATACCAGTATCAGATATAATGAAGAAATAAACATAGGCGTGGCCGTTGCTGTTGAAGACGGACTTATGGTTCCTGTAATCAAAAATGCCGACCAAAAAAGCTTGACCTATATCAATACTGAGGTTAAAGAATTGGCTGGATTAGCAAGAGATAGAAGATTGAGTCCTGATCAAATGAGTGGCAATACTTTTACCATTTCGAACTTAGGGATGTTTGGGATAGAAGAATTTACTGCTATCATAAATCCACCAGATTCTTGCATTTTGGCAGTCGGAGGTATTCAAGATAAAGCGGTTGTTCACAATGGCGAAATCGTAGCAAGAAAACGAATGAAAGTCACTTTATCATGCGATCATCGTGTTGTAGACGGTGCTACTGGATCTCAATTTCTTCAAACACTAAAGTTAATGATAGAAAATCCTGTTGGGATTATGCTCTAAGGCCAGATTACAACTTTATTATTTTTTCAAGTTTTAAATTGCCAAAGGTTTTGTGTTGAATCCTCACAAAGTACATGCCACTGGGCAGGTCATTCAAAATGATGGTTTGAACACTCCCATTGGTATCTAAGTTTTGAAACACATTACCATTCATATCCAGAATGTCTAGATGATATTCACTTAATAATCCTTTAATGGTAAATTCGCCTATTACTGGATTTGGGAATAAAACTACTTCATTTATAGTATTAACCACATCGGCATTTGAACTAAGTGATACATATTCAAAACATCCAAGATCAACTTGTGTACCTTGAGGTCTACTCGTCCCATTTAAATCAAAAGCTGGAGCTCCTACATGGTCTCCTGAATCGATCAATGTGCTATTTTCTTTGAGTTGAAAATCATTGCTTGTATAAGATTGAAAATGTAGATCGTATTCTAAGTAGTCCATGAGTTCCGCATTGTGACTCTCTGTGGCATCCACTATAATTCTGTTGGAGATATTGTTTTTTACAGTACATCCTGTACTTGGTGTCCCATTCTTATGATCAGTGATTCTTATCCAAATGGGACCTGGTGTAATGTCTGGTGTGGGATCAATTACCGTATTATTTATAATAGTGCAATCATTGGCTCCATATAGACTAATCCCATGATAATGATCGGTAATAATGAGATTATTTTCAATGACCCAATTATTATAAAAACCATCAAAACATCCAATTCCTTGTAGAGGACCTCTAAGAGGCTGATTTGGATCCTCATAGTTTAAAATAATATTTGATCTGATGACATTGTAATCCCAACTTCCATCTCCTATCACAAAAGATTGTATCCCATCATCGTGGTTGTCATCAACATTGTAGCAATTTTTAATAATATTAGATTCAATCAGACTGCGAGATCCATTCATTCGCATTCCGTCTCCCGAAAAATTAATAATCTCATTATTTATAGCAGTGAGATCGCTGGCCAACAGTGATATTCCGTGTATCACATTTTCCAATTTATTATTTAAAATTTGACAACTATCCCCAACCACATAAATTCCTGAACTTGCCTTGCTTATCCAATCTTCTGCTAATGTCCAAGGAATAGAAGTGCTATATATATGACTGTTAGCAAGGCGCATTTTTGAACTGGGTCCGTGGTGTCCGTGCGATTCAAAATAGACTAAGCGATAGTTGATATAACTAGCGTAAGGCTCTGAACTAACCGTGATACTATCAAAGTTCCAATTGGAACAAGATTGCATTCTAAGTGCCATTAATATGGGAGTATGGCCAGGCTCAGCCATAATTGTAATATTTGCACTGTTATGATAGTTCCTGGCGAATATATTTCCATGCAGTCCTGAACGCAGGTATAGTGTATCGCCTGATTTTATCGGAGCGCCTACATTGAATGGAATCAATTGGCTGATGAGGGGATCATAAGGCAAAGGACTAAACTTTTGACTTTCTATGAATCCATTTTCGAAAACTTCTTCAAGAGTACTCCATGGAGCATTGATAGATCCATCATTATTGATATCTCCGACAATAGGATCTATGTAAAAAATAGAAGCCTGAACACTTATGACATAAAAGAGAAGAGAACAAATGAGAATTGGGATCTTTTGCATGGATTAATAAGGTTGAATACAAAAGAGGTGAACTTAAAAGTAATAAAAAAGGCTTATTCGCGATGAATAAGCCTTTTTTATTATTGTAAATTAAATTGTCAATTAGTAGCCAGAACTCGTGTTACCTGAATACTTAGGACCAGGTCTTGAAGAACAAGGAGTGTTTTTACCAACTTGCTTTCCTGATGGAAGTCCCATGTTTATTTCTGATCCGTCACAGACTTTAAATTCAACTCTACGGTTCATGTATTGTTGCATTTCTTTTTGCTTCGAAATGTTATGGTGATCAGGAAGACCTGCAACTAACGGCGAATCTTCACCACCATACATTAATTTAAATCTGTCTCTAGGAATATTATATGCTGTTACGATATAATCAATTGCTGCTTTCGCACGATTATAAGATAATACTCTATTGTAATCATTAGGCATTCTAACATCTGTATGTCCAACTGCTGATACGCATAGGTAAGGATGTGATTTCATCACAGTTGCAACATGGTGCAATTGAGGATAAAATTCAGGCTTAATGTAGTACTTATCTAGATCAAAGTGAATCATAGGCAAGTACCAATCCGTAGCAGCTGCAGTTGTAACTGTTGTTCCTCCTTTTGGAGCATGCTGCTTAATTAAGCTAATGATTTTTGGCTCATCAACCTCAGCAACTACTGGAGGATCTTCAGGTATAACTGCTACACAGTTTACGATTTCATATCCTGGAGGTGAGTATGGCTCAGCATCTTCACAATCAGGGCATCCGTCTCCGTCGCTATCTAGAATAACTCCTCTTGTATCAACAGGACATGGTGTTGGACAACCACCTTTTGTATTCATTTCCATATCAACCATATCAATTACACCATCGCAATCTGCATCCGTAACTTCAAATTTTGGACGTGACTTTAATGTAGCAATATCATTTAAGGCTCCATCAAGAGGATTCAACCAGTACAATGGCTCTGTCTTCTCATCAAAGTTTCCTAAGTTGATAGCTAATCTAACATTGGTATAGTGTGGTACATCCACATTGTTAGTTTGATCAAATCTTGTTCTATTCCAATATCCGTCCATATAGTCGTTATCACTAACCATAACCATATGCTCTAAACCGATATTGATTCTTTTGTTTAATTTTCTCATTACACCAACTCCACCGTGGAATTGAGTAAGGAAGTTCGTTTCATCTCCAAGTCTGAAGATTCCATCCTTTTGATATCCTTTCGTCTCATATACGCCATCGTATAATTGTCTAAGTTTATCTTTGATCTCTCTTCTGTCATTTTGTTTGTTGATATCCAATCCTGAAATGGCAGCTCTAGTATTGTAAATATTACCAGAACCATCAACAAGGTCAAGATTAGCTGTCCAGGTATAAAAACCTGCGCCCAAAATCACATTGAAATTCCACTTATTTCTTTCTCTGTGAAATAAGATGTTTCCAATATTAGCAACACCTTGAATCGCACCACCGATATAATCAGTTTGGTGATTTCTATTGAAACTAACATCGTCATTGTTATAAAGTGCTCCTACTGTTCCATTTTGGGATAATGGTCCCCACAAACTACGCTGCGGATCTAAACCAGTGGCTTTTCCATAAAACCCATCTAATCGAACAGAAAAAATGTAATTGATTGCTTTTCTAAGGTGTACACCAACTCCAAAACCTCCAGGAAGTGTTCTATCCACATCACCGTCAATAAACATATGACCAGCGTGTAAACCTAATTCCCAAACATTTTTAGGCTTAGCGGAATAACGATATTGACCCATTCTCCATCTTTTATTTTGATCTTCATCAATGGTCATCTCGTCTGTAATGATCGGAGTTCTGAACGCATCATCATCTTCTTGTGCATTCATAGTAAAAACTCCAAGAATCATTATAACTGCTAAAAATAAAATTCTCTTTGTCATGGTAAATAATTGAATTTTTCTTGACTAATTTAACTTATAATAAATGTAAAAATATCTTTTTTTAAGATTGATTCAAATCTTAAACAAATAAAATTCTGAATATTTCTTAATATTCAAACCTTTACGATTTATTGCTTTATGTTGGTTTAGAATGGTAGGTTGACGGAATCGAATTATTAGACGCATAACATAAACTAGAAAACAGTAAATTAGTGGCGTCTGAATACAAATTTAACACTTTTTTGGTAAATATTTCACATGTTAGAAAATTGGTTACAACCATCTGATAAACAGGATTTTATATTCGAAAATTACCAACTTGGTAGTAATATAGTCCAATATTTTAGTGAATTTCCTTTTCTTGATAAGACGAAAATAGCTTTAATAGGTACTAGAAAAAGCATTGCCTCACAAATTAAATATGAGCTCTTTACCTTGAGTAATGTCTTCGAAGATGACTTTATTGCAGATATTGGGTACCTTAGGAATTCTGGCAGTTCATTCACTACAAATCTTATAAAAGAGCTAAATAACAGTAAAATCATCCCAATATTCTATGATTTAGAAAATGATGATCACCTCGGTATTAAAGCAATTAATAGCATTGGACAAGAATTTTCTATAGCCCAATTTGAAAGTAGCGTAAATGAATCTTCTCATGCTTTCGCATTCGACAAAACCTATGATCATTTAAAAACTTTAAAGCTTTTAGGATATCAGACACATTTAACTGATCCTGGCGTTATTGAGGATTTGACCAATCATAAACACTTTCCTATTAGATTAGGGAGACTAAAAGAAAATATTGCAGAAGTCGAACCCTGGATAAGAAATGTCCATCAATGTAATATTGACTTATCTTGCATCAGGTTTTCAGATTGTGCTGCGCAGAAAAATCCTCCTATAAGTGGTTTGAGTGCAGATGAGATTACACAAATATGCCGTTATCTAGGATTTAATCAGCACTTAAAAGTCTTGAGTTTTTCAGGATTTCAAGGAAAGCTAGATAAAAGCAATCACACATCAAAATTACTCGCTCAAATGATATGGTATTTTGCAGCGGGAGTAAATGCTCGGCTTTCACAAATTGGAGATACAAGCGAAAGTTTAACGGAATATCATATGAATCTTAAAGATCATCAAATGAGTTTAATTTTCTTTAAGGGAGAGCAAACTGGAAGATGGTGGTTTAGTTTTGAAAATGAAGATGAGCAAATCCCATGTTCTTATTCTGATTACGAAGAAGCCAGTAAACAAGTTTTGTCCGAAAGGATCAAGAAACACCTCTTTTTATAAACCTTATTACAGACTACCTAACACATTTTCTAGCGCATTAGATCTTGAACCTTTTATTAGGATGCTTGAATTTTGGAAACCTTCACTTTCAATATGTTTGCATAAAGATTCGATTGTTTTAAATTTATTATAAGAACTAAGACAATCAATCTGCTCATATTCTTGGCCATAAAGTATCACCTGCTCCCAGTCATATTTACTAACAAAATTTAAAAGACTTTGATGCTCAGATACACTGAAGTCTCCTAGCTCTTTCATTGCGCCTAAGATCAAAACCTTTTTTGGATTTTCATCACTTAAGATGGTTTGGATGGCTTCAATCATACTGCTAGGATTGGCATTATAAGCATCTAAAAAAATCTTATTCGAATTCTTGCGAATTAATTGAGATCGCATCATTTCAGGCACATAAGATTCTATTGCCATTTTTATGTCTTCTATGGGAACATCAAAATATTTTCCAATTGCAATTGCAGTAATAAGATTTTCATAATTATATGCTCCTACCAATTTTGATCTAATGATGGTTTGGCTTTCTTCTTCAATGCAAGTGCAAAAAGAAGCCTGTTCCTCTTTTACTTGTCTAAATCGATATTTTATGTCACCTTCATCATCTCCATAGTGTAATTGTCTTTTGACTCCTTTTGCCAGCTCAGCAAGGTCCTTTTCATTGGCATTTATGAAAGCAAGGCCATCATTATTCAACAAATGCTTGTAGATTTCAGACTTGGCTTTTTTCACACCCTCAAAACTGCCAAATCCTTCCAAATGAGCTTTTCCAACATTTGTAATGAGGCCGATATCAGGATTTGCCCAATTACAATATCCTTCTATTTCTTTCAGGTGGTTTGCGCCCATTTCTATTATGGCAAGTTCTGTATCCTTTTTAATAGTCAATAAAGTAAGTGGGACTCCAATGTGGTTATTAAGATTGCCCTTTGTAGCTATACATTTGTATTTCTTTGAAAGGACAGCATGGATCAATTCTTTAGTGGTAGTTTTGCCATTACTTCCGGTTAATGCTAATACTTGAGCATTTTGTTTATGCCGGTATACCTTACTTAAATTTTGTAAAAACGATAACACGTCTTCCACTAAGATAGAACTAGCATCAGATAAGATGTCATTATTTGTTTCATCTACTACTACTAAAGATGCTCCATTTTCTAGAGCGCTTATTGCGAAATCATTTCCATTGAATGTGGGGCCTTTTAAAGCAAAATAAATGTCCCCTGGAGCGATCTTTCTACTGTCAGTAGATATCTCAGCACCTTCTTCTATCATTTTCACCAGCCTTTCAATAGCATTATCCATAGACAATAATAAAAAAAGCCCATACAATTCGTAGACTGTATGGGCTTTGATTTTTTAAAATTCGGTATTATTTACCGTATTTTCTTTGTTTTCTTTTTTTCGTTCCAAAGTTCAATCCTCCAGAATCATCGTTTCCAGCTGAACTACCAGTTCTCGTCATAGCACATCTAAAACCTAGGGTTCTATCTGAAGTATATTGATTTCTATATCTTCTTGTTCCAGGAGATAACCAATAAAGTCTATCTGCCCATGATCCGCCTTTTATGACTCTTGATTCATCATTGATTAATGTATGAACACCATACTCATAGGTAATGAACTCATCATCTCCATCTTCATAAGCAACAACATCACCTCTTTTATAGTTTTCTCTGTTCATTACTGTTGAATCAACTACTTCTTGATATCTCAATCTTCCTAAGCTATCTTTCTCAACAAGTTGACCATTTTCATCTCTAACTTTTTCAACAAATTTAGATCCTCTATACGGATTAAGGTCATGATTTTCTACATCTCTTAATGTTGAACTAGTCATAGGTCTATATACATCTTGAACCCACTCGTTAACATTACCCGCCATATTATATAAACCAAAATCATTTGGCCAATACTCATCCACTGGTGCTGTAATGTGCGCATTATCGTTTAGCTTACCTGCCATACCCATATAATCTCCTCTTCCTCTCTTGTAGTTAGCCAACATTTGACCTTGGTACTTATTTCTCTTTTTGTATCTAGCTGTGTTACCATTCCAAGGATAAATTCTTCTATCAGTATAAAGCTCATCTTTTTCAGATGCATGATTTCCTTGTAATGCTAAAGCTGCATATTCCCACTCAGCCTCAGTCGGCAGTCTATAAGAAGGTAATAATATACCATCACTGAATGAAACTGCCTTTCCTTCTGCTGCTGCCTCTGCTGCAGCATCGGTTGCATCTGTTTCACCATCTCCACCTTTTTTATTCTTCTTAGGAGCTTTGGTATCAGCCCTAACTGAAGGCTTATATTGACCTGCAAGGTATGCTTCAGTGTTAAAATTATCAGAATCTCTCTGATCTGGATTAGGGTTTATTAGACCTTTCTCAATCAGAAGCATCTCATTGACACGATCAGTTCTCCACTTGGAATATTCTCCAGCTTGAACCCAATTTACCCCAACTACAGGATAGTCGTTGTATGCTGCATGTCTGAAGTATGTTTCAACAAATGGTTCATTATAAGCAAGCTCTTCTCTCCATACTAATGTATCAGGAAGGGCGTCAATTTTAGTTTGCGGGTAAGTTTCACCCCATACTCTTTGAATCCAATAAAGATATTCTCTGTACTGGTGGTTTGTCACCTCAGTCTCATCCATATAGAATGAAGAAACTGTAACTCTTCTAGGTTCGTTGTTCCATTCATAGGTAACATCTTGATCGACCGTACCCATCATAAATGTACCACCTTGAATTAAAACTAGATTAGGACCATTTTCTTGTCCCATATAATCTACTTTGGTATAGCCACCCCACTCTTCATCATTGAACTTCCAACCAGTAGCATCAGATCGCTCAGCTTGTTTGCATGATGCAAACAATAATGCAACAATTGCAATAGAGCCTAACGTATTGAGAAATTTATTCATCTTTTACAAAAATTTTTAGAAAGCATGCAAATATAATACAAAATATAAACAATTGGGGAGTTCTTTTATCTAGCGAAAAAGATTTAGGCAATCATTATAAATTGACTCTTTATCTGTGTCGAAATTGAAGACTACACTGAGTTCATGAGCACCACCACTATCGAATCCAAGTCTAGAAATGGTAAGATCATAACTGTATCCAATTTTAAAAATTCCATACCTAACTCCTACTGTCCCTATAAGGGCATCTCCGTTTCTTCCAGATTGTCGGTATGATAAACCAAATAAAAAGGCATCGTAATTAACAAACGCACCCGCATTCACTTGATAAAAGTTTCCTTGCTTTACAAGGAGTATACTCGGACTAAAAAACGCTCCTCTAAATAGATTATTGCCTAACAATATCGGAATTTCTGTTCCACCATGAAGTGTAATTCTTAATGGTAAGCCCGTAAAAATATTACTGTTTGTATCGTAGAAATTTTGATCAGGTGTATTTAAGTGCTTTAAACTAATACCTCCATAATATTTTGGATTGACTATCATCAAACCACTAGAGATATCGAAATATGCCAAATTGGTATTCAAGGGTATATTTTCTTCAGTCAGTAATCCAGGACCTGTTTCTGGATCTATAGAATCATAAAATACTAGTTTATCCCAATCCAATCTTGTTTGAAATACTCCTGCTTCAATGCCCAATTTCAAATAGGTGTCTCTGTTGATCCTAAGTCTGTATGCATAAAACCCACTTATTTTATTAGTCACCAAAATACCATCTCCAGCATTGTCTGACAGTATGCTTAATCCAAAACCACTATTTAGGTTTGTAAAAAACTGATCGTAAGAAACTGAATAGGTATTGTAGGCATTATTCAATCCTGGCCACTGCTTCCTGTAATTAATAGCCACAAATGGACTTTCTGTATTACCCGTGAAAGCAGAATTTAGATGTAATGGCGATGCGTAATATTGAGAATATATAGCATCCTGTCCATTAAGTCCGCCACAAAATGTCATGAATATTCCTGCTAAAAAGACACCACCAAATGTGCAATTCTTCAGATATTTGAAAGCATTTTGTAAATATTTTGACATTGACATTCTAAATTATAATAGAGCTAAACAAACAAACGTTATTTCCGTATCTTAATTATATACTTAAGTGAATTCATTACAACAGAACACATGATTCAACGCTTTTTATACCTGAATATATTCTTATTTGTATGTAATATATCATCTCAGGCCCAACAAAAATTCAATATTACTCATAAAATAGATTGGAAAGAAAGTTACGACGTCTACTCAGCTAACATTTTAACTGAAATGCTTTCTTTTGAAGATTGCCTATACAATGAGAAAAAAAGAGGCATTCCCATTTTTAGTAAAAGAATTAAAGTGGATGGCCCCGGAACACTAAAGGCAGATTTTTCTAGCCTACTTTTTGAAGATTCAACTTTCGAATATAGAAATGTGGATGATCTTCCGACCTCACTAAAACTAAACGTATTTATTGAGCAAGAGAAAAGTGATTATTATGCAGTGGTAAGCTTCTATCCGATTTTGCGAGAAGGTGATAGATACAAAAGAGTTAGCGAATTTGAAATAGGTTTACAACACACTTTAGTATTCAACAATCAAAGAGATCCAAATTTTGCGACCAGTTCCATTTTACAAGAAGGTGATATTTTCAAATTAGCTGTAAATCAAACAGGGATATACAAATTAGATTTTAATTACTTGAGTAATACACTCGGTATTAATATGAGCTCATTAAATCCAAATAATATTTCCATATACGGAAATGGTGGAAGTCCTGTACCCGAAGCCAATGCTGATGATAGAATTGATGATCTATATGAAAATGCCATTTTAATTGAAGGTGAAGGAGACAACTCTTTTGATGCCAACGATTATATATTGTTTTATGGAGAAGCAGCAGGAGTATTTTCATTTGACAGCAATAAGGTATACGATTATAGACCCAATGCATTCGATGATGAAAACTACTACTATTTAGTCATTGGCAACCAAGAAGGAAAGCGGATTTCAAATCAAAATTCAACAGGCAACCAAAATCCTTTAAATGAATACTACAAGACCCTAAGATTTGAAGAAAACAAATTTAATTTACTAGGTGCCTTTTCATTTGAATCTGGATCAGGTAGAGATACCTATGGAGATGAGATGTCTGTCCAAAGAGAAATTGATTTAAGCAGTTTCTTTGATTTTCCAAACATTGTGAAAGATTCACCAATCAGCATTTCATCGAGTTTAGCTTCACGGTCAAATAAGTCAAGCATTTATACCGTGTCCGTAGATAATCAAACTTTTAATAAAAGTATTAGCAGTGTTAATACATCCTACAGTTTAGGTTTATTTGCCAGAATTGGAAAAATAAATGAAGAATTAACTAGCAGTGGAGATAATCCTTCTGTTTTAGTAAGATACAATCAAAACACTGGGAGTGTGCAGAAAGGATGGCTTGATTACCTTCAAATTACAGCTATAAATGAATTAAAATTTGATGGTACAGGATTTGAATTTTATCATTTAGATGCTTTTAACCAAGAAGAAAATCAATTCAATATTCAATCCAGCTCTTCGGATGAAATCATCTGGGATATTAGCAATACTTTAGAACCAAAGAATCAAGAATTTTCTAAAAGCGGAAATCAATTGAGCTTTGGGTTCAATTCTACGAACTCTGATCGATTTTATGTATTCAATAAAAATGGTAATTTTTTAAGCCCCATCGGTTTTGAAAATATACCTAATCAAAACTTGCATGGAATTGATGATGCAGATGCCATATTTATTTATCATAAAGATTTTAAGGAAGCTGCAGAAAGGTTAGCTGAACATAGAAAATCGCAGAGCGATCTCGTTATATACACCGTAGATGTAGATAACATCTTTAATGAATTTTCATCTGGAAAAAGAGAGCCTGCAGCTATCAGAGATTTTGCCAGAATGTTATCATTAAGAAAAAGCAGTTTTAATTATCTAGTATTAATAGGAGACGGTACTTACGATTATCATCATACATCAGAAGAATATGATGACCATAATTTTATTCCTGCCTACGAAACTAGAGAATCTTTACATCCAATTCTTGCATTCCCAACTGACGACTTTTATGGTCTGTTAAGTGAACAAGAAGGTATAAGTCTCAGAGGAGCCGTTGATATCGCAGTAGGCAGGATTCCAGTGACGACTGCTCAACAAGCCAATGATATTGTAGATAAAATTATTAGTTACGAATCGGATCCAGACGGATTTGGAGAATGGAGACTAAGGATGACCATGGCCGCTGATGATGAAGATGGAAATGCCCACATCATTCAAGCTGACAAAATTACGACGAAAACAGATACGTCTTATGAACTTTTTAATCAAGAAAAAATATATTTCGATGCATTCCCACAGGTATCTACTGCTGGTGGCGATCGCTATCCAGAAGCTGAAGATATATTGATCAGAAATTTTTTCCGCGGGATGCTCATTTTAAGTTACTTGGGACATGGTGGACCAAATGGTTGGGCACAAGAGCGCGTTCTTAAAGTTGATGATATCAGCAACCTATCTAACAAGGATAAACTTCCCCTACTCATCACAGCGACTTGTTCCTTTACTGGTTATGACGACCCTTCAGATGAATCAGCAGGTGAAAGAATGATCCTACAACCTAATGGTGGTGCGATTGCATTATTCAGTACTGTGAGGGCAGTGTATTCAGATCAAAATGCAAGATTGACAGAGGCAGCATACGACATCATTTTAAATAAAAAATCTGATGAGCAAATGACCTTAGGTGAAAGTATGCGTCTATCAAAAAATGCAAATAGTGCAGATACCATTGATACTAATGCTAGGAAGTTCACACTCATTGGAGACCCCACTATGAAGTTGGCCATACCTAAGTATAATGTTGTACTCAACACTTTAAATGATAAGAATGTAGCCTTAGGTGAAATCGATACATTAAGCAGTCTCGAGCCAGTTAATTTAACTGGACAGGTACAGAATTACAATGGAGAATTACTCGAAAACTTTAATGGAAAAGTTTACGTAACCCTATTTGATAAAGCTTTAGGCTTGACTACACTCGGCAACGATCAATCGAGCTATGAAAAATCTTTCAATGCTCAAACTAGTGTAATCTTTAAAGGTACTGCAAGCGTGACTAATGGTAAATTTGATATTTCTTTCATTGTCCCGAAAGACATTAGATTTGAATATGGCAAAGGAAAGATTAGTTTTTACGCAACAGATGGAATCTCTGAAGATGCAGGAGGTTTTTATAAAGATGTAATCATAGGTGGCAATAGTGTAGGCAATATAGAAGATGACCAAGGACCATTGGTAGAAGTCTTTATGAATAATGAGGAATTTGTGATCGGAGGCTTGACCGATGAAGATCCCATCTTACTGGTTAAACTTACGGACGATTATGGAATCAATATTGTGGGAACAAGTATTGGACACGATTTAAAAGGTGTATTAGACGATGATACTGGAAATTCATTCATCATGAATGATTTTTATGAAGGGGCGATTGACAACTTTAAACAAGGAGAAGTGCGTTATCCACTATTTGACATAGAACCAGGCTTACATACAGTAAAGGTTACTGCTTGGGATATCGCCAACAATTCTTCAGAAGGATATACAGAATTCATTGTTGCAGAAGATGCTGATCTTGCACTCGCCCACGTATTAAATTACCCTAATCCATTTACGACCAATACCAACTTTCAGTTTGAGCATAATTTTGCAGGCTCCGAACTAAATGTCGAAATATCGATTTATAGTATGGGAGGTAAATTAGTCAAGAGAATTGAAAAACAAGGAATAGCAGAAGGATATAGAATGACTGATATCAGCTGGAACGGTAAAGATCAATTTGGTGATCAACTGGCAAAAGGAGTGTACATTTATAAGGTAAAAGTAGATGCTATCGGTGCCGGAAATTCATTATCTGCGGAGAGTGAATTCGAAAGATTAGTGATTCTTAAGTAAATTGTTAAGATTTTATTAAAATAATATCACCTTTGAAAAATAAATAAGCCAAAATCACATTATATAGGCGGCTTTATAATAACTAATAAATAAAATGAAAAGTAGACTATTTTTAATTTCTTTAATATTCACAGGACTATCTATACAAACAGTCAATGCACAATGTGTATATAACACTTCAACTCAAGAGTATGAAGCATTAGATGGTGGACCATGTAATAATACCATTATTACAGCTATTCCTTTCCTGAGAATTACTCCTGACGCAAGAATTGGTGGAATGGGTGATGCTGGTGTTGCGACTAGTGCAGATGCAGGAGCAATGTATATTAATGCAGCAAAACTAGCCAACGTAGAAGACGACTTTTCAGTTGCTGCTACTTATTCTCCTTGGCTTAGAGACATTGGTTTGACCGATGTATACCTTGCCTACTTAACAGGTTATAAAAAACTTTCAGATGTAGAGGCGATTGGAGCTTCATTGAAATATTTCTCATTAGGCTCTATTAATTATACAGACGCGAATGGAATGCCTTTAGGCACGGGAAGACCTAATGAGTTTGAAGTAGCTCTTGCTTATTCAAGAAAATTATCTGAAAACTTTTCAGCTTCATTAACTGGAAAATATATCTATTCTAATCTTGCAAAAGGCTATTCTGTAGGAACCGTTGAAATTAATGCGGCAAATGCTGGAGCAGTTGACTTAGGAGTTTTATATAGTGCACCTATTGAATTAGGTAGAGGTAGTACTACCCTATCTATTGGAGCAGCTATCACCAATGTTGGATCCAAAGTTACTTATACGGCATCTCCCGTTAAAGACTTTATTCCGGCTAACTTAGGTATTGGAGCAGCCTTAGATATGGATATTGATGATTACAATAGGATAACTTTTGCTTTTGATATCAATAAATTATTGGTACCGTCTCCTCAGCATGCTGATCAAAATCCAGAATATGACTTAAATGGTAATGGCATCGCTGAATACAGGGAGAAATCACTATTCTCTGGAATCTTAGGTTCATTCTCTGATGCACCAAATAGCGGAGAAGAATTTTCTGAACTCATGTATAGCATAGGAGCAGAATATTGGTATGACAAACAAATTGCTTTAAGAGCTGGGTATTATTACGAAGCCCCAACTAAAGGAAATAGACAATATTTGACTGCAGGATTTGGATTTAAATACAACGTTCTTGGAATGAATGTATCCTATCTCGTAGCGACTTCTAACCAAAAGAACCCACTTGACAATACGCTTAGATTATCATTACTTTTTGATATGGAAGCGTTCAGTCGGGACAATCTTTAATGAAAATTAAAGTTAACAACTGAAGGAGCCTTATAACCCAAGGCTCCTTTTTTTATGCCTATTCCTCATCTCAATCAACAAACATTTCTAGTGTAAAAAGTGTAATTTTACATCTTAGGTGACTCTATCGCAGCCTAGGCTGAGGAAAGTCCGGACAACGTAGAGTATCTCGCCATCTAACGGATGGGGTGATCTTTGATCATACAGCTAGTGTCACAGAAACTAAACTTCTCCCTTGTGGAGTAAAGGTGAAAACGTGTGGTAAGAGCGCACGGCATTTAAGGGTAACCTTAATTGTGGATAAACCTCGAGAGTTGAAATGCCATGTACATTTCGTTTCTTCGGAATTAAGTGACTCGCTTAAAAGAAGTTTTCTTCTTGCGGAAGGGGTAGGCAGCTAGATGTTGTTAGCAATGACAACACCAGATAAATGATAGAGAATGTTTCGATTTATCGATTCATACAGAATCCGGCTTATAAACCTATTTTCCTCCATAAGTCTCTTATGGGGGATTTTTTATTTACAAAATGACCTGTTCACTTATTTCATATTAAACTATTTTATTATATGTAAATTGCTTATTTTTAATGCGATTATTGATCAATAAAATAAGGAAAACTGAAAAACAAGGTCCTAAACGCACTTTTGTTAACCATTCTCTTTGTAGGAATCTCTACTGCATGGTATGGCTACACTGAAAAAGAAGCTGAAAGCAATAAATATGTAGAAAGCTATGCTGAAGCTGTTGCAAGTCAATTAGAGGATCTAAGATCTGAAATCGCGAACGTTGACAAAATTCGCAAACTCTATAATTTATATGAAGGCTCAACAAGTTTAGACAATGAATCCATTGCACAACTTGAAAAAATATCCAATGAGTGGTATGAACTTCTGATCTTTGAGAATGATGGATTGGTTTTTTGGACAGACAATCATTTTAATTTTAAAGCTTCCAAATTACTCTCAGGAAAAGAACAAGCAGAAGGGATCAGAAAACTTAATGGTCAGCCATGTTATCTCATTAAGGAACGCATGATCATTGAAGATATTCCATTGACTATTTTGGGTATTCTACCTTTGGATATTACTAAAGAAAACATCCACCAAAAGAATCATGATTTGCTATCAAAGATTCAAGTTGATGCATTGCACTTTAGCAAATCTGCTCCGGGATATGCAATTAAAGATAAAGCTGGCAAGACGCTCTTTTATCTAAGTAGTTTTAAATCGATTCAACCTCGATCCAATCAACTCGTTTTTCTCCTATTGATTTTCTTGAGTATTCTATCATTTTTCACAACGGTACATCACATTCTCAATGCAGTAAACTATCACTATGGTGAAGCTGCAAGTATAGGAGCTCGTACGATGTGCATTGCATTGTACCGCTTGGCAAGTCTGCAGTTTGATGTGCTACAGCAATACTTTGACCTATTCGTATTTGATCCGTAT
>CALGNN010000162.1 GCA_937961455.1 uncultured Saprospiraceae bacterium
GCGCTTGCACTGTTACATGTGAGCATACACATTATTAAAAAAAAGTTTATCCTTATTGACTTAAAACATTGCATTAGCTCAGCTATTTTAATATTACATAAGTGTAAGACATAAATATGACCTAACATTTATGCATTACTTATTTAATCCCATTTTGGGATTGTTGTTCTTAATTTTCACATGCGATTTGCAAAAAGTAGCTGAGTTCTAGATTTGGGTGTTAGGCAAAATTATTTTTTGCCTAAAAAAACAAGTATTATTAACCACGTCTCAAATCCTAAAAGTGACTTGGTTTAACTATCGAGGGACAGAACTGAAATTATTATTGTTACTCTCCCATAAAAGTTTATCATTAACATTGGTGTCTCCTGATAAATCAAAATCACCAAATAGGTAGACAGGAAAATCATTATTAGATTGTTCCCATATTATTTTATCATTTACATTAACATCTGTATCAGCTGCATTCGTTGAACTTTGATCTGCATTGCCAGCATACATGACAAATCTAGTTTGACCATTTTCAGTAACAATTTGTTTTTGCCCAGAAGAAAGACCAAAGAAATCAGTGTAACTTTGATTTGTTGTGAAATCATAAGCTAAGGTTGAATTGGTTAAGGCAATTTTTTCTTCGCTCATGATTATCATATGATTGCGATGTTCAACGACTAGATAAAATTCATTTTCAAGATTATCACAATCAAAGTTGTCAAGTAGAAGTATTTGTCCGTCCTTCATAAGCAGTCCGGCAACAGCACAAACTTCATCCGACTTTTCCAGTCCTGTTCTCAAGGAAACTAAGATCCAATCAACTGTATGCGCAGGATATCCTGCATCACCTTGATTGGGATCTCCTCCTGAATCAAAAGTATCTCCCTCGGACCCATTATAAAACCAAGGCATTTGATTATAAGGTTGTCCAGGAGGAAAATATTCATTGCCAAATAAACCTCCGATATAAGTTTGTCCAGGTAAAGTTTGAATATCATTTAGTTCAGTCCTCATTTCATTCGAAAAACTTGTAAGTCCTGAGCCTTCAGACAAAGCACCCTCTAAGAAAACTTGAATATCCAAGTCTATAGACCTCAGAAAGCCCATGTCGTTTGCTTGGTTTGTGCCAATTGATACATTAACTAATTGAGGATTAGAATTTTGTGTGACCATTGCTCCACTAGGGAAATTTGGATGATTTTCTTCTACATAAATAGAAGTGCTTCCGGGTACAATTTCAACGCAGTATGATCCATTGTCATCAGTGGATATATTGTGTATACCACCTAGTTGATCTGTAATTGTCAGTTCGATATTAGAAAGGAAGATTTCGTTATTTTCTTTTAAGCCGTTAGCATTTTTGTCATAATATAACATGCCACATAACTCTGTAAAGAAATTAAATCCATCATTTCCAGCATGAGTTGTTTGTCCTAAAATTGCTGTGACGAGTGTTGGATTATTACCTTCACTTTGCAATGCTCCACTTAAGATGCCATTATTGTCAATGACTTCTACTAAGCTCAATCCGGGTCTAACAATTGTTATCCAATCACCTGAAGCATCCGTCGTCACCGTTAAACTATTTCCATTACTTTCAGTAATCTGAATATCTATATTTGGAATTCCTACATCTATACCATCATAATGACCTGAATTGTTTTTGTCTTCGTAGACCTTGCCACTTAAATACCCAGTTTGCGCTTGCAAAATGTTGAAGTTTTTAATAGTCGAGCAAGCATTGTCATCTGTAAGTGTAACAGAATAATTACCAGGAGCCAAATTTGAAATGGTCTGTGAAGTTTCACCATTAGACCAAATGTAATCATAAGGAGCCTGTCCTCCTGCAGGAATAGCCGTGGCATCTCCATCATTCGCTTGATACTGCGTTTCGTCAGAAGTATTCACAGTTAGGTTTAATGATGAACAGTCCACATTATTTACTATTGCAGATCCTGAAGTTTCACATCCAAGATTGTCTGTAATACTTACACTGAATGTGCCTGGCCCCAAGCCAGTAAGTGTTGAATTAATTTGTCCAGTATTCCATATGTAGTTATAGGGCGAATGCCCACCAGATACTATTGCATCGACAGTTCCATCATTGGCTCCTACAAAACTTAAATCTGTACTTGCCACATTCAAATTAAGGGTGCTACAATCAACCGGATCAATATCAAATGAACTAAATACTTGACATCCAATATTATCCGTAACGGTTACCGTATAATTACCAGCAGCCAAATTATTGATACTTGAAGTAGAAGCACCATTTGACCAATAATAAGAATAAGGACTCTGCCCACCAGATGGACTTACCGAAGCAGCACCATCGCTTAGTCCATTATAACTGATGTCACTATGAGAACTTGTTAATGATATACTTAAGCAATTAACTGGGCTGATGTTGATCGACTGATTGACCATGCATCCTTTGCTATCTGTAATGGTGACCGTGTAATTACCTGGCGCCAAATTGTTGACAGCAGATGTCGTAGCCCCATTAGACCATAGATAGGAGTAAGCA
>CALGNN010000163.1 GCA_937961455.1 uncultured Saprospiraceae bacterium
AAGTGGTCATTTTTTCCGACAAGACCAGGCCACCATTCAAATGGATCTGCATTAGCCGAAAGGGCGTGAACGATCCAGATGACATTATCCCGATTTTCGTTTAACGTTCCTCTGGTGGTATAAGCCAATTGG
This sequence comes from uncultured Saprospiraceae bacterium, assembly GCA_937961455.1. Lineage (GTDB taxonomy): Bacteria > Bacteroidota > Bacteroidia > Chitinophagales > Saprospiraceae > CALGNN01. Next base: position 133 of record CALGNN010000163.1, read on the forward strand.
AATCCAGCGAGCATTTCACCGGATTCCAATATGAAATTTTCATTGTATTGAAAAGTTTTCAATTCGATCAACTGATTTGTGTTAAGCATTCACAGAATTTGTTTGATAAACTGCATCAAAGGCATTACTAATGTCATTTTTGATATCATCTATATGTTCAATACCAACAGAAATTCTCAATAAATTGGGTTCAACTCCTGCTGCTCTTTGCTCTTCTTCATTTAATTGTTGGTGTGTAGTAGCCGATGGTTGAATGATTAATGATTTAGCATCACCCACATTTGCCAAATGACTTAATAATTTTACTGAGTCGACAAACTTGGTAGCTTCTTCTTTACCGCCTTCGATATTGAAACTCAAGACACCTCCAAAACCATTCTTCAAATATTTGACTGCCAGTTCATGATAAGCATTATTTTCCAAACCAGGATAATTGACATTTTTTACTTTCGGATGCTGCTGTAACCATTTAGCTAGATCAAGTGCATTATCAACAGTCCTCTGTACGCGTAGTGAAAGCGTCTCTAATCCTTGAAGTAACAAGAACGAGTTGAATGGGCTAGGAGCAGGGCCAAAATCTCTTAAACCCTCTACTCTTGTTCTAATAGCAAAAGCAATGTTAGGAAGCCCTAAAGGATTTCCTTCTCCAAATATCTCCCAAAAATTTAGGCCATGATAGCCTTCAGATGGCTCAGAGAATTGTTTAAATTTCCCATTGCCCCAATTAAAATTTCCACCGTCGATTACGACTCCACCTATGCTTGTTCCATGCCCACCTATCCATTTGGTAGCAGATGCAGTTACAACATTTGCTCCGTGCTCAATAGGTCTAAATAAATATCCTCCCGCTCCAAAAGTATTATCTACTACCAAAGGAATGTCATGCTTCTTTGCCAATCCAGCAATTGCTTCAAAATCCGGAATATTAAATCTTGGATTTCCAATAGTCTCTAAATAGATGGCTTTTGTATTATCATCTATTTTTGCCTCAAATGCCTCTACAGAATCACCTTCAGCAAATCTGGCTTCAATGCCTAATCTTTTGAATGCAACTTTAAACTGATTATAGGTGCCACCATATAAGAAGGTAGTACTTACAAAGTTGTCTCCAGATTCAAGGATGTTATTCAAGGCTAGAAATTGGGCTGCTTGTCCAGATGCTGTCGCTACAGCTGCTACTCCTCCTTCTAAAGCTGCTATTCTTTTTTCGAATACATCTGTAGTAGGATTCATTATTCGAGTATAAATGTTACCAAACTCCTTTAAGGCAAATAAATTCGCGCCATGCTCTGAATCATTGAAAACATACGAAGTGGTTTGATAAATAGGCACTGCCCGTGAACCTGTGGCTGAATCAGGCTCTTGCCCAGCGTGTAATTGAAGTGTTTCGAATTTTAAATTGTCTGACATACTATTTGATTTTATATGAATTATTAAATTATAAATGGTGTACAGGATCATCTTAGATCACATACTCATCAAACTTGTAATTAATTATTGGAAAATTTCTAATTCAGATTTGATGCTGTATTATCAACAGCAACAACACATGTGTAAACAGAACAAACCGTTTAAAGTATTAAAACTTCTGTGATTGGAATTAGAGAAAAATTTTTGTTTGAAAAACATGAATACTAAATTAAGTTTATCTTTCCCAATATTGGGCAGGAATTGGCACCTTCCTATTGGAGGGGTTGCCAGAGGATCGTCGAGCCTGATCTCTTACCTCTTCTTTATAAATCTTCTTTAAAGATTTTTAGTTATTTCTATTGAACGACAAGTATATATCAAATAATATTTACAATCAAATATTTTATTGAAAATTATGGATAATTAATCCAACTTGTCATGGTCAAAACTAAAAAAGGAATTAGACAAACTAATTCCTTCTTACTTACTTACATTAAAAGCACTCTTTATTCATTTATAAAAAGGCTTCCATAAATGTACCTATCAAATACTACTACCCCAAGATTTTTAACATTTATTTTGAAAATGATTTTTGTTTATTCTTGATTTAAAGTAGAATATGTATTAGTACAATAGATCATGCGTTTTAATAGAACTAGAATTATTTTTTAATTCTAACTACGATGACTTTAAAAAGACTTGAAATCTTGAACCGATTGTGATGCAAGATGTTTATTTTGAATTCAAATTACATAGATGGAAAAAAATTTTACGCACTTAGATAAAGAAGGGAATCCACAAATGGTTGATGTGGGGAAAAAGTCCATTACTGAACGAACAGCAAAAGCTACTTGCACGGTTGTTGTTCCACAAGAAATAATTGCACTTTTTGAAAATGATGAAATTCATACAAAAAAAGGCCCTGTATTTCAGACCGCAATTTTGGCAGGTATTATGGCAATTAAGAAAACAGCAGAACTAATCCCTCTTTGTCATCCATTGGCACTTAGTAGTAGCAATGTCAATATCTGGATCAATGAACAAAAACAAATAGAGATAGAATCTGAAGTTAAATTATCAGGTAAGACAGGTGTTGAGATGGAAGCTTTGACTGGTGCGAGCGTTGCTGCCTTAACCATTTATGATATGTGTAAAGGTTTTTCGCATGATATTCAGATTACAAATATACAATTGAAGGAAAAAACTGGAGGAAAGAATGATTTCAAAAGAGCATAACAAGCATGCAAAATTAGAAAGACGCGCTATCGAAAAATTTGGGGTCTATGATATAGCACTCTATGGTAGTAATTGTGGGACTATAAATAGCATAAGTCAAAAGCTTGCATCACATCTTTCAAAGGAAATCAATATTGCCTATGTTGATGCCTCTCATGAGGATTCAGTAGATCCTTTTTTCACCTTGAGTACAATTGATGATCAGGTATCTGTGCATCAAATTTCAAAGGCATCCAAAAATGAAATTCAACAGAAGCTTTATTATAGACAAATGGATTTGGTCCTTTTAAACGGAAATCATTTTCAAGCAGATCATCAAATTGTCATTGTAGATGAAGTGAAAAAAGATTCGCTTCAGAGGAAGCTTGATCAGCTCACTGATGTTAAAGCTTTCATTATTGAAAAATCAAAAGAAGAACTTTATGAATTTTTGAAACCGCTAGTCAATGATGACGTAAAATTTTTCTTTAAATCGGATATAGCTTCCATTGCAAATTACTTAAAGCAAATAGCAAAAACTAAAACGCCTGAATTGAAAGGATTAATTCTTGCAGGAGGCAAAAGCGCTCGGATGGGCTTTGACAAAACAGAAATTCAATATTTTGATAAGCCACATAAATATCACCTAGCTGACTTAATGAAGACTTTTTGTAAGGATGTATTTATATCAGTTGCTGACTCAAGCCAAGCAAAAAACGATCAATATTCTTATATCACCGATAGTTTTTTGGGACTAGGTCCTAAAGGCGCTATCTTATCTGCAATGAAGACTGATCCAAATGCAGCTTGGCTAGTCTTGGCATCTGACTTAGCTCTTGCAGATACCGATGCAATCGAATATTTAATTCATCAAAGACAATCGAAATCCATAGCTACAAGCTATATAAAAGATGAGAACGCCTTTCCTGAACCGCTTTTTGCCATCTGGGAACCTAAAGCTTATCCTATTTTATTGGATTTTTTATCATTGGGGTATAGCTGCCCTAGGAAGACCTTGATCAATTCTGATACACACCAAGTACTCATTAAAAATGAACTAAGCCTCACGAATGCAAATAACCCCGAAGAAATGAAGGCTGCACAAAAGCAAATAGCAAACTCATGATATCCGCCATCTTATTAGCTGCAGGGAGCTCAAAAAGAATGGGTGAAAAAAATAAACTACTCTTAAAAGTAGGGGAGGACCAAGTCCTTCAAAAGAGTCTGAATGCTTTACTAAATTCTGAGCTTGATGAGATTGTGCTTGTGACTGGATTTGAAAATAATTTAGTTAGCCAAAGTGTCTCCAATCGAGACCAAATTACCATCGTGAAAAATGAATTGCATAATAATGGAATGACAAGTTCGATACAAAGTGGAGTAAAGGCAGCCTCTGGAGAAGCTAGTGCTTATATGATTTGCTTAGGAGACATGCCAATGCTGACAAGTACAGATATAAATGCATTAGTTGCCAAATGGAATAGTGAGATGGACACAAAGCATAAAATCCTCAGACCTGTCCATAATGAAAGATTTGGGAATCCAGTTATTTTCTCATCAACCTATAAGCAAGCGATCTTGGATCACGATGCTCCAGAAGGTTGTAAAGAAATCATTGCATCAAATAAAAATCAAGTAATCACGTGTGAAATGACAAATGATCATATATTTAGGGATATTGATACACCAGAAGATTATCAGCAGCTTTTATGAAAGTGAAACTCATCGCATTTGGTATTGCAAAAGATATATTGCAAAAAAGGACTCAGGAAATTGAAATCACTGATGGTAGTTCTATTGCAATTTTGAAATCACAATTGATGGAGCAGTATCCAAGTTTTGAAAAACTTAAAAGTCTAAAATTTGCAGTTGATGAATCCTATCAGGAGGAAGAATATATTTTAAATGATGGTGCTGAAGTCGTCATTATTCCACCCGTGAGTGGTGGCTAAATAATACTATGGATATACAATTGATTCAAGGCTCAGTTAATGTAAATGATGTAGAATCTTCGGTGGGAAGTCCAGACGCAGGTGGTACAGTTGTATTTATCGGAACAGTTAGGAATCAAACACAATCTAAAAAAGTGTTGCGTTTAGAATTCGAAGCTTATGAACCTATGGCTTTAAAAGAATTGGAAAAGATTGCTAAATCAATTCAAGAAAGGTGGGACTGTTTAGCTATTTCAATTCATCACGGATTGGGTGTCTTGCAGATTGGCGAGGTTGCAGTTGCTATAGCCATCTCTTGTCCGCACAGGAAGGCAGCATTTGAAGCTTGCGCCTATGCTATAGATACTTTGAAAGAAACCGTTCCCATTTGGAAGAAAGAATATTTTGAGGATGGCGAAGTTTGGGTGGCGGCACATCCATAATTCAATCTTTACTACTTATTAGAATTTTTCTTAATTTGCTTGAAATACCATTTCGTGAATTCAGACATTCGAAAATTAGCTCAAAAACGCGTGCAGAAGAAAAAGGCATTCTATACAGTCTGCACGATATTTGCCGTCGTTAGTATTCTTCTATTAGTTATATCTCTCATGGTGGGTTATCCCGGATGGTCTGGAAGATTTTGGATTCGATTTCCTATTTTGATTTTTTCTGGAATTCTTGCGATCATCTATGTGGGCATGTTTGGCTTTCCTATTCGAACATGGTTCTCTGAAGATTGGGAAAGAGACGAAGTTGAAAGTGAATTAAGAGATATTTTAGCAAGTAGACCTAAGGCCTTACCTCCTTCTAGTGAGGAGTTTTCAGACGAAGAGATTCTGGAATTAAAAGAACTCGATCGTCTTAAAAGCAAGTACGAAGGGGATGCTGATGATTATGTTTAAAAATGCATCATCAAGCGAAACAACTCATCTAAATTATTCTACAATTATAGAAGCTGTCGAGCCATTAAATGCTCCGAAATATCCGAGCGCCCCATTATCCCAATTGGTGTTAGGATTTGCTGGAGCAGCACTTTGACCTGCACTTTGACCTGCTATTCCATCCAAGGTTAAAAAGTATTCATACATAGATTGATCCATGTGTCCTAAAGTTACTTCTACTTCATCACCTAAATCAAATAGCTGAGTCCAAATTGGAAATACTAAATATGAACCATTGGTACTGCTATCCTCGAATAGAAATAGATTTTCACCTTTGTCTTGATCTTCCCCGTTCAATTTGTAAAAAATCCTCCAATAATTATTCTCTACTGGAATATCTTGAAAAGATAGAAAAACAAAATAGCCATCATCTTGACCAAACATGCCAGGTACAAATTCGCTAGCTACATCGTCTAATGGAACATTCGTAAGCATCGTACTACTCGCTTTATTTGTCACACCATTAGCCTCAACACTCAAGGTGTAAGTCTTGCCTTCTGTGGCGGTATAATCGAGTGCGACGTATTTACCGTCGCCGATATTTTCAAGGACAATAGCATCGCCTCCTTCCTCTTGGATGGTGACTAAGGCATTATTAATTTGATTAGGCTCCTCTGGAGTATAGTAACTAGTGGTTTCAGTAATAGCTACCTCGAAGTCATTCGTGCCTTCCCACAACTGCGATACGATGACCAATTGCGGATTGGCATCATTTAGATCTAAATCAATGACTTTCTCACAAGAAACGATTACGAAGAGCAGGGCGATAAGGTATATATATTTTTTCATCATGATGATTAAAATTTAAAGTTATAAGAAATAGACGGAATGATCTTAAATAAAGCCAACTGAACCGCTTCATTTTGATTAGGATCATCTTCTACTTCTCTGAATGAAATGGTATAAGCATTTTCTCTAGCATAAGCATTGTAAACAGAGAGATTCCAACTAGATTCTTTTCTCTCAGTCTTTTTACGAATCCATGTTACTCCTAGATCTAAACGATGATAGTCCGGAAATCTGTATCCATTTCTTTCTGTGAAATAAGGGACATCAATTCCACCAACATTATATTTTCCTGAGGGAAAAGTCGCTGCATCACCGGTATAAAAAACGAAGGTGCCAGACAAGGTCCATTTGGGAGCCAATTTGTAGATTCCCACGATGGCAACATCATGAATTCTATCTTGTCTTGCTGGGAATTCTCTTCCATTATTTATATCAGGAAAAGTTCTTAAAGTTCTACCCAGTGTGTAAGAAATCCAACCAGTCAAATCACCCTTTCTCTTCTTAAGGTAAACTTCAGCACCATAAGCGTATCCATCCCCAAAAACCAATTCTCCTTCCACAGCACTATTTAATACTAGATCTGCTCCATTCCTATAATCGATTTGATTTTGCAAGTCTTTATAATATCCCTCAATGTAGAACTCATAGTTGTTGTCAGCAAAGTTTCTAAAATATCCCAATGCAACTTGGTCGGCAATTTGCGGTTTTACATTCTTACTACTTGGAATCCAAATATCAGTAGGAGTGGTAGTTGCCGAATTAGATAGTAAATGCAAATACTGGTTGATTCTATTGTAAGATGCTTTAACTGAAGAAACATCATCTATTTGATATTTCATTGAAAATCTTGGTTCTAAGCCTCCATAGTATTTTACGCTTTCCCAGTCATCATAGCTTACGGTCTCAGTAATATTCCCTTCACTGTCATAGCTATTAATATCTCCGGGTCCTACCTGATTAAACATTGAATATCTCAACCCGTAAAAGATCGATAATTTATCATTGATCTTTTGTTCATTTTGGATATAAATAGCTCCTTCAATTGCTTTTTGAGCTTGTATCGTGTCTGGAATAAACTGGGTATTAGTTTCGCTTACTTCTAAGGTCCCCGGTTTAAAGGTATGGAGCAATCCATTGAATCCAAATTTGATGGTATTGTTAGGATTTGGAAACCAGCTAAAATCTTGTTTTAGATTCCAATCTTGGATTCCAGAAGCAATGCTAAAACCTGCACTCTCATCAAAGGATATATTTAGTTTGTAATTATAATTACTGTAGATCGCAGAGGTATTTGAAAATAGCTTTTCATTGATAAGGTGATTCCATCTAAGTGTTCCAGTTCCATTACCCCAATCAAATCCAAATTGGTTATTGTTGAATCCAAAATTATCTCTTCCAAAATATCCAGATAAAAAGACTCGATCTTTTTCAGTCAATTGATAATTTGCCTTGGCATTCAAATCATAAAAATATAAGGTAGAGTTTTTTGCGGTTTCATTTTTAGAAAAACGCAAAAATTGATCAGCATAGGTTCTTCTTGCAGAAACAATAAAAGATCCTTTCTCCTTTACTATAGGTGATTCAACTGTCAATCTAGATGAGATCAGACCAATGCCTCCAGAAACACTAAAATGTTTTTTGTTTCCTTCTTTCATCTTGATATCCAGTACAGATGATGCTCGTCCGCCAAACTCCGCTGGTATTCCTCCCTTATATAGCGTTACATCCTTTAATGCATCAGAATTGAAAACTGAAAAGAATCCTAGTAAGTGAGATGCATTATACACAGGTGCCTCATCCAATAGAATCAAGTTTTGATCAATTCCACCTCCTCTAACGTAAAATCCAGAATTACCCTCTCCAGCAGATTTTACTCCGGGTGTAAGTTGTAAAGTTTTAACGATGTCCCTTTCTCCGAAGATTACAGGGATCGCTTCTATTTCTTTTGGGTTGAGTTTGTTAACACTCATTTTGGTGTTTGAAATATTTTCATCCTCTTTCTCAGCTTTTACAACTACAGTTTCTATCTCAAGCCCTCCAACACCTAATTCAACATTCTTTGTCAGGTTGGCATTTAATTGAATTGCTTCTTCATACGATTCGTAACCAAGGAATTCATACACAAGAGTATAATCACCAGCTTCTAAGGTAAGTGAATAGAAACCGTATGCATTGGACGCAACTCCAACTCCAGGAGCTTCCTTTACAGACAAGGTTGCTCCAATCAAATCCTCACCAGTAGAAAGGTCTTTTATGTTGCCACTTATGGTAAAAGTTTGAGCCATCATACTCATATAAAAAATGGAGCAAAGCGCGCTCAAAAAGATCTTTTTAATCATAAAAATTTTATTAATGAGATATTATAAAACAAAGACGTTTAAAATGTCAAATTGTTGGAAGCAATACTATCTTTTTTAAAAAAAAGTAAAGCTTAAAAATCAGTGTTTTAATCGAAAGTGGGTAAAAACTGTGAGGGACTTTATTTCAGCTTGTGTAGTTTTTTGTTTTTGGTCTCAAATTTATTGTTCAGAAATCTAAGAGCCTTGCGTAAACAAAGATCAAAAGCCTGATTTGTACTTTTAGCAGATGAGTGGAAATGGGCGTTTTGAGATTTATAAAGACTAAGATAGATATCAACCCTGAAGTTTAAATTTTTATCAGGATACTCTTTTAAAAAGACTTTACACGTTTGGATTTGCAAATTTGATCCAAGCTTATCAAAGCATGATTGAAAACAGTGTTTTGAAAACAAGTGCTTATCAATATTGTAGGTTGATTTTATGACAATATCCATTTGATTTTTGCAAGAAATTTGGATTGATTAAATTTAAGTCAATATTCATTAAAAATCAAGCATCCCCCTTTTTACCTATTTTCATTCCAATATTATTTTGAGTTATAAATATTAAAGGAATTAAGGGGGTGCAAAATTCCATTGGATGGAATAAAATTCTGAAATCACCTGAAATAATTAGGCAAATTTTTATAATCAAAAATAACTATAAATGAGGATTGTGTGCTCTTTCACATTTACTTACCTTTGAATAGTGCGATAGATAAGATTTAGATAAGACTTTTTTAAACTCCAAAAAAAATAACTCTTACTATGTTGACTACTATGAAAGCCTATGATAATGAGTTAGAAAGAATCAAAATGTTTTCAGATATTGGTTCTTTTGACGTCCAAAAACTCGTTTTTCATTACCAGAATGCAACAATATTCCTTCACTTTGAAAATGGCCGTAAAGAATGGTTGAAAGATGATTTACATCTTGTCGACTTATTAACACAAAAACTTGATGTCGTCCAAGCTAATCAAGATATTAAAAGCCTTATACAACAAACAAAGTGTATTCTTCCACCATTTGGGAAAGATCAGAAATTGATCAAGTACTATGATCATATTGGCAAAAAACATTGGTTGTTGGTATCTCAAAAAGCCATTTCTCTCAATGGATTTGATAAATCTCAATCACTCCTGACCATCATCACAGAAATTCAAATAGACGCCATTAAAGCAGAACAATTTATTGAATTACTAAGTGATCTTAAAAAGACTTTCTACAAAGAAATTTTCGAACTTCTTTCCAAAAGAGAAATCGAAATCTTAAGAGAAATTGGTAATGGTTTGAGTGGGAAAGAAATTTCCGACAAACTTTTCATATCGGTTCACACTGTTAAAACACACAGGGAGAATTTATGTGAAAAATTGGCTGTAAAAAAATCTACCAAGCTCGCACAATGGGCTGAAAAATTAGGTCTTTTGGATCGATAAATCCCCTAAAAGGCCTAATAAAATTCCTTCTTAGGTAATATACATTTACACTGAATAAAATTGGATTTGAACCCCAGTTGGTGCTGTGCGCCCTTGTTGTTCTACGTCCGTCCACATTTACTATTATGAAATTTAAAAATTCTAAAACCTATCTCAGAAATTATAAAACATTTACTATGAAAACCTCTAAACCTGTTGGGATTTTTTCATTGGAAAGTCAAAATTTATTTACCATGAAAACCCATTTTAAAAACGCCTTCCTTTGGCTATTTTTCTTTGCTTGTTGCACTGGAGTAGCTTTTGGACAGTACGACCCAGGTACTTATGAAAGTACCTTAAATGGGTTAAAAAAAGACAATAATAATTCCTTTGCAGAAACGGTTCCTACTGGGCTAATTAACATTTATACCGGTACAGGAAATTATGAACTATCTGCGGATGGAAGTGGTTCAACTGGATCCAGTTATACCGTTGATGTTGAAAAGCCAACTGCTACTGCAGCGGTTGTTGCTGCTTATTTAATGGCTTCATCTTGGGAAGATGTATTCGTAGATGGATGTATAACTTTGGATGGCAATTCTTTAAATATCGATGGAGCTGCACAAGTTACATATTTACATAGTGTATATACAGATGTTACTAGCATTGCACAGACGATGTTATCCTCTGCTCCAGCTGGTATTAGTTCATATAATATCACAGAATGTAATACTGGAGCTATTGATGGAGTTGCATTGCTAGTAGTTTTTGAAGATCCCAGTTTAGATGAAAAAACTGTCTCAATCAATTGGGGAGGACAAGACACAGCGGGAGATAATTTTGCCATCAATTTGTCAGACCCAGTAGATCCAGCAGATCCATCAAGCATATTAGATATGGGTTTAGGAATTGGCTTTGGCTATCAGCCTGGCACCCAAGTGAGTAATGTTTCAATAAATGGAACCTTATTATCAAGCTCTGCAGGAGGACAAGATGATGGATCAGGCTCAAATGGAGCTTTAATTACAGTTGGCGGAATTGGTGACAGTAATGCAAATCCACCTGACCCTAATGCAGGATCAGGCCAGGCTGTTGATTATGACGATGAGTTATATAATCTATTACCATTTATCACACCCTCAACCACATCGATAGCTGTATCAACGGATAATCCATCCAATAATGATATTATCTTCCTTGCTTATTTCGTAATTACTGGAGAGGCCAATGTTGTTCCTTGCGATAATCCTATCGTAGCTACTTTCGTAGATGTAGAATGTTTGGACAATGGAACCCCTGGTGATGATACAGATGATCGTATTAAGTTTAATCTTCTTGTTACAGGAGGAAATGGTACTTCTTTTTCCTTTACTACTACACCAGATGTTGGAATCAGTGGTGGTACTTTAAGTTATGGAACAACACATAGTAGCTTTATTGGAGATCCTGGTTCAGCAAATGGCTCAATAATTACATTAAATATTGTGGACGATACAGATGGTGACTGCCTCTTAGATGCAGAAGTTTCTATAGAATCCTGCTCAGTAGCATGTGCCGTGCAAGCAGAATGTGTTGAATATGACCAAGACCCTATTGATTTACCGGCTTGCTCTCCAGTGCCACCAGGTGAGACAGATCATACTTTGATTTTTGATGTAGGTGAAGATTGTGGGCAAACCATAACTATGGACTATGCTGATACAGGAGATACAGATCCATGCGGAGGAGCAGCTTGGACTAGAACTTATACCCTTTATTTTGATGGAGTAGCTTATGTTGAGTCTTGTCCACAAGATTATATCATAGCTGATGAAGCATTAACAGTAACTTGTCCTGACCCTGTGATAGCAGATGCATGTCTTTTAGGTGCAGAAACGTTTGAAGTATTAAGTATTGCAGATTCTAGAGTAGGTACAACTTGGACAATGGATGGAAGTTCTTTAGTTGATCATGCTGTACCTAAGTTATTAAATCCAGCTAATTTTGGTTCGGGTGGAACACTTGCGGGAGATATAAACATAACACATACAACAGCCGAAATTACCACTGCACTTTTAGCTAATTATGATTTGTTATATATAGGTTTCATTTTTGATGGAACATTTACATCCAATGAGTTATTAGCCATGGAAGCATGGGTAAACGCAGGAGGAAAGATGATAATCACTGCAGATGATCCTGGATTTGACGATGTAGCTGAACATTTTGGGCATCCTTCAGCTACACAAGGAAATGGTACTTATGTTCCAGCTGCGGGCCAATCATCACATCCAATTTTTGATGGACCATTTGGTACAATTAGCTCATTTTCTGCTGCATTAACGCTTGGTTTCTTTAATAACACAGCAGGAACGACAGTAATAGCGGAGGATCTAAATGGTAATGCTACCATTCTTGAAAAATTTGTGGGTGCGGGTCATCTAATGATCATTGGAGATATCTGTACACATTCAAATAATACACTGACATCAGGTTCAACGATTACATCCGATAATGATAAATATTTAGGTAATTTATTTGCCCACATGGGAGCAGGATCAGGAGGAGCAGGTACACTAGATGCTTTATTTGCAGATTGGTTAGCAGGGTTCCAAACATCAGGAGGTTGTAATGCAGTCGTACAAACAGATTTAAGTTCTCTTTCAGATTGGGCAAACGGAAAATCATGTTTAGAGACAGAAACTGAACTTACGGTTAATTATGTAGTAACTGACGATTGTGGAAGTTCACTTTCTTGTTTTTCATCCTTTACCATTCCGGCACAACCTGCACTAAGTATTTCTTGTCCATCAGATGTGGATATGAGTACTTGTGATTTTGCCAATGCTGCTGCGATAAATGCAGCATACGATGCATGGTTAGCACAGTTTAGTGTAACAGCTGATGGCTGTGGCGATGGAGTAGGAGTCTTTTCTGAAACACCGCCAGTAGCTGATTTTGACTATTGTGTAGGTGATACTATTACCTTGACTTATGAATATGCAGATGATTGTAACAGTGAAATTTGTACTGTTAGTTTTATGATTGCGGGACCAGCCCCAGTACAAGTGAGCTGCCCTGCTGATGTTGATGGTTCAACATGCGATTATCCAGATCCTGAATCACTCCAGATAGCGTATGACGCATGGTTAGCCCAATTTGAAGTAATCGAAGCAGGTTGCGGAGATGGTATTGGGAAATTTGACCCACCACCAGCTTCTCTTGATTTTTGCAATGGAGATACAGTAACAGTAGTATATAATTATTTTGATAACTGTACAAGTGATATATGCATTGCCAGTTTTATGGTATCAGGAGCACCACCTGTGGAGGTATCTTGTCCTTCATTTGTAGACGCTTCAGTTTGTGATTATGCTGATCAAGCAGCCTTAGATGCAGCTTATACCGCTTGGTTAAATCAGTTTCTAGTAATTGAACAAGGATGCGGAGATGGTATTCCCACCTTCAATGTAAGTATACCTCAATCTATAGACTACTGTCTTGGTGATACGATTATTATTGATATGAATTATACAGATGGCTGTTCGACAGATGCATGCAAAAGTACATTTGCAGTAGCAGCAGCAGCTCCTGTCACAATAAGTTGCCCTGATGATGTAAGTATGTCTTCATGTGATTTTGCTGACCAAGCTGAATTAAGTGCTGCATACAGTGCATGGTTAGCTTCTTTTGAAGTGACCTCAAATGGATGTGGTGATGGTATTGGTGTCTTTGATGGACTGCCTCCTGTTGATATAGATTATTGTACTGGAGATGTGGTAACATTGACATACAGTTATTCAGATGGTTGCACAACAGCTTCTTGTACGAAAACATTTTCAGTTACAGCAGCTCCTGCTGTTGCAGTTAGCTGTCCAGCGCAGTTTAGTGCAAAAGAATCATGCTTCTTTGCAAGTCAAGCAGACTTAGATGCTGCGTATCAAGATTGGTTAAGCCAGTTTATGGTAACAGAAGCAGGATGTGGAGATGGAGTTGGAATGTTTAATTACACGCCTCCAGCGAGCATAGATATTTGTACAGGTGATACCATTATCATCATGTATAGTTATTCAGATTATTGTACGACAGATTACTGTGCTGTAACGTTTGCAGTTGCAGGTTCAACTCAAGTTGAAGTAAGCTGTCCAGAAGATATTGATGAGTCCGTTTGTGAATATGCAGATCAAGCAGCTTTAGACGCAGCTTATGCTGCATGGTTGGCTGAATTTGAAGTAACAGAAGCAGGTTGCGGAAATGGACAAGGTGGTTTTGATATTACTCCACCGTCAGCTATAGATTATTGCCTTGGTGATACCATTACCTTGACATTTAGTTATACAGATGGTTGTAGTGATGATGCCTGTACTGCGACATTTGCAGTTGCTAAAGGAGCAGAACCTGCAGTTATTTGTCCTGGTGATGTTGATGAATTAGCTTGTGATTATGCAGATCAAGCAGCTATTGATGCAGCTTATGCAGCATGGTTATCTGGCTTTCAAGTAACAGAAGCAGGATGTGGAGATGGCATTGGATCATTTACTACAACACCACCAGCAAACATAGATTATTGCTTAGGTGATACTGTAACATTGACTTTCGAATATGGAGATGGATGCGGTGAAGGAGATGGAACGTTTGAAGTGTTAAGTATTGCAGATTCTAGAGTCGGCACATCTTGGACTATGGATGGAAGTGCTTTAGTTGATCATGCTGTACCTAAGTTATTAAATCCAGCTAATTTTGGAGCAGGAGGCACCCTTGAAGGTGACATCAATATTACCAGTACAGCTGATCCGATTACTGCAGCATTATTATCAAACTATGATTTGCTTTATATCGGATATTTATTTGATGGTACGCTTTCTGCAAGTGAATTAATAGAAATTGGAAATTGGGTAAATGCGGGTGGTAAAATGATTATCACTGCAGATGATCCTAACTTTGATGATGTGGCAGAATATTTTGGGCATCCAACAACTACCCAAGGTAATAGTACATATGTACCAGCAGCAGGCCAATCATCACATCCAATATTTGATGGACCATTTGGAACAATTAGCTCATTTTCTGCTGCATTAACGCTTGGTTTCTTTACCAACACAGCAGGTGCCACAGTCATAGCAGAAGATCTCGCAGGAAACGCTACCATTTTAGAGAAATTTGTAGGTGCAGGTCATCTAATGATCATTGGTGATATATGCACACATTCAATTAATACTTTAACTTCTGGTGCGACTATTACATCAGATAATGACAAGTATTTAGGAAATTTATTTGCACACATGGGTGCAGGAGTTAGTGAATATGTAGCAAGTTGCACAGCAACATTTGCAGTAGCAGCGGGAGACATAGTTGAAGTATCGTGCCCAGCAGATGTAGATGCAAGTGTTTGTGATTTTGATGATCAGAATGCAATCACAGTAGCATACGAGGCTTGGTTAAATGCATTTGAAGTTACCGTTACAGGTTGCGGAGATGGAATCGGTGGGTTTACAACAACACCACCAGATTACATACCATATTGTGATGGTGATACGGTAGTCTTAACTTATACGTATACTGATGGCTGTACCACTGCAGAGTGCACATCTATGTTTGCCTTAGCAAAAGGACCAGATGTAGAAGTGGCTTGTCCTAATGATGCAGTATATACGAGTTGTGATTTTACAGACCAAGCAGCATTAGATGCAGCATACAATGCATGGTTAGCAGAATTCATGACAGTTGAAGATGGTTGTGGAGGTGTTTGCGGTTTTGTAGTTGATCCTCCATTGAGCATAGATTTATGCTTAGGAGATACCATTACTTTAACTTATAAATGCGAAGATTTCTGTAGTAATTCACCTTTAGCACATCCATTACCTGATTCAGAGGCATGCAGTGTTGATGAGTGTACAGCTACCTTTATTGTTTCAAGAGCTGAAGCAGTAATAGTTGAATGTTCTGACGCAGTAGATGTTTCCGTATGTGAATATGCAGATCAAGCAGCGCTTGATGCAGCTTATGCATCATGGTTAGCTGGTTTCAGCGTAATTGAAGCAGGATGTGGAGATGGTATTGGTTCATATGATATTGTCCCTCCATCTTCTATTGATTATTGCATGGGAGATACAATAACATTAAGCTATAGTTATTCAGATGGATGTACAGATGCAACTTGCACGTCTACATTTGCCGTTGCAAAAGCAAATGAAGTAGCTGTGGCTTGTCCAGCAGATGTAAATCAATCTGTATGTGACTACGCAGATCAAGCAGCTTTAGATGCAGCTTATGCAGCATGGTTAGCTGGTTTTGCAGTTACAGAAGTAGGATGTGGAGATGGTGTTGCAAGTTTCGATGTTACTCCTCCAGCAAGCGTGGATTATTGTGATGGAGCATCCATTACACTCACCTACACGTATTCTGACGGCTGTACAACGAATGAATGTACAGCAAGCTTTATCGTAACAGAAGGAGCAGATCCAGCTGTAAGTTGTCCCGGAGATGTTGATGCTGTGGCATGTGACTATTCAGATCAAGCAGCTTTAGATGCAGCTTATGCAGCATGGTTGGCAGACTTTGAAGTTACAGAAGCAGGATGTGGAGATGGTATCGGATCGTTTACTACGACACCTCCAACTAGTATAGATTACTGTATGGGTGATACCATCACGCTTACTTATGAATATGATGATGGTTGTGGAAGTTCAGGATTTGAATCAGATTATATTGCGGCAACTTGGGGTGATAATTCTGTTCATTTCTTAGATAGTGATTTAAATAGTGTTGGCAGCTTCCCTACAGGTTCAACCAACCCAAATGGGATTGCAACTGATGGAACAACGATTTGGACTGCACATTTTTCATCAAATGAAGTCATTGCATACGATGCGAGCGGGACTGAATTATATAGTTTACCTGGAATCGCTGCAAATGCTCAGGGATTAGAATACATAGCTGGAAATTTGATAGTAGCACAGATTGGTAACCTGAATTTCTATGATGCAGTAACTGGAACCCTTAATCTTAGTTTAAATCATGGACAAGGAAGTGGAATTGAAGGTATCACTTATGATGGTACGCTAATATGGATGTTAGGTGATAATGGTATTTATGGTATTGATCCTTCAGACGGAAGTCTTGTATCAACGATTCCAAATGCAGCTACTTATTGTGCATTTGATGGAACTGCCATTGGAAACCTAGGTGGAGGTAACTTGATTATAGGTTGTTCCAATGGTGATTGGCATGTAATATCAATCATTGATGGAAGCGTCTCCCTTTCAGGTAATAATGGTTTAGATATGTTTGGAATCAAAGGAGCGAGCAACGTGGCTAACGGAGGAGGATCTGGCTCTGCAAGTTGCACAGCAACATTCGCCATTGCAAAACCTGCAGAGGTGGCAGTAAGTTGCCCAGATGACCTTTTATCTTCTTCATGTGATTATGCAGATCAAGCAGCCCTAGATGCAGCTTATGCAGCATGGTTAGCAGATTTTACTGTTACTGAGCCAGGATGTGGTGATGGTATAGGTGCATTTACAACAGTACCTCCAGCTCAAATTGAATTGTGCCCAGGTGGTGAAGTTGAATTGACCTACGAATATATGGATGGTTGTACGATGGCTTCTTGCACTAAGTTATTCTTAGTGACGCCGAATACAGATATTCCAGTATTAGATTGTCCAGAAGATGCATACTTAGGAGTCAACCCTCTTGATGCTGATAATGATGGTATTCCAGATGTAATCCCAACAAGTGTTCCTTATGTGGATGGTTGTGGAGAAACAGGAATGACTACATTATATACTGATGTATTTGATATGATTGGATGCCAGCACAGCTTGATCAGAACATTTATGAGAACAGACAGATGTGGTCTTTATGCAGAATGTTCTGTGATTTGGACATGGATGATTGATTTTGAAGTAGAAGTTCAGGTAGTAGATATTACTTGCCTTGGATTTGCTGATGGATCTATTACTGCTATTCCAAGCCCAGCAAGTCAAGGACCTTATACTTATCTATGGTCGAATGGAGAAACTACACAAACCATTGATAATCTTGATGGAGGATCATACTCAGTTACAGTAAGTACTGCTGAAGGTTGTGAAGTTGAATTAGACGAAATCATTGTATCTGAACCTGAGCAGTTGGATGCTGAAGAATCAGCATTACTACTTGATTGCTTCGGCGATACTGATGGTCAAATATTCCTTACAGTTACTGGAGGAACTCCTTGGGATCCAGATGGTATACCGAACAGTGGTGATGAGTATTATCTATATGACTGGTATGGTGACGGAAATGCAGGAGGTGGAAGCACATTCTATGATCAAGTAGGAGATTTTGATGATCCTATGAACCCGTCAGGATTACCTGCAGGAACATACATATGTGTAATCATTGATGCAAATTTATGTAATACAGAGGTAACAGCAGTAATTGCTGAACCAGCAGAATTGTTAATTTCAGGTGTAAGTCCGAGCATTGATTGTAGTGGCAATCCTCCTTATACTGGGGATATAGACATTACCGTTACAGGTGGATTTGGACTTAAGACCTACCAATGGGTTGACATATCTGGTACTATCATATCTACTGACGAAGATTTGACAGGTGTCCCAGAAGGTACTTACACGGTCACCGTTACAGATATGAATGGTTGTATGACAAGCCAAACAATAGACCTTGAATGCCCATCATTACTTTGTGAAGACGTATTGTACGTAAGTCAAGCAGATATTGATGCAGTTGGAACTACACCAACCATTTTTGCAGCAGAGGTTGAAGTCGTATCTAATGCAACAATAGCACCTGGCCAAAAGATTACTTTCTCAGCTGGAACTGTAATTAATTTGATGGTGGAGTTTGATTCACAAATGGCTTCAGAATTTAATACAATATTTATCCCTTGTTCTGATTTGGATTCTTTCGGATCCACTCCAGAAGAGATTATTGAAAATTACCAAAACTCATTAGAAGAGGATAACAAGTAGAACGGTAAGTAAAATGCTATTGATTCTATCAGAATCAATAGCATTTTTAAAAAATTCAAACTATTGTAAGATTCTGAGATATTCAAAAAGGTTTGATAATTATTATAAGAGTTCAGATTTTTCTGAACTCTTTTTTATTAGAAATAGATTCATGATAAAGACTTAATCTTTGTTTGAAATTTTTGTATCCAATTAGAACTTATTTAGTGTACATCAAATGAAAATTCTAATTAATGAAAGACAAAAGATGAAGTCTTTGTGGAAAGGGCTATTTTAATGTAATAGTCAAAATAATTAGCCAGTAGAATTTGAAATATTCTTTTAATATTCTCGCAAACAATTTTTAGCTATTAGGCATTAGAATTATTGTATTGTTATGCTTAGAATACAAATAGTTACAATTGCATTACAGCTAGTAATTAAATATTCTAAGAAACTTAATGGATATTGCTAATTTTGTAATTTTAAAGTTTTACACCTTTGTCTATGAATCAATCAAAAGTTTTAATTGTCGATGATCGGGAGTTTGATCGAATCTTGTACAGAGAGTATCTTGGTGATACAAACTACAGTTTCAAGGAATTAGATGATGGCGAAGCTGTTTTAGCTGCTTTAGAAGAATTCAAACCAGAAATTGTTTTATTAGATTGGCAAATGCCTAGAGTAGGTGGTCTTGAAACTTTAAAGAAACTCAAGGCTCATGAAATTTGGCGTCACATTCCAGTTATTGTGATTACGGGTCTTAAGAACGAGACTGTGATGACAGAAGCTTTCAATCTTGGAGGAGTTGATTTTATCAATAAGCCTGTCACACATACGGAGCTGAATCTTCGTGTGGAAAGTACCATATCCTTGTTTAAAGCTAAAGAAAGGTTAAAAGCTCAGAATAAAGAGATGGAAGAGCTGAATAAAATTATCAAACTCCAGAAAGACGATTTAGAAAAAACCTTAGAAATTAAAACAGAACTTTCAAGACTTAAAGAAGAGCAATTTAAAAGTCAAATGGAAGAAAGCAAAAGACGTTTGCTTACCATAGAAGTTGATGCTACAAAAGTAGCTAACAAACTTTCAGGTATTAAAAAAGAAATCATTGAGCTCAACGATGATTTAAAAAAGAACCAACCTATTAATATACTTTCAAAGAAGATCACCAATCTCGAAAGATCTATAAATGATGTAGTAGATAGCTCTGATTCTTGGGATGAGTTTAAAAATGTTTATGAAAAAATTGATCCTGAATTCTTTAAGAAGCTCAAGACCTTATTCCCCAAACTTACCAACCTAGATCTAAAGCACTGTGCTTTCATCAAGATGAATATGGACAACTACGAAGTTTCCCAAATTATGAATGTAGAATTGAAAAGTATTCAGATGGCAAGATACAGACTCAAGAAAAAACTAAAACTGGTGGAAGCAGATTCCTTACAGGAATATATTTTGAATATATAATTAATCTGGGTTTTTAGGAAGGTGACAATTTCTCAACCAAAATTTATCAATTAAGGCGACAATTTCGAAAAATTCAGCAATATCAAATGATTTGCTTAGATAGGCATTTGCGCCTAAATCGTAGCATTCGTTTATATCTGAATTAAGTTTGGATGTAGTAAGAATAATGACAGGCGTCTTCTGAAGTTTTTCCGTTTTCTTTATGCTTTTAAGGACCGTCTTACCATCTACCTTAGGAAGGTTTAAGTCCAAAATAACAATGTCAGGGATATTCTTTTCTTCTTCAGACGCGACGGAATCTATAAAACTAATGGCCTTGCCTCCATCGTTTAGTACATGTAAATCAACGAGCAAGTCGTTCTCCTTTACAGCTTCTTCAAAAAGCTTGATGTCACCTAAATTATCTTCTATTAATAGAATGGTTTTAGATATTGAATTTGTCATGAGCAATTATAGGCTACCAATTTAGATATTATATACAATATTTAAACCGAATTTTCCAAATATTCCTTTTTCTACGCTACTATGATTACTCTACATCTTTCCTAAAGATTTACTAATTGTGAAGCTAAACGTACTTCCTTCATCAATTTTTGAGCTTACTGACATGGTCCCTTCATGTTGATCAACAATTTTGGTACAAATGGTAAGCCCAAGACCTGTGCCTTCATAAACATCATTACTATGCAGCTTTTCAAAGATGTTAAATATCTTTTCGAAATGCTCTTCTTTGATACCAATCCCATTGTCTTTGACATGAAACTCCCAATGCTCACTGAGTTCAGTGCCCGATATATCAATGATAGCTTGTTGGTCTTTTTTGTGGAATTTAATCGCATTCCTAATTAAATTCAAAAACAATTGGAACATCTTAATTTCATCTGCAACAATTACTTTAGGTAAAGAATTGATGTTAATAATGGCATTTGTTTGTTCAATTTCTTTTTGAATGTCCGTCATGACATTTTTAATCAACTTTGCTGGGACGATCTCTTGAACTTGTAACTTTTGAGTGTTAACTCTTGAAAATTCTAATAAATCCTCTATCAGAATCTGCATATGTCTCGCACTAGTTAAGATGATATCCAAAAACTTCTTACTCTTTTCGTCTAAGGATCCTTCTGAACTATTTTTTAATAAATAAGCGAAACTAGAAAGTGATCGAAGAGGAGCTTTCAAATCATGAGAGGCGATATACGCAAAGTTTTCTAACTGCAAATTAGAGTTTATGTACTTTTCTAATTGTATGTTTTTTTCGTTGAGATCCTTAATTTGCTTCGCAATAATGGATTGCTGAAGTTTCTTGTCACTGGTATCTTTAAATCTTCTAATTATGATCGTTTTGTTATGGACGTTCAAAATTTGGAAGATGATTTCAGTATCAAGAATTTCACCATTTTTTAATTGAAGTCTAAATTCATTTTTGACTACTTTATTCTGAAATAATTCTGTCAATAGATAGTTGAAATGATCAGATGTTAATGCATTATTGGCTTGAAATTTTGGTGTGATGTTTTCTAATTCATGAGCGCGCGTAAAGTTCCCATCGATATTAGAAAATATATCATGGAGTTTGTTATTTCTAATAAGAATGGACTCTTTGACCTTTGAGCCTTTAGTCTGAAATTCTAAAATGTCTATTCCATCAAATGAATTTTCAATAAGTGATTGATATATTAACTTTCGCTCTTGAATTTCCTGCCTAACTTTATAATTATCTGTCAAGTCTTTAATGATAACATAGGCCTTGTCTTCGTCACTATTGAATGGAATAATTGAAACATCACCTACAATTTCTTCCCCGTCAAAATTCTTAAAGACACAAAGTGTGTTAGATAATAGTCCGTCTAAGACCTTTTGCTTTTGTTTAACAAGATCATTAAAGGTGTCATCTGGATCAAGATATTTAGAACTATGCTGAATAAGTTCATCCAGATTTTTGCCAATGAGTGATTTTTTTGAACCAGCAAACATTTGAATGGCGCTATCATTAGCATCCACAATTTCTTGCTTAGAATAATCATAAATCATAATGCCGTTAAAAACCCTTGAATAAAGCAATTCATGGCTGCTTTTAGTTTTTTGTAGCGTTTCTTTTACTTTAATATTATCTGTGGTATCAATGAATAAATTTAAAACACCTATGATCCTTTTTTCATCATTCCTTATGGCTGCAGATTTAACACGTACAATCCTCTCGCCACCAGACTTAGTAATTATCGCATACTCTTTTTCTATGGCTTCTTTTCCTTGAATGAGTTTTTGAATGGTTTCATCAATCTTTTTATGATCGCGCTCAACAATGATGCTGGTTAGTTCTTTGTCGATTAATTCTGATGAATTATAACCTAAAATTTTAGACGCCATAGTTGAGGACATCGTAATTTTTCCTTCTACATTTGAATAGGCTATACCATACGGTGAATTTTCAAATAATTTTCTGTATTTGTGTTCCGATGCTTCTAGTGCCTTTTGGGAAGAAGTCATTTCAGTAATGTCCGTTACGGAAGCAAAAGCACCTATATAATTACCTTTATCATCATTAAGGGCTGTTAGTTTCACAGAGCCATAAATGATATCTTTATTTTTGCACACAAAGGGTTGGACAAAACTGGTTTCTTTAATGGTGCCATCTAATAAGCTATTGACCTTTGATTGTACATATTCTTTCTTTTCTTCTGGAACTAGAAAAATTGGTTTTTTATCTATGAGTTCATCTTTTGTATAGCCCAGCATATTGGCAAAAACATCATTGACAAGCACAAATTTTCCGCCATGTACATAAGTTAAACCAACACCAGCTTTTCTGAAGATATGAATGATAAGTTTTTCAAAATCTAAATTTGATGTTTTGAAAAATTTTAAACTCGGAAGCTCATTCGTAAGAATTTCGTCATTTAAGAAATCTGTTTTTTTGTGGATTAACTCTAGATAATTGGATAAATTATGGAGGTAAGGTTTTAGAATATCTAGATCAAAAGTTTGTTCTGGGTATTCTATTAATTGGAATGCCTGATGACTGCAGATGAGAATACACGAATCTTCATGTGGCTTATAATAAAAAATGTGTTTACAATCAATGGCCAATGAATCCGTAAGTCTCTGATGGGCATCGTGATCAGCATGAAGAAATCCTGAGTCATTGGGTAAAAAACTAGGGAAAGGTTTGCTTGTCAGACTTTTTAATATGTTGAGTTTTGAATCAGAGCAAAAGAAGCTTGGGGATTCATTTGTACTATTCACACAAAAGTAAATCTGATCAAGCTCAAAATGGCTACCTAGCGTTTTCTCAAAAGATTCAAGTGTTTGATTAATACTTTTGCTGCTTCCAATAAGTGTTGAAAGATCTATAAATATTTGTTCGAGATTAATTTCTTTTACATCCATAAGTAAATTGATTCTATAACGAATCCTGTTGCTTCAACGATACATTCCTATTCTAAATATAAATCCCATTTACATTAAAGTGGTTCGAAATGAGCCTACTTTATTGAGAATACTTTCAAAGCCTTACAATGACAAACATCTTTTTGAGCTATTCTTAAAAAATAAAAAAATCCCAAATTAGGCTCAACTTTTATGATGAAAAGCGTAAAAATCCATATATTTCGTACTCTTTCCATGAAACAATTTACTAATTAATTAATACTAGAATATGTATAAAACTTTTACTAGACTTTTGCCCTTGTTTTTATTGGCATTTGGATTCAGTTCTATAAGCGCTCAAGATTACAATGTTACATTGAGCATAGATATGAATACCTATTGTCCAGGATACGACTCAGTGTACGTAGCTG
Source organism: uncultured Saprospiraceae bacterium (assembly GCA_937961455.1). Lineage (GTDB taxonomy): Bacteria > Bacteroidota > Bacteroidia > Chitinophagales > Saprospiraceae > CALGNN01. Next base: position 24,379 of record CALGNN010000163.1, read on the forward strand.
GAACATTTAATGGTTGGTCAGCTGACGCTAACCCGATGGATGACAGTGATGGAGATGGAATTTGGACGGCTACGATAGCCTTGCCTGCTGGTGGCCAAGAATATAAATTTCAAATTGATAAATGGGCTGACCAAGACCAGTTTGAAGGCGGTGAATCTTGTACCGTTACAAATGGTGGGTTTACAAATAGATTTGTAGATCTAGTATCTGACACAACTGTTGCAACAGTTTGTTTATCATCATGTGCACCATGTGTAGCACCTGCTGATGGAATGGTAGGTCTCTCAGTGAATCTTAATGGCTATACACTTGGAGCTATCGATTCTGTTATGGTTAGAGGTAGCTTTAACGGTTGGGGAAATCCAAGCCTTTATATGGACGATTCTGACGGAGACGGTATATGGACTGTTGATGCTCCAATGACTGGAGGAATTAATGAGTACAAATTTGTAGTTAATGATAACTGGGAAAGCCTAGATGCAGCTGAAGCATGTGTTTTAAATAACAATCGTTTCTTATGCGTTGATGGAGATGCTTCAACGGGGACCGTTTGCTATGGATCATGCGAAGATTGCGTTCTAGCTGAACCTGGGGACGTGACATTTAATGTTGATATGAATTTCTATACCCAAGCTTTCTCTCAAGTATATCTTGCTGGAGCCTTTAATGGCTGGTCAGCAGATGCAAATCCAATGGATGATACTGATGGAGACGGTATATGGACCGTAACCATTCCAGCGATGGCTGCAGGTAATCAAGAATATAAATTTCAAGTTGATCAGTGGGCTGATCAAGAAATGCTAACCGAAGGAGACCCTTGTACCGTTACTGGTGGAGGATTCACGAATAGATTTGTGTTTGTTGATGGTAATACCGACGCTGGTACATACTGCTGGGGATCATGTAACATTTGTGCTAATGATGGCATGGTTACACTCTCAGTTGATATGGAAGACTTTGGTGGTGCTGATTCAGTATTCTTAGCAGGAGGCTTTAATGGCTGGGATTCTGGTGCCAACAAAATGGATGACAGTGACGGAGATGGCGTATTTACTATTACAGTAAGCATGCCTGCGGGTGTAAACCAGTATAAGTTTGTTGCTAATGGATCTGTTTGGGAAGAATTTCCTGATATCATCGACGGTTGTACTTTTGATGACGGTGGAGGATTTGTAAATCGTGTCTTAACCGTTGATGGAGATGCTACGATCCCTTCAGTTTGTTTCAACAAATGTGGAGATTGTGACGGAGTAGCCATGATTGATGCTGCACTTCCTTTGAAATATGACAATGAAAATGTTACACATGTTTTATTTCCATTCGGAGATGCAAATGCTGAAATTATTGATAATCCAGATCCAAGTGGTGAAAACTTAAGTGCAAAAGTATTGCATATTGACAAGACTGCTGGCGCTCAACCTTGGGCGGGTGTTGCTCAACCAATTGAGGTTATGAACTTCGCTAATGGATCAGTTCATACAATTCTTTTCTGGTCTCCAAGAGCTGGTGTTGATGTTTTATTCAAAATAGAGGATACCAATAGTCCTCCTGATGGAAACGGAAACCCTTCAGTAATTGCCGAAGTATTTGCTACTAACTCTGTTGCAAATCAGTGGGAATTATTAACATTTGATATGGCAGATTTCCCAGCTTTCTCAGTAGATACTTCATACAATCAAGTAGTACTTTTTGCTGATATGAATCAAGCTGGACTAGGAGAATCTTTCTATATGGATTGCGTACAGAATGCTGGAGATGTTGCGGTTGAGGATGTTTTATTTGGGAATAGCAAATTTAATGTTTATCCAAATCCAACAACAGACAATGTGTTTCTAAATTATGAAATGCCTGTTGCAGCTAAAATTAATTTTGTAATTGTTGATGCCTTAGGTAAAGTAGTAGCCAAAGAAAATATTGGCCTACGTACGCAAGGTACCTACACAGAAAATATAGATGTATCAAACTTGAACAGTGGAATTTACTTTGTTGCTTTAGAAGTAGCAGGAAAATTTGTTCAAAGTAAGAGCTTGATAATCGACTAGCATTTTTTAAATTTTAAAAAAAGGGAAGTTGTCTGCACAGCTTCCCTTTTTTTATAGGTGGAAATTGTGCTATAAAATCTTCAAATTGTACATTTTCAATGCTCACATATTCAGTAAATTGATTTTGATTATCAAATAAATGTTGACAAAAGAACAAATCCAGAAAGAAGCCGAAAGAATCCACGAAGCTGAACAATCAAAACAACAGATTCAAGCAAGTTCGATTTTGTACCCAGATATAACACTCAGTGATGCTTATCAAATTCAGGAAGCTTGGATGCATATAAAATTGGCACAAGGACGAAAGATCATTGGCCATAAAATTGGTTTGACTTCTAGAGCTATGCAAATGGCCATGGGTATTGATGAACCTGACTTTGGCGTCCTGCTGGATGATATGCTCTTCTATGATGGAGCAACTATTCAAACAAATGATTTTCTAGACCCTCGAATCGAAGCAGAGTTAGCCTTTGTATTGAAACAAGATTTATCAGGTGAAAATTTAAGTATTCAAGATGTATATGATGCCACAGATTATGTCGTACCAGCTCTAGAATTGATCGCTGCCAGAAGCTTTAGAGTGGACCCTACTAGTTCTTACAAGCGAACTGTCAAGGATACCATATCTGATAATGCAGCCAATGCCGGAATAATATTAGGCAAAGTTAAATTAGCACCTGCTGCAATTGATCTGAGATGGGTGCCTGTTTTATTATCCAGGAATGAAACCATTGAAGAAACCGGTGTTGCAGCTGGAGTCTTAGGTCATCCAGCGCTGGGTGTTGCCTGGTTGGCTAAAAAATATTACAATTTAGGGAGAGGACTAAAGGCAGGTCAAATCATTCTTGCTGGTAGTTTCACCAGACCCGTTATCGTAAAAGCAGGAGATAAGATACAAGCAGATTATGGCTCCTTTGGAATAATCAACTGCAACTTTGTTTAAAGCTATGTAACTTAGTATTTATATGGAATTGAAAAAGAACGCATTAAAAGATAGCTTGAAAAAGCATGCGCAAAGTTATGGGATCTGGAATGGAATAAACGATTCCTACGCAGCAGAAATAGCTGCCGGTGCTGGTTTTGATTGGGTGCTTATTGATGGCGAACACGGTACATTTAATTTACAAGACATCATTGTTCAAGCACAGGCAATGTCAGCTTATCCGGTTAGTATTGTGGTGAGACCTCCCTCCGGAGATGAAGTATTTATTAAAAGACTATTAGATGGAGGGATTCAATCTTTGTTGATTCCCATGGTAGAATCCAAAGAACAAGCAGAAAAACTAGTGCAGGCTATGCGATATCCTCCTGCAGGAATTCGTGGTGTAGGTACAGCGTTGGCTAGAGCTGCTCAATGGAATAGAGTGAATAACTATTTTCAAAATGCTGATGGCGAAATGTGTTTGATCGTTCAGGTTGAATCACAAAAAGGCTATGAAGCATTAGACGAAATCTTGGAAGTTGAAGGTGTTGACGGCGTTTTTTTGGGTCCAGCTGACTTAGCTGCAAGCATGGGCTATTTAGGTCAACCATCCCACGAAGAAGTTGTCGCTAAAGTAAAGGATGCCCTGAAAAGAATTAGAGCTGCAGGAAAATCAGCAGGCACTTTAGCAGTGACGGATGCACTCGTTAAAACTTATAGTGAAGCTGGAGCAAATTTTATTGGATTAGCTGTTGATAATCTTTTGTTGGCAAAAGCGACAAGAGCGCTAGTAGAAAAATATAAACCCTCTTTGAAGAAGGACCTGTCTAATACGCAATATTAGCTTAGAGCTTCAAGACCAATTTCCCCATTTTTTCGCCAGAAAATAGGCGTAGAAAAGTCTCATGAAAATTTTCAATACCTTCATAGATGTCCTCCTTTACGATAAGTTTTCCTTCCATGATCCACATGCCCATTTGCATAGCAGCTTCACGATATTTATTAGCATAGTCCAATACTACCATACCTTCCATTCGCCCTCTGTTCACCAATAGGGATAAATAATTTTTTGGACCTTCAATTGCTGATCTATTATTGTATTGAGATATCGCACCGCATATAACTACTCGTGCATGCATGCGTAAATTGGCAAGTGCATGGTCTAAGATTTCCCCTCCAACATTGTCAAAGTAAATATCAATACCTTTAGGACAATGGGCTTTTATTCCCTCGTACACATTCTCATTTTTATAATCGATGGCAGCATCAAAGCCTAGCGTATCTTTGAGAAAAGCACATTTCTTTGGTCCTCCAGCTATGCCAACTACTGTACAATTTTTAATTTTTGCGATCTGCCCTACAATTGAGCCGACAGCACCCGCCGCTCCCGAAACTAAAACTACATCTCCCTCTTTTATAGCACCTACTTCATTAATGCCAAAGTAAGCAGTCATCCCAGGCATTCCCAAAGCGCCGATATAGTAGGATAGTGGTGCAATAGATGGATCTACTTTAAACCACATGGACTCATCAGTTAGGGCATACTCCTGCACACCTCCCCATCCCGTAACAAAATCCCCAATCTTAAATTTTTCGATTTTCGAATCAATTACTTCTCCTACAGAACCAGCTCGCATAACTTCTCCAACTTGAACAGGAGGAATGTAAGATTTGCGATCATCTAACCAACCACGCATCGCAGGATCCATAGAGACAAAATGCTGCTTAACCAACATCTGTCCTTCTTCCAATTCAGGAATAGCTCTTTCTTCAAAATTCCAAATGTCTTTGTCAGGGAGTCCAGTGGGTCTCTTTGCAAGGCTTACCAACTTATTCTTCATGAAGTAATTTTTAGCAATATAAGAATTCGTAATGTAATCTTATTATAGAAAAACACCAGACGCTTTTATCCAACATCATGGTAATTTTATACCTCTTTTCATAAGTTGATTTTTGTAATTTTAATTCATGGCAATAATACCTACTTCAAGTCCTGTGTATCATCAACTCCAAAATCTAGCGAGCTCTGCTGATATTGTAGTTTTTTCTGGACTTCCTGGTACGGGTAAATCACTTTACATAAATGAGTTTTATCATATTAGTAAAGCACTCTCGAGAAAGCTTACGGTGATCCAATGGGATATTGCACGCAAAGCTTTTGAAACAGAGAAAATCATGAAACTGTATCCTATGAAAGATAGTATGGTTCATGATGCAGTTAAACTAATGGCAGGTGTTTTTCTTTTAGAGCAAATTAAAAAATGGTATAAAGAAAAGGATGATACGGATTTGCTATTAATCGAAGCTCCCTTGGTCGGAGGAAGATTTATCGAACTGGTAGAACTCCATGCTGATCCAAATATAGAACTCATACTATCTAATCACAAGACGCAAATTGTAATGCCCATTCCCTCTGTGAAAGTACGTGAGATAATTGAAGCAGAAAGAGCTAAGCAAGTCAATGAGGATGCTAAGGTTTGGATTGGAGCCAAACCATCAGTGATGAAAATCCTTTGGAAACATGTCTGTGAAATAGCCCAAGAATTTGGGAAGGATCTTGAATTAGATATTAATTACGATCCGCAAATTGTTGAATATGTATTTAAGAAGGTCACAAAACATCGTAATTTTTTGCCCTTATACATTGATGAATTATTTGATGTACCTGCTCAAGATGAATTGGGCTTGCACAATCTTTCTAGCCTAAAAGCTTCTGAAAAAATGGCTGATCAAATATGTGATCTTATAACTGATAAATATCCTGATGTGGAACAGATGAATAAAAAAACCAGTCAATGGTATAGGCAATAATCTTTAAATGCCAACGCCAATTATGGCAAACAACTAGAGAAACTCAAGTAGTCTGACCAGCCTCCAAATATTCCTGTCGTTCCACATTGTGTTCTGACCCTAAATTGATAATCGTTATTGGGGGTTAATGTGACATATTGAAAATGATCAATGGTTATAAAGTATTCAAAGGACCCTGTACTCAAATTATGCAATTCAAATTCTTTATTGTTACCCGCATGAAAATTACAATACAGATATCCGTAGGTACAATAATCATCATAAGACAGATCAGATAGTATGGGAATGTCTGGCACACAAATACAGCCATCTAAAATTGTCTGAAAACTGGCACCTTGATTTACACTGAATCCATTTTCTAATAGGATGTAATTTCCAGCATCATAGTTAATATTCGCTCCACTTAGTATCGTTGAAGAAGATGTAATCGAATGCGTTGCTTTAAAATGGATTTCATGATTATTGTTGAAACTCTGTCCAATGTTTCTATCAAAAATGCATGTCTCAGATTGTCCAGCATTAAGTGCGCCATTAGGATATGGATTGATCCCAATTGAATGGAGAGCTATTTCATCATTAGTTACAGAAATTTCAACCCAAACATATAACTGTTCCCCACATGTCATGTTGACACGCACGGCCACATATCCAGTTTGATTCAACCAATCAGTATAGCTGTTAGCATCGTAAATTATTAACTCATTGGCACCGTTAAAAATACCTGGCGTTAAACTTTTAAAAGATGCGGTATTAACTAATTCGCCTCCACTAAATCGTTTAACATTAAATGAATTATCATTTGTTACTGCAGCTTCCATCTGATAACTAGAGGCTGAGTACATGTAAAATGATCCATCATAATGATAGAATCCAACATAATCATTTAAGAAGGGCATATAAGCTCCTTCAAAGTCACCATCCACAATATTCTGAACGACGAAATCTCCTGGGTTGAATGTAGTAGTTTGAACTTCAGGATAATTATCAATGAAATCTATTTTGAGACCTTTGATTGATGCATTATTAAAAACTTCACTAGTAGCGTTTATTCCATTTATTGCATCCTGTGAAAAGTCCATACTGAAATTGTTGATATCAGCTCCTTCATCATGATCCGCAAAATCGGTGAGCGTCACATTAAAATTTACCATTGCCGTATTTGAATTAAGGAGCGTGATTTCAATCTCATCTGAAATATTCGTGGGCAACCCAGAGGTAGAGAAAGAGGAATTGATGGATGAAGAAAATGAACATGTTGGACAGTCTCTAAGTTCAATAATAATTTTTTCTGAAATCGTGCCAGCTTGTTCAAATGATTCGCTTACAACATACCGATCTACATATAATTTTGCTTTATTATTATCTGGATTTGAAGCCATAAATACCACAGGATCTGAAGCTAAAGTAACAACGACATCTCGATCAGCAATCCCATTGATTACGGTTTGAACCATGCGTGTTTTTTGATCATTGGTAAACATGACTTCGCAGGCGTAATCCATGAAATTATAAATATTGTCTGGTTCATCATTGACCGGATCAATACAACTATTGGGTAAGTTAGAAGGGCAGGAGAGACTATTATACCCTAAACAGTTTGGCGTGTCATCTATGAAATCATCACAATCACAATAAGTAGGAGCAGGGTCAGCACAACTGCCGCTGGTCGTGAAGTCACCCCAAGTATGCAATAAACCAAGCCAATGTCCAATTTCATGAGTCAGTATATTGGGGCGGTTGTTAATATTGTCTTCACCGACATAATCAAAGGACATGACAATTCCATCTAGACCTGGATATACTTCTGCAGTCCATGGATATTGTGCATACCCTGAAGTAGCTACATTGTCAACAATCCAAATATTAAGATAACGTGATGGGTCCCATTGAATAATGTTTTTTAATGGAATTTGAAAATTGCTTCCATGATTGGAATAAAATGAATTGGATGAGCTAATACCATCTGTAGGATTGCCGAAAGGATCAATCTCAGCTAATTTAAATGTAATGCCAATGTTCGCTTGATCTTGAAAAAAGATGGGATCAATCGTGGCATTATATTCATCCGTATTTTGCGCCGTGAAATCTTCGTTTACTTCTTCAATACTTCTTCTAATTCTGCCTTTGTAAAACTGAAACTATTTTCACAAGCTGTAATCAGATGAAATACTACAGGCACTAAGTCGTCAATAAGTACATTATGATTATTCCCTTGTGCTAAGTTCGATTGAAATTTTGTTAACACTGCATTAGATTGAACTTCCAAATTTGGATAATTATCGAAAGCAATTTTATAAGCTTTTTCAATTTCACAAAAAGAAGTCTTGCTTTCTGAAGGAGCTATTTGTGCTTGAATGTTTTGACAAAAAAACAGCAATAGGAGCAGACCGTTTACTTGATTTAAACGCATTAATTTAGATTTGACTAATTCTTAATAGGGAAGACTCATTCTCATAAGTTCGTGAATTCTGAGGAAATAAAAAATAAAATAATTTTAATCGATCACTGTTCGACCTGATTTCCATATAATTCTTCAAAGCAGGAATTGAAACTTGCCACGGATAAGTCAATATCTTCAGTTGTAGTAGTCCAAGCACAAACACTGATTCTTATGACCTTTCTCCCGTTCCATTTTGAAGGGCCTGCCCAACAGACTCCTTTCTTTTGGACAAGTTGCAAAACTTTCTCTGTCATAGCATCAGTCTTACATGCAATCATTAATTGGTTGAAATGAACTTCATTGATGATATCAAACGCTTCCTTATTTATTTGTTTCTCAAATTGTTTGGTTCGTTCGTGGAGGTCCAATATCAAACGATCCAATCCATCTTTGCCCAACGATTTTAGCGCGGCCCATAATTCCACTACGCGGGATCTTCTTGACATTTCGGGAGTATACAACATGCCATCTCTATGGGCTCCATAGACGATGTAACTCCCTGATGCTTGTAAGGCTTTGACTAAAGCATCTTTGTGTTTGCATAATACAATACCAGAATCATAAGGTGTATTGAGTGTTTTATGTCCATCGACAGACCAAGAATCTGCTAATTCCATTCCATCACATAAGTGTGAAAGATGATCACAACACCTCGCCCACAGTCCAAATGCACCATCAATATGTACCCATGCGCCTGCCTCCTTTGCCAGTTTACAAGCTGATACAAAATCATCAAAAGCTCCTGAACCAACATCGCCAGCTTGCAAGCACAAAATACAGTGATCATCCAGCTGAGGAATCTCATCAACAATGATTCGACCTTGTGGATCGGTAGCAACCCATTCGATATGGTTTAAGCCAAGCCCAAGAAGTGCAATGGCTTTTTTTACCGTTGCATGAATTTGTTTTCCAGCAATAATTCTAATTTTTGGAGCATCGTATAATCCATCAGCATTTACATCCCAGCCCAATTTTTCGTACAAGTGCATTCGACCAGCAGCTAATGCACAATAAATAGCAACAGAACTTCCGCTGACAAATCCTGCAGCAGTTTGCTCAGGAAGTTTAAATAAATCCTTGAGCCATTTTTCAACGACTTCCTCTAGTTTTGAACAAATAGGAGATATCACATGCAATGCAGTATTCTGATCCCAAAAACTGGCCATCGTTTTGGCCGCCATAGCAGCAGGGAGGTAAGATCCATTTACAAAGCCAAAGTATCTTCCAGCAACCAAAGGTAAGGTAGCAGGTGATCCGTATTGATGTAATTGCTGTAGGATGTCCAAAGAACTAGCAGGAGCTTCGGCTAAATCTTCATCAAAATGAGCCAAATTTTCGATCGCTACATCTGATGGAAAAACGCGTCTTTTGAAAGCTTCATCCAAGTGTTCAAACGAAAGTTTTTGTGCGAGTTTAAATGGTTCTTTATTTATTAATTCCTTAAACAAGAGATTTTTTAACTTAGATGAGTCCAATTGGTAAGATTTAAGAATTAAAAAATAGATTTTTACCCAACCCTTTTGTAAAATATGTCGATTTTAAGAGTATATGTTATAATATGCAGGATTCGACTTTAAAAATACAGTGGAATTTAGTGAATAAAGTACAAACTGTTCAAAAACGCGCTAGTTCGGAAATGATCCTTCTTGAAGGATTGAAGAAGGGTGAACGCGTTGCACAGAAGAAATTTTATGAACAACAATATGGTAAAATGATGAGTATTGCCATGCGTTATGCTTCCTCTAAGGAAGATGCATATGAAATCGTAAATACAGGGTTTTACAAGGTTTTTAAATCCATTCATCAATACACAGAAAAAGGAAGTTTTGGAGCTTGGGTCGCAACCATCGTTAAAAGAACTGCTATTGATCATTGCCGAAAAAATAAATTTAAAACTACGCATATAGATGAATGGTCTGAAAATGAAAGCACCATTGAAAATGAAGCATACTCTAATATCGGTATGCAAGAACTCTATAAATTGATACAAGATTTACCAAATGCTACAAGAACAGTTTTTAACATGTATGTAGTTGATGGCTATAAACACCATGAGATCGCTGGAGAATTAGGCATATCAGAAGGAACATCTAAATGGCATCTTTCTCAGGCACGCAAATTATTACAAAAAATGATTGTTACTAAAGACAATATAAAATGAAAAAGTCGAACAGAAATATAGAACGGGATATTGTTGATCGACTCCAGAATCATGAGTTTGATTTTGACCCTAAAGCATGGGATCAAATGGAAGCCATGCTCGATAATGAACCCAAAGGATTTTGGGCAGCATTTCAGTCGAATCATGGAACTAAGATTATTGCAGGAGTAGTAGTTTTACTCCTCTTTGCAATGTCAGTTTATTACGCATTACCAGAAGGGAACACTTCGAGTCATGAACTTGCTAAAAAGCATTTGCTTAAAGGGAGTGTAGCTATTGAAAATGAAAATTTTGAAAATGGCGCTGCTTCCATTCAATCAACAACGGAAGCTTCTAATGAAGCTGAAATCGAATCTTCGTCAAAACAAGTACTTTCTGAAGAATTTGATCATAGCATTACAACTTCAAATACCACGAAGCAAGAATTAGTTGCTACGATTGATAAAACTAGAACTGCTGAGGCTGAACTACAGACCAGCCTTACATCAAATGAAATCAAAAATTCTAACAAGTCGATTGCAAAACCTAATCAATTTGCTAGTCAAACGAATGTAGCTCAATCGAATAGTTATCATTTAAATAAGCATTCGGTAGCTTATACCACTGGAAAATTAGTAGAGCCAAGAACTCAACAAAATCCTGATGCATCGAAAAGAAAGCTTGAATCAATACAAGCAACTGATGTTGCTGCTATTTCAAATAGCAATGTAAAAGATGAAGCAAAAAATAGGAAAGAATTAGTTGCTAAAGCTCCTGTCGTTTTATCAGAAAGGATAGCGCTTGCAGAAGTTTCACTTTTAGATCAAAGTCCATTTACAAGTCTTCTAGTTAATGAAGCAAATAATTTGAACCTTGTTCCTGCTTATGAAAGAACGAAAACTTTGAAAAGACTGCAGAGAAAATGGAATTTTGGAATTTTCGCAGGTATCCATCGAGGACTGGATTATACCGATACCAGATCAAATGGCTACAGCGGTATTGTCGGAGCCTTTGTTGAAAGAAAATTATCAAATTCTTTAGGCCTTCAATTACAAGTAAACCTTAAAAGAACACCGAATTTAAATAGTAGTTTTTCATTTGAAAACTATTACGAAACACCCACTTCATTATTCAAAGTAGAGGGAAGTTATTCTTATACAAATTCTGATGTTCTTGAATTACCCTTAATGTTGAGCAAAAGTGTTTTTGGTGGGAAAGTAAAATTAATGGGTGGAATCAAATATGCTAGAATTCTTAACACGGCAACTGTGCCTGTTATTGATAAAAATATTGAAAGGTATAATTTCGCAACGCTTTTTAGTGATGATAACCTCAGGGATAGTGACTACACACTTCAAGGGAATTCGATTTTTGAATTGGCAACGGTAGAGAACAGTAGTTTAAGTCTAAATGAAAATCCAGTAAATCAGAGAATAAACGCTATAAGGAAAAATGATTTTGGATTGGTTGCAGCTGTTGGATATCAGTTTAACACTAAATTGAGTGTTGACTTGAGATATGATCAAGGAGTGGTTGATATTGCACCTAATGCCCTTTTCAATAATGAAAATTTTGATAGCTCTAACAGTTTACATTTATTATTAAAATATCAATTTTAATATGAAAGCATTACTGAAGTATTTGTGCTTCTTTAGCCTTATGATCGTTTCGTGTGAAAAGGAAGGATTCGATCCGATGCAAGAGAATATTTTAATTCCTTTTAATGCAAGTTTTGACTTTACTTATAATGACTCTGATATTGGTACCATAAATTTTAAAACAGATAGCTTAGGTATTTCTGTATTAAACAATAAACTTTTAGCATTCGGTACACCTGGATACTACGATGGTGGCAATTACATATACAGTCATTTGACCTTAAACGAAAATGATGTTTTGGAACCCTTTTTATTGCACAAGGATGTTCCCAATCAATTATACATAAAAACACTTGGATTAAAATTATTTGAGAAGTCTGGTCAAATTGATTTTGCTTGGACTAAAGATCGCTATGATGAAATTTTTATTCCAGGAAATGTCATAGATTTTGGAGAAAGTAACTACGAACTAAAATTGTACTTTATTCAATTAGGGGTCATAGGTGCTTCTTATAGAGAGGTGAGTAAGCCATTACAAAATATGAAAATGACCGTGATGAATGTGGAACCGTATGACTTTGGTTCAACTACTTCAGATCAATTAATATATGAAGGCAATTTCTCAGGATATGCAGTTACGTTTTCTGCTGAGACGATTGAAATGGAACCTTGGTTTGTAGTGAATAATCCAGCTAGTGAAATCAAGAATTTTACAGGTACCTTTTACTTTCCATATACAAGCCATAATCTCAATCCAGATTTATTGCTTCCGGATTGTACAAATGATGGAGCTACCAATGTGGAAAATTTAGAAACCTCCACCTCCACGAAGACTTTCTTCGATTTTAATGATGGATCTGAAATGGTCTATGTCGACGCCGATAATAATGAAATCGTTTTCGGTGATAAAGAAGCGTACACCATTGATCAATCGCAAATTCAAACAGAAGTCTTATGTCTAGATGGAGTACATCCATATACTTATCAAGCGAAAATTGATATTCAAAAACTAACGCAGACAGAAGCCCCGAATTTGACTTTAAATTTTAGAGCATTTCCGCAGATCTATAATAGCTATGCTTATTCTTATGATCGATTTGCCGTTGAAGTGATGGATGGTTCAGGAAGCCCATTGGCAAATCTATCCTTGATCTCAGATTATAAAGGATATGAGAATGATTTAGCAAGCGATGCAGGAGCCTATCAAGGATCAACATTCATCAATTCCATCGAGCTTAATGGCAGCACGTATACAGAAGTATATGAAGGTAGAGATAACACAGGTCAAACTGCTTTATACTTTTCTACACAAAATGGTGTGATTGCTTTTAAAGATGGGGGAGGAAAGTGGTGGTACTTTGATAGAAAACAGTAATAAGATTTTCATAGAAATTGCATGAGTACAATTTCTATGAAAACCAATGTTTCTTAATTAATATCTTACTTGAGGACGAAGTCTCCAGTTCCAGCTAAATAGCCTTTATTATAAACTTCTAGCTTATACACTCCAGGTGCAAAACTTGCCTGGTCAGGAGCCCAACGCACACACTTATTGACTTCCTTTTGTTCATAAGCTACATTTTGAGAAATGGTATATCTCACTTTCTCATTAGATCTATTTTCAGTCAATACCCCTGAACCTTCATCTTCGATGGCGATGGTTTCACCAATTGGATTGACAATTCTTACAAAAAATTCTTCATTGGATTCTGTAATCAAATCATTTGGAAGAATATTGTAGCAAACAGAAATGCCATCTACATATTTAGCTCTTTGCTTCTCGTTCATTTTACCAGCGTTGGTAATCTTATATCCATATCCAGTGATATTATGAACACGTATCATGGAAGCGATATCAACCTTTTTTTCAAGCTCTTGCTTTTCATTTAGTAGGCCGACATTTTTTTCCGTTAAGGAAGTTTTAACTGCAGCTAATTGTTCATTTTGTGATTGGACATCTTCAACGACACCTTCTAAGATTCTTTTGTCTTCATTCAAGGTCTGATTCACATTTTTTAGATCACTATTTTTTCTTTGAAGACTTGCAATCTGAGCAAGATATTGGTTGGTTTGCTCCCGTAATTTTCTAATCTCATCTCTTGCAACTTCATAATTATTCTTACTGGCTTTTGCATCTTCAATTAGCCCAGCAATCCTATTTTTTTGAATTCTCAAATCTTCCTTTTGATTATCAATCAATTGGTTGAGATCTTTATTGGAATCCTTCATCTCTTCTAAATCTCGCAGAGACTCGTAATACTCCTTTTCCAATTCGACATACAAATTCTTACCTTCTATGAGTTCAGAATTCTGCTTTTGAATCAGTTTTTCCTGCTCGACTTTTGTGAATAGCAAATATGCATTAGCTGCCAATAAAGCAAGAATCATCACAATAGCAAAGGCGGTAAGACGTTGATTTGATTTTTTAGTCATTACATAACAGTTTTTCGATATAAAAATATAAGGGTACTCGGGAGTGAGTTTTTAGGTGTGAGATTGTACTAATAAACTCAAAGTTAATAAATTTAGTATATCTAAAACTAAGAATTATGACTACACATTACAAATTGGATAATATCCTATTTCTTGACATTGAGACCGTTTCGCATTATCCAGCCTATGCGGAAGTACCTTCGAATTTAATAAAATCATGGGAAAATAAATGTCAATATTTTAAAGAATCTTCTACTTCTGAGGAAAGTTTAACAAGCAAGGCTGAAAGAATGTATACTGAAAAAGCCGCTATCTACGCGGAATTTGGAAAAATCATTTGCATTTCCTTGGGCGTTCTGCAAAAAATCGATAACCATCATTACCAGCTCAGATTAAAAAGTATTTATGGCGCCGATGAGAAAAAACTCCTCCAAGAATTTTCTCTTTTATTAGCGGAACACTATTACAATGTAAATGTGCACCAAATTTGTGGACACAACATTAAGGAATTTGACATCCCATACATTTGCAGGCGAATGGTCATCAATGGTCTAAGCTTACCCAAGCCATTACAAATACAGGGTAAAAAACCTTGGGAATGTAAACACCTGTTGGACACACTTCAAATGTGGAAATTTGGAGATTATAAAAACTATATCTCCTTGGCCACACTTGCGCAATGTTTGAATATTCCTATTTCAAAATATGATATATCGGGAAAGGATGTAGGAAGGGTATATTGGGAAGAAAAAGATGAAAAAAGAATTGCATTATACTGTGAAGCAGATGTCATCTGCACAGCTAAAGTTTTTTTGAAAATCATACAGTCAAAAGTACAACTGAGTCCTGATTATATTTCTAACTTTGAGCATAGTTTTAATTAACCTATGGAAAGAAAATTCATCCTTGCACCTTCAATTTTAGCAGCTGATTTTGGCCAGCTAAATCAGGAAATAGACATGATAAATCAATCGGAAGCTGAATGGCTCCATGTTGATGTGATGGACGGCCATTTTGTTCCAAATTTAAGTTTTGGAATTCCTTTGGTCAAATCCATGGCTAAGGCTTCCAATAAATTGGTAGACGTTCATTTGATGATCTCAAACCCTGAATCATACATTCATAAATATCATGAAGCAGGAGCAGAAATGCTGACCTTCCATTATGAAGCGACTGACCATGTGCACAGTCTTGCACAACAAATTAGAGCCATGGGTGCAAAGGCAGGATGTGCCATTAATCCTCATACGCCCGTTGAACTTTTATTTGATGTGCTAGAGGATCTAGATATGGTTTGTATCATGTCCGTTAATCCCGGTTTTGGTGGTCAAAAATTTATTTATCGAACGCTTAATAAGATCACAAGATTAAGGAATGAAATTGATCAGAGAAATTTGTCGACCTTGATAGAAATTGATGGTGGAGTCGGTCTTCACAATGCCGAAAAAATACTGCAAGCAGGAGCACATGTTTTAGTTGCAGGTTCTGCAGTATTTAAGTCAGATGATCCCATCGCGACAATTCGAAAGTTTAAGGAAATTGAAAAAAATAGCTACACCGTTTAATGCGTTATAGTACGGTTATATGAGAGTATTCCATAAATTAATGTGGCTGTGTGTATTATTTGCAAGCCTCAATGTTTCTGCCCAAAAAAATAACTGCACCCTCAGTGGTACAGTCATCGATGGAGTCAGCGGAACAGCCATAGAATTCGTCACGGTATTTATAGAAGATACCAATATTGCTACGGAGACAAATGCAAGCGGATTTTACGAATTAAAAATTCCAGCTAATAAAGATCATACCATTGTATTTACCAGAATAGGCTATAAGCGATCTGCTACCAATATCGCACCTGCTGAAAGTGGATCCGTTCGCAATTTGGATGTTAGTTTGGTTCCTTCTGATGCGGATCTAGAAGTTGTAGTAAAGGAAAGCGTCGTCAAAGAAGGAGGGATGATCAGAGAGGAGGTAGAGCAATTAAAATTAATTCCAACAACCACGGGAAATTTTGAAAGTGTCTTGCCACATATTGCATTGGGAACCTCTGGAGGAACCGGCGGTGAGCTGAGTTCGCAATATAATGTGAGGGGAGGAAATTATGATGAGAATCTCGTTTATGTAAATGATTTTGAAATTTATCGACCACAACTTATTAGTACCGGTCAGCAAGAAGGCTTAAGTTTTCCAAATATTGATCTCATCAAAGACCTTTCATTTTCTTCGGGAGGTTTTGATGCAAAGTATGGAGACAAACTCTCTTCTGTTTTAGACATCAAATATAAGCTCCCAGAAAATTTTCAAGCCTCCATTGGATTTAGTCTCTTAGGAGCCAGTGCGCATATTGAAGGATCAAAACCTTTAGATGAATATCGAAGGTTTCGTTATTTATTAGGAGCAAGATATAAGACCACAAATTATCTGCTCAATTCATTAGACGTAAAAGGAGAATACACACCTAGATTTTCTGACATACAAGGATATTTTAGTTATGATCTGAGTAGAGATTGGCAGCTTGGATTATTGCTAAACTATAATCAAGCGGTCTATGATTTTATACCTCAAGAGAGCTCATCAGCCTTTGGCTTAATAGATAATGCCTTAAGATTGAGTTCTGTTTTTGAAGGCGCTGAAAAAGATGAGTTTACCACTGCCATGGGTGGACTTTCCCTTACCTATCTGCCAGATCGAGAGGCCAATCCTTATTATTTGAAATTCCTTCTATCCGATTATCGCTCTGAAGAGAATGAAAGCTTTGACATACTAGGATTTTACCGATTGGCCCAAATAGAAACCAGCCTAGGAAGTGACAATGCGGGAGATGAGGTGTTTTTATTAGGGGCGGGTATTCAGCATGAGTATACAAGAAATTTCTTAGTGACCAATGTGGCCAGTTTTCAACACAAAGGCGGTATTGAGTTTAATAATTTTAATCAAGATGATACTAAGGAGTTATCCCATTTTGTCCAGTGGGGAGTAGGAGTGAAGCACGAATACATTTATGATAAAATAAATGAATGGGAGCGATTAGATAGCGCAGGATATTCATTGCCATTTGATCCTTTCATTGTGAATCTAGTGAGAAGTCTCAAGACACAAAATGAAATTGCATCCTTGCGATTCTCAGCTTATGTTCAAGATAGTTGGTCAAAAATGGTCAAAGGCAAAAGTGAAATGAAATTCACTGCTGGTCTTAGAGCGCAGCATTGGACCTTGAATGATGAAACATTGATCAGTCCGAGATTTCAATTTTTATACAAACCCTTAGGAGAAAATAAAAAAGATATTTCCTATCGATTTGCAGCAGGATATTATCAGCAGGCTGCTTTTTATCGTGAAATGAGAAATGCAGATGGCTTTGTGAATACACAATTAAGCGCACAGAAATCACTGCACTTTGTAGGAGGCTATACTTTAGATTTTATTGGAAAATCTAATACCAAATATCGATTGATCATGGAAGCCTATTATAAGCAGTTATGGGACTTAGTGAGCTATGAAGTGGATAATGTTAGAATTCGTTATTCAGGTCAAAATGATTCTAAAGGTTATGTGACAGGGCTAGATATTCGACTGAATGGAGAGTTTGTCCCAGGGGTTGAATCTTGGATCAATCTGGGCTTCCTAAGAGCGCGCGAGAGTTTGTATGGCGTTACGCATATGCGAAGAGATTTAGGAGATCCGGAAGCTAGAGTAGTTAAAGATGTGGCACGTCCTACAGATCGACTTTATACCTTATCAGTGTTCTTCCAAGATTACTTTCCGAGGAATGAAAATTTTAAGGCGCACTTAAATCTTAGCTTAGGATCAGGGCTGCCATTTGGCTTGAAAGATAATAATGAAGTATTCCGTAATACTTATCGCTACAGACCTTATCAGCGAGTAGATATTGGCTTTTCATATCAATTGTGGAATGAAGAACGCAAAGCGACGAGGCCCAATCATTTCTTAAGTTTTACGAGAAATTCGTGGGTAAGTCTGGAGGTCTTAAATATTTTAGATATCCGAAATGAGGCTTCAAATACTTGGATAAAGTCTGTTTTCAACGTACAGTATGCCATTCCAAATTACTTAACAGGAAGAAGAATTAATTTAAGATTTAAATTCGATTTTTAAATTCTATGAATGATTCAATATCTTTCCTTAGCTTTAAGAAGCAATAACCAGAAAAATCTAAATTTTGTCCGACTCATCAAGCATTCAATGGGCTGAAGTCTTTTCGTTTAAATCAATACTCTTTCTAATCCTTGGGACCCTCTTTGCAGTAATTGCTATTAAGGGATTCATGATACCCAATCATTTTTTAGATGGAGGATGTATCGGAATGGCTATTTTAATACACGAAATATTCCATATAGATATCAGCCTACCTTTACTGTTATTAAACATTCCCTTTATTTTTCTAGGGTATAAAAAAATTGGCAAAACGTTTGCGGTCCAATCTACCATTGCCGTGCTTTTGACCATTTTATTTTTGAATGTCATCAACATACCTACCATTACGACGGATAAAATATTGATCGCCGTTTTTGGGGGCGTTTTTATTGGACTTGGAATTGGTTTTGTGATTAGAGCTGGAGGGGTTATTGATGGTCTTGAGGTAGTAGCTGATTATACCCATAAGAAGGCTGGATTATCGACAGGCGAAATCATCTTAGCTATAAATACCGCCATATTTTTAACAGCTGCTTTCATCTTAGGAATAGAGAAAGCGATGTATTCCATTTTAACCTACTTTACAGCCATCCAAGTTTCAAAATATGTAGTGGATGGTTTTGAAGAATATACCGCTCTTACTATTGTTTCTTCTATGTCAGAAGAAGTTAAATCAATTATCGTTAATGATTTTTCCAAAGCGATAAGTGTCTACAAAGGAGAGCGAGGGTACTTGCCAGGATCGTTTGAGATTGCAGAAGACTGCGATATCATTGTTGCGGTTGCAACAAGGTTGGAGCTTTTTAAATTGAAGAAAGCGATATTTAAACTAGACCCCAAAGCTTTTTTATATGTTCAATCCATTAAAGAAGTTAGAGGAGGTCTTGTAAAAAGAATTAGAAACCACTAGGACTTTGCTATGCCATCAAAATTTGATAAAATTTACACAGAGGTTGTAGGAATTCTGAATACCAAAATTTCGGAGGATCTGAGTTATCATAGCACAGCACATACGCTTTATGTTTTAGATAAAGCCATGTACATTGCAGAGAAAACTGGAGTTACAAAAAAGGAATTATTCTTAATCAAACTCGCAGCACTTTACCACGATATCGGATTTATAAATGGTATTGAAAATCATGAAAAGGAAAGCTGTAAAATCGCCAAAAGGTCTTTAAAGAAATTTGGGATATCAAAGACTGATATTGATAAAATATTGGGCATGATCATGGCGACGCAAATTCCTCAATCACCCAAAACGATGCTAGAGAAAATTGTGGCGGATGCAGATTTAGAATATCTAGGAACTAAAAATTTTAAAGCTTTTGCTGATCTGCTTTTTAAAGAGAAAAAATTTCAAGATAAGAAGCTGACGAGAAG
>CALGNN010000164.1 GCA_937961455.1 uncultured Saprospiraceae bacterium
CAAACTTCAAAGACTCCGGGTTCGGTGTCTGCTCAGTGTATAACATTACGGGTCTTTTCTTTACTGTTTCCATATCTTAAAATCTTATTACAAACTTAACACTTATTTGAATCTTATGTTTATTTAGACTTAAACAAAATTCCAATAAATTGAATTTTGGTATGAAAACATATTTTGTCAAAAATATATTCTAATTTAGGAATCGACTCCTAAGTAGCGACCAAGATGAGTACCATAAAATAAAAAAGGGCGATTTGCACCACCCGTTAAGTTTTCACAACGGAATAATCCTTATTGTGATTAGCTTCAAATTGTATCTAAAACTATAAAAAAAATTCAGATGAAAAAAATTCTAGGACTAGATGTTGGAACCAACTCAGTTGGATGGGCATTTGTAGACCACGACTTTGAAACAAAGCAAGGAAAAATAATTGCAATGGGCTCTCGAATATTGCCAATGTCTCAAGACATGATTAGCGATTTTAATAAAGGTAAACTCGCATCCTCGGCATCTAATAGAACTGCGCATAGAGGAGTTAGAAGATTAAGGGAAAGATCGCTCAATAGGAGGAAAAGACTTGTCACAACATTAAAGCATCTAGGTTTTATTGAGGACACTTTCTATATAAATCATAATCATTCTTTCGCTTATGAATTAAAAGACGAGAATAGAAGTGAATTTAAATTTAGTTCTTCCTTTCTTGAAATGAAAAAACTTTTTCAAGCAAAATGGCCAGAATTGAAAAATGTTCCGCATGATTGGACCATATATTATTTACGTAAAAAAGCACTCAAAGAAAGAATAGATAAGGAGGAGTTGGCATGGCTAATCTTGCAATTCAATACAAAAAGAGGATATTTCCAAATAAGAGGGGATGAATCGCTAGAGACGGACACAAAGAAATCTTTTGTAAGTGACATAGTAGACAACATAACTGAACTTGAAGAAAAGCTTAGAGGAAAGAATGTTTTTACTGTTGAAACACGTGAAGGATTAGTAGGGCAATATGTTGGTAAAGAAAAACCAGATTGGCAGGGCAAAAGAATGGATTTAATTATAACCACGCAAAGGTTGAAAAGTGGTGAAATAAAAGTAAGTTTTACTGCTCCTGATGACGAAGACTGGACCTTACGCAAAAAAAGAACGGAAAAGATTTTATTAGAAACAAAACTAACAGTTGGGGAATATATTTTTCAAAAATTATTAGAAAATCCGAGTGGAAAGATTAGAGGCAAAGAAGTGCACACAATTGATAGAAAATTTTATAAAAGTGAATTAGAGAAAATATTAAACAAACAAAGTCAATTTCATGAAGAGCTTACTAATAAAAAACTATTAGAAAAAATAGCTATTCAGCTATATAAAAATAATATAAAGCATAGACAAAATTTAATAAACAAAACAATACAAAAGTTAATTATTGATGATATTATTTTTTATCAAAGACCATTGAAATCAAAAAAACATCTTTTATCAAATTGCAAATACGAAAGCTATAAATTTCACCTTAATGGACAACTTGTAGAAAAACCAATAAAAGTCATTGCTAAATCTCACCCTTTATTTCAAGAATATAGAATTTGGAGCCAAATACATAATATTAGAATTTTTGAAAAAGAATTCAGGGCAGAAAATGATCTATTGATATTAAATGATGATGTTACTCATGAATATTTAAATAATGAGTCAAAGGCATTATTATTTAATTTATTTAATAATAGAAAAGAAATAAATCAAAGTCAGATTCTCAAGTATTTAAAATTAGATGTTAAAAATTATAAATTGAACTATGAGGATGAACATAAATTTAAAGGTAATGAAACGATCCATGCTATATTAACACAATTCAAGACTAAGGAAAAGAAAGCTGAAATATTAGAGAGGCTTAATGACAAAGATTTCATTGAAAGGATATGGCATATTCTTTATTCTCTCGATGAAAATGAAATTAATATTAAAAATGCGTTATGTGAAAAATCAAAAAAAGAAAATGGTAAAAAACAAATTTTAAATATTGATATCCATACAGCCGAAGCGATTTCAAAAGTAAAACCATTTGCAAAAGACTATGGCTCTTTATCTCAAAAGGCCATAGAACAAATGTTGGTATTAATGAGGTGTGGTGATTTGTGGGATTCCAAGAGTATTCATGAAAAAACGAAGATTAGAATTGAAAAGATTTTAACTGGAGAATATGATCAAGAGCTGAAAGACAGGGTAAGGGAACATGCTATGAGTTTTCAAAAAATAGAGGATTTTCAAGGACTTCCGGAATGGTTAGCATCGTACATCGTATATGATAGACATAGTGAGGTTAGTTCAAATTCAATCTTTAAGAGTCCAGATGATATTGATGTGAATTTGCTTGTTCCGCAACATAGTTTAAGAAATCCAGTAGTCGAAAAAATATTAAGAGAAACATTATTAATAGTAAGAGATGTATGGTCTCAATATGGAAGACCTAATGAGATACATGTTGAATTGGCTCGTGAATTAAAGATGCCAAATGATAAACGAAAGAAATGGACAGAGAAAAGGAATGAAAATCATAAAACCAATCAAAGAGCAAAGGCGATGCTGATTGAGTTAAAAAAAGACTACAATTCGATCAACCCATACTCAAAAGGTCAACTTGATTTGTTTAAGTTGTATGAAGAAGGAGTATTAAGCTCCCAATCAGAAATTGAAGATGATATTAAAGTAATTAGAAGGAAAGGGGATCCAACTACTTCTGAGCTTCTTAGGTATAAACTATGGTTAGAGCAAAAGTATATCTCTCCTTATACAGGTCAAGCAATTTCACTTGCAGATCTTTTTTCCCGAGCTATCGAAATTGAACATGTTATTCCGAAAAGTAAGTTTTACGATGATTCTTTCGCCAATAAGATCATCTGTGAGAAAGAAGCAAATAACTTAAAAGGAGATATGACAGCCTATCAATTCATCTCTGAAAAGGGAGGTACTAAGCTAAGTAATGGCACTCAAATATTGTCAAAGGATGCTTATGAAACACTTGTTAAAAAAATGTATGGTAAGCAAAAGTCTAAATTACGAAACCTATTGAGTCTTGAAGTTCCTAAGTCTTTTAATGCTGCTCAATTAAATAATACTCGCTACATTTCAAAAAAACTCTTGCAATTGTTAGATCCAGTTGTCCGAGATGAAAAGGATAAAGATTTTATTTCGCCTAATTTAATACCGATGGTGGGAGGTATTACGCATAAATTAAAAACTGATTGGGGTCTTCATCAGGTTTGGAAAAAATTACTATCAGACCGTTTTATTCGTATGAATGAAATTCATAAAACAGATCTTTATTATCAGAAGAAAAATGGAAGAATTGATTTATCTGGTTATGATACTGAATTAAAAAGACTTGATCACAGGCATCATGCTCTAGATGCATTGGTAGTGGCTTGTGCAACAAGACATCATATTCAGTATATTAATAGTTATCAGAACAAAAAAATTAGATATGAATTAAAAGCAAAATTATTTCCTAAATCAAAAGACGGGAGTTATCAAAGCCATTATTTTCATCCATGGCAATCTTTTACTAACGAAGCACACCAAAAGTTAGAAAGAATTATTATTTCTTTTAAGCAAAATCTTAGAGTAATAAATAAAACTAATAATTATTACCAACGATATGAAAATATTAATGGTGAAATGGTAAAGAGATTCGTAAAGCAAAAAAAGTCTCCAGATTTTTGGTCTATTAGAAAACCACTACATAAAGATACGGTTAATGGAAAGAGGACTGTCAGGGAATACAAAACAGTGCAATTAAATAAGGCTCTTAATGATGTTGAATTAATTGCGGATAAATATATCAGAAATGAAGTAAAAAAACGCTTTGCTAGTTGTGAAGGGGATATAAAGAAAGTTAAAAAAAGTCTCAAAACAGATCCAATTTTACTTAATGAAGAAACGGTTGTACGGACTGAAATCATAATTGAAAATGATAATTACGCATCTAGCAGAACATTATTAGATGAAAGTTTTGATCAAAAAAGAATTCAAAAAATAATCGATGTAAAAACAAAAAATTTAGTTTTAAATCACTTCAATGCCTTTAATAAAGACCCGAAAGAAGCATTTTCTCCTAATGGCTTATCTATTTTAAATAGGGATTTAAAAATACCATTAAAGAAGGTCACATTAATTGAAAGTATGGGTAAAAAATTTGCTTTATCAGAAACAGGTGTTAAGGCGTCAAAATATGTTGAATCAGCTAAAGGAACCAATTTATTTTTTACCATTTATAAATCAATTACAACAGGTGAGCACCTTATTACAAAAGACTCAAGCATACCTTTTGGAGATGTGTACCGATTAATGAAAGACCAACTTCCCTTGGCAGAAGATAAAGAGGGTTATGATTGTTTTTTTCTTTCTCCCGGAGATTTAGTTTATGTAGTGGAAGATGGTGATAAAAATGAATTGCCATCTGACTTAGACTATTCTAGAATGTATAAATGTGTCAGCTTTACAAAGCATTCGTGCTTTTTTGTTCCTATGTCTTTTGCCATTTCAATATTAAATAAAGAAGAATTTGGAGCCTTAAATAAAAGAGAGAAATCTATTGATGGATTGATGATTAAAAATAATTGCGTTAAGCTTAGTATCGATAGACTTGGGAATATACAATGATTAAAAGAACATTATATTTTGGCAATCCCGCTTATCTATCTATTAAGCTTGATCAACTTCTTATTAAAAAACCCAATGAAGATGAAACAATAAGTATACCTATTGAAGATATTGGTATGGTATTATTAGATCATGCTCAAATTACTCTTACACATGATGTTATAAGAAGATTGCAAAATAATAAGGCAGCAATAATTTCATGTAATTCTTCACATATTCCTCAGGGACTCATGCTTCCCTTGGAAGGAAATTATACGCAGACTTTAGTTCAAAAAAATCAAATAGCTGCTAGTGAAGCTCTTAAGAAAAACTTGTGGAAGCAAACTATTGTAGCAAAAATAAGGAATCAAAAATTGCTTTTATTAAGTCTTGGTAAATCTTGGAAACAACTAGAAATCCTTCAGAACAGGGTAAAAAGTGGAGATGCAGGAAATGATGAAGCTCAAGCTGCTAGAATTTATTGGTCGAAGATGTTTGAAGACTTTACAAGAGATCGATACGGTGATCCCCCAAATCATTGGCTAAACTATGGGTATATCATATTAAGATCTATGATGGCAAGAGCTTTAGTTAGTTCAGGATTGCTTCCAACTTTGGGTGTTTTTCACAAGAATAAATACAATGCTTTTGGATTGGCAGATGACATAATGGAACCCTTTAGGCCTTTTGTGGATAAGTTGGTATATGAAATATATATGGAAGAAGGCGAAAATCACATAATAAGTAAGACCTCTAAACAAAAATTACTTTCTCTTGCTACGATGGATGCCCAATTTTCAAAACAAAAGCGCCCATTGATGGTAGGAATGGCTATGACAACCCAATCACTTAGCCAATGCTTTGCTGGTACCAGACGCAATATAATATATCCAAGTTTGATATAATTCGGAATGTTTTTTGATTCAACGTAAATGTGTATTCAAGATTCAATCAATACCGAATTATGTGGTTATTCGTTTTTTTTGATTTGCCTACGAGCACAAAGAAAGAAATTAAAGCTGCCAATAAGTTTAGAAAACATTTATTGAAAGATGGGTTTACCATGTTTCAATTTTCCATTTATTTAAGGCATTGTGCAAGTAGAGAGAATGCGGCTGTCCATGAAAAACGTGTTAAAAAATTACTTCCAGAATACGGACATATCGGAATATTGATGATTACCGATAAGCAGTTTGGTATGATGGAGCTCTATGAAGGTAGAAAAGAAAAAAGCTTACAAAAACCCACACAACAACTAGAATTCTTTTAAAAAAGCAAATGCTAAGGTATTACATAAAAAATTGAATCACAGCAGATTATAAAAGATTCGCTGTGATTCACCATAGCTAAAGTACAATTTGAAAGCTAATCACAACTTGAGCATTGGCCTCCTCTATGTT
>CALGNN010000165.1 GCA_937961455.1 uncultured Saprospiraceae bacterium
ACCAGCTGCATCTACAGCTCCAGAAACAGCATCTTTGGCTCCATCAACCACAGAACCAGCTGCATCGACAACGCCACCAGCAACATTTTTAGCACCATCAACAACACTGCCCACAGCTCCGCTAGCTGCATCGACAACACCGCCAGCAACATTTTTAGCACCATCAACAACACCACCTACCGCATCACCCGCTGCATCAACAACATTACCAGCCACATTTTTAGCACCGTCTACGACTGAACCCGCTGCATCGACAACACCCCCAGCCACATTCTTAGCTCCATCAACAACACCACCTACTGCATCACCTGCCACATCAACAACACTACCAGCTACATTCTTAGCACCGTCTACGACAGAACCCGCTGCATCGACAACACCGCCAGCAACATTTTTAGCACCATCAACAACACCACCAACAGCATCACCAGCTACATCTACTACACTTCCTGCTACATTCTTAGCACCGTCTACAACGGAACCAGCTGCATCGACAACACCGCCAGCAACATTTTTAGCACCATCAACAACACCGCCAACCGCATCACCAGCAACATCTGCTACATTGCCTGCAACATTTTTCGCCCCATCTACTACAGATCCAACAGCATTACCTGCACCATCTGCAACGTCACCAATTGTACTACCTATTTTTTCTCCTGCATTTTTAGCAGAACCGAATAATCTCTTTAAAAAGTCTAAAATCATGATTTATTAATTTTAATGAAAAGTGGATATTTAATATAATAAAAATTTTAATATTTAGGGAATATACCTGTATACAATTCAGGCTTTAGCGTCATTAAATACGATTTTGTTTCTTCATCAACATCCAGTGTTTGGATGAAAGTGTGGATTTCTTCTTCTCCAATATGATCCTTACCTCTGGTCAACTCTTTGAGCTTTTCATAGGGTTTTTCGTATCCATTTTTGCGAAGCACTGACTGGATGGCTTCGCTCAATACGATCCACTTATTTGATAAAATCTTATCAATTTGCTGTTTATTCAAGTCTATTTTTTTTAAGCCTTTTAACAAAGCTTGAATAGAGATAATTAGATGACCAAAAGGGACTCCAATGTTTCTTGTTACAGTGCTATCCGTAAGGTCACGTTGCAATCTTGAAATAGGAAGCTTGTCAGAAAGATGACTAAAAATAGCTCTGGCAAGACCTAAATTCCCCTCTGCATTTTCAAAGTCAATAGGATTTACTTTATGGGGCATTGCTGAAGATCCCACTTCATCTGGATTAACACTTTGGCTGATGTACTCCATTGAAATGTAGGTCCAAATGTCTCTAGAAAAGTCAATGAGCATTGTACATATCCTTTGATAAGACATGAAAATTCTAGAGAGATCATCGTAATGTGATATCTGTGTGGTAAATTGTTGTCTTTCAAGTCCCAAATAATCTTGACTAAAAGTATTAGCTAAGTTGATCCAATCATGTGAAGGGAAAGCTACTTGATGTGCATTCAAATTCCCAGTTGCTCCACCAAATTTACCTTCTGCTTTTAATTCCTTAAGAGCATCAATCTCCTTTGATAAGCGCTCGTAAAAAACACGCATTTCTTTTCCAAAATTTGTTGGAGAAGCAGGCTGCCCATGAGTATGTGCCAGCATGGCTTGTGGAATCCAATCTATGGATTTTTGAGAAATAGCTTCTAAGAGTTCTTTAAGTAAAGGATCAATAATTGAGCCTCTACAATCCTTAATCATTAATGGAATGCTGGTATTGTTTATGTCCTGTGAAGTAAGACCAAAATGGACAAACTCCTTTTGTTGCTTTATTCCAAGTTGGTCCATTTTTTCTTTGATCAAATATTCGACAGCTTTTACATCGTGATTGATCAGCTTTTCAATTTCTTTAATGCGCAAAGCATCTTCTTCTGAAAATGAACTGTGAATGTCCTTGATTTTTTCTAACTCTTCTGTTGTGCACGATGGCTGTACAATACCCTTTTCATTTAAAAATAGAAAGTATTGAACTTCAACAAAAACCCTATATTTTATTAAGGCAAATTCTGAAAAATAGTCTTTCAATGCATCAGTCTTTGAGGCATATCTACCGTCAATAGGGGATATCGCTTTGAGCATAAATTAGGTTTATAAAAGATTTGCAAAAGTACGAATTACTTAGTTTAATCAAGCTCAATTGAGATGCTATGTGCAAGCTGTACCAAAAAAAATAAAAGGAATATGCTCATTGAGCTCTTTACTTCTTTATTTTTTTCTTAGCTATTTTATTTCTTTCTGCAACTCTTTTGATGTAGAAGTAAGTTTCTACCTGAGACCGCACATTTAGATCACCTTCGCTTCTCCTATACTTATTGTTTTTCTTTGGATGAATCCATCGAGCTTTAATATTATCGTTCCATTGAATTCTTAAGATGGTTGTAATGACCTCTTTAATTTTTTCATCATAAACAGGAAAAGCAACTTCAATTCTATGACTTAAATTTCGTGTCATCCAATCCGCAGACGAAAGATAAATTTTTGGATTATCATTATTATTGAAAACATAAATTCTACTATGTTCGAGAAAACGATCTACGATGCTGATGACTTGAATATTACTGCTCTTTCCTTCTATATCTGGCACTAAGGTGCAAATGCCTCTAATGATCAATTTTATTTTAACACCCGCCTCGCTTGCCTTATATAATTTTTCGATCATTTGCTGATCCTGCAGACTATTGAGCTTGAGTGTAATCCCAGATTTTTTTCCAGCTTTTTGATTGGCGATTTCCTGATCTATAAGTTTGAGCAAAGACATCCTTAGGCCCAATTGACCAATAAGTAAATGTTTGAAGTCCTTTGTAGGTACCTTAGTGGTTTCCAAAAACGAAAAGAGTCTTGTGATTTCAGATGTTATGCGTTTATCTTTCGTGAAAACTCCAAAATCCGAATATACGAATGCGGTATCTTCATTGAAATTTCCAGTACTTAAATAGGCATAAATAGCAGCACCCTTTTCTTCCATTCGTCTAACCATGGCAATTTTTGAATGCACTTTTAGACCAGGAAAACTATACATGACTTTAACGCCGGCTTGTTCTAATTTTTCTCCCCATATTAGATTGGCTTCTTCATCAAATCTTGCCTTTACTTCAATGAAAGCAGAAACCTGCTTGCCCATAGAGACAGCTCTTATTAAAGCATTCATAATGCGCGACTCTTTGGCCACTCGATATTGGACAATCTTTATATGTGTTACCTTGGGATCTTCAGCAGCATCTTCGAAAAATTTAACTACAGCCTCATAATCATGATAGGGGACATGATTGAAAAAATCCTTTGTAGTAATAACATCAAAAATAGAATCCTTTTGACTGATCTCTTTTTGCTCCAAGGGAGGGAGTGGTGGATCTTTTAAATAATGCTTGTTGTAGTGAGGGAAACTAAAAAAATCTGAATTGTTATGATACTTTCCTTCTTGCAACAAATCAAAGTCTTCTAGATTAAACATGTCCTTCAAATACTTCAACATGACAGTCGGCATGCTTTTGTCGTATACCATTCTAGAAGCGGGATTGATTTTTCTCTTTTGAAGGTTCTTCTTGATTTTAGCTACCAAGTCCCCAGAATATTCGTCTTCTATATGAAGTTCAGCATCTCTGGTAAGCTTGATAGAATAACTGCCTTTAATATCATATCCAGGAAATAATGAATGAACATTGTAACGCACTATATCATCCAGAATGATAATATTAGCTTCGTCAGGTTCACCAGGTAATTCTATGAATCTAGAAAGGTGATCCGAAGGGATTTTAGTAATGGCTAATTCTTTCTTCTTTGTATAAAGATCTTGCAAGTCCAATACAAGATACAACTCTCCATTATTCAAGAAAGGACGAATTTTATCTTTCACCAATAACACAGGCTGTACGAATGGCAACATGCTACTTTGAAAAAAATCAACGATAAATTCAGATTGTGCCTTTGTGAAATTATCTTCTTTGAGATAGATCTTTTCTTTCTTTAAATCTGGGATGATTTTTTTTCGAAAGATTTTATTTAATTGTGATTGTTGCTTGTTTACTTTTGCAGTGATTTTTAACAATATTTCTACAGGATCTATATCAAGCGCTTTCTTTGTTTTCTTTCCTACTCTTACCAGATGCCTGTGGTTAGCCACACGTACTCTAAAAAACTCATCAAGGTTAGAAGAATAGATGGCTAAAAACTTAATCCGTTCAAATAAAGGGACAGTCGTATCGTTTGCTTCCTGCAGTACGCGATAATTAAAGTCCAGCCAACTAAGATCTCTATGTACAAAATTTTGTTGCTCAGCCATATTCCACAAAAAAAAATAAAATTTCTCTCAAAATTCAACTAGCAATTATAGAAAATTATTAACTCGCATGCTAATATTTTATATTATGAATAGAAACAAAATTGTTGCAGGAAATTGGAAAATGAATCTTGCAAAAAATGATGCCATAAAATTAACAGAAGATCTCGTATCTGATTCCATTCCAGAAGGGGTAAAAGTCATCTTAGCGCCAAGCTTTGTTCATTTGGATCGCGTTGGGAAATTGCTTGAAGGTCAGTCTTCTATTTCTCTTGCTGCACAAAATGTCCATGCCGCAGAAAAAGGCGCATATACCGGTGAGATCTCTGTAGACATGATCAAGTCTTATGGATGCAGTTATGCTTTGGTTGGGCATTCTGAAAGGAGAGCTTATTTTAATGAAAGCCACGAACTCTTAGCCCAAAAGATTGATGCTTTGCTAAAGAATGGACTTAGCGCTATATTTTGTGTGGGAGAGCCTTTAGAGATTAGAAAAGATGGGTCGTACAAAGAATATGTCAGCCAGCAAATAAATGATAGTTTATTCCATTTAGATGCTTCTCAATTGGATGCAATCATATTAGCCTATGAACCAATTTGGGCTATTGGTACAGGAGAAACTGCAAGTCCTGAGCAAGCTCAAGAAATGCATCAACATATAAGAGAGATGATCAGTGAAAAATATGGAGAAGCAAAAGCAGAGGCTTTACACATTTTATACGGTGGTTCGGTTAAACCTGCAAATGCAACTGATTTATTTTCTCAAGCAGATGTGGATGGAGGACTTGTTGGTGGAGCCTCATTAAAAGCTGAAGATTTTAAAAGTATAATACATTATAAGTAAATTTAATGTGTAAGTAATTCAATTACAATAAGTTTTATATAATAAATAATCTTTATATATTTGAAATTGAAAATATATAAAAGATGTCCAGCTACGTATCACAGAGATTTATTGAAGCTTTTCAATATTTATTAGACACGCAACAAGTTCCTTCAGCACGGCAGTTTTCAATTGCCTTAGATTATGCTCCACAGAATATGGGAGAGATATTGCGAGGCAGGAGAGAAGTAACTATTGAGTTATTAAAAAAAGCGGTAGATATTTTTGACCTAAATCCAGAATACCTATTCAATGGTACACATCCTATTTTAGGGAATAGTCAACAAGGAATGGCTGCAAAAATTTTAACCATTGTAACTGATCAACTTAATACAGAAAGAATTATTCACGTGCCCGTGCCAGCACAAGCTGGATATGCAGAGCAAGTGCATGATAAAGAGTTTGTGGAAGAGCTGCCTTCTTATCAATTGCCAGGGCATGAGTTTTCTCAAGGAAGCTACCGTTCCTTTGATGTTTCAGGAGATAGTATGGAACCCATGTTATCAGCAGGCGATACCGTTATTTGTGAATATTTTGAGCCACAAAATTGGAAACACAGCATAAAAGAATCTAAGCTGTATGTGCTTGTATTAGATGATGCTGTTCTAGTTAAAAAATTGACTTACGCCTCAACTGAAAGTAATTCCATAGAAGTACATTCCTTGAATCCTGATTATCCAATGTTTCTTGCACCTTTTCAAGATATCAGAGAAATTTGGGAAATGAAAGCCATAATAAGTAAAAGCGCGGAGCATTTGAATAGGTACGATAATGAATTAAGTGCACAAATGGACGATTTGAAATCTGCCTTATTGGATCAGCTAAAATCTATTGAGGAAAGGAACGAACCCGTTCTCCAACTTGTTAAATAGTTGTAGATTAAAATAAACTCAAATGACAATTACAGGTATCTCTTCCTTTCAAAATATTGGTGTGGGCTTTTGGGGCATTATAGCTGATGATGGAAAATCATACCTTCCTTTAAATATGCCAGAACAATTAAAAAGAGAGGGTGCGCAAGTAAGATGCAGAGCACGAATTTCTAATGTCGAAACCATGCATATGTGGGGCACTCCCATCAATATTATTTCATTTGAAACCATTGGGTCCTAAGCTAGGCTTCTTTGTATCATTAGTTTTGTTCCTTACAAGTCAATACTTTATAAATAATGTCAATATTTGGCAATATATATAGATATTAGCGGCTGAATTTTTGTAATGCGAAATAAGTTATTTAAGCTCTTCTTTAGTGTGTGCACCATTTTATTCATTGTGTCTTGCATTGATGAACTAAATGTTGATGCTTTAGAAGAACAAAACCTTTTAGTGGTTGAAGGATATATCAATACCAATTTTGGTCCTCACGAATTCCTTTTATCAAAGAGCGCTAAGTATGGAAATGTATTCGAAGGCTTCATACAAAAAGAAGCTGGTGCAACACTTTGGGTCAGAGATGATTTGGGTAATCAAAGTTTTTTAACAGAAGTTCGGACAGGTGTGTATTGGACCGATGAAGATTTCAAAGCTGAAGTAGGAAGGACCTACACACTCTTTATTGAAACAGGAGATGGAAAAAGTTACAGTTCCTTGCCAGACAAGGTAGTAGCGGTTCCAGAAATCAATGAAAGTTTTGCCTTGTTTACAAAATTGCCAAGTTTAGATAGTACAGATTTTGATTCGGGTATTGAAATATTCGCAAAATTTACTGACCCAGAAGATGAGTTAAATTATTATGCTTGGTTTTTAAAAGGTGTTTACATTATCAATACCTCACCGGAAAAGTACGTTGAGCGAGGTCCTTTCGGCAATCCATTACCCATGCCTAAAGACTGTTGTGAAAAGTGTTTTGTTTCAGAAACCGTAAAGCAAAATACCTTTTCAATTTTAAAAGATAACCTTTCTAATGGACAAGAAAATATTCAAAAGGTAGGATTCATAAGTGATGATGGAGGCAGATTTCAAACGAAATATATGGTGGCTATTGAACAGCTATCTCTGACAAAAGATGCCTTTTCATTTTATAAATTATTAAACAATCAGATAAGCATTGATGGGGATATTTTTGATCCTCCACCAGCAAGCATTAGTGGTAATATCATTAATCTTGATAACCCTGATGAAGCGGTCATCGGGTATTTTCATGCTTCTGATGTGGCAAGCGATACCTTATTTGTTGAAGCTGACTTTCTCAATGAAACGCAATTGCCCCGACAGATCAATGATGACTGTAGAGTCCTAGACAATTCCGTCGTTGAAGAGCCTCATTTTTGGCAATAAAAAAAGGCTTGCCAAAAATGGCAAACCTCTTTGAATTACTTAATGTAGTAAGTTAGTTACGTGACAATGCTTCAACTTTTCGTTCTAATTTTTCATTAGATATTTGTAAAGCTTCAATCATCTCTTGTTGTTCTTTTATCGCTTGTAATAAGATAGGTCCCATTTTGTCGTAAGCGACTACTTTGTATCCATCTTCCTTAGTGTGCACCAATTCTGGGAAAACGGTCTCTACATCTTGCGCAATGATTCCTACTTGTCTTTCATCATTAAATGACATCTCATCAAAATTTTCAGTATCCCAATGATAGTAAACACCTTCTATCTGTTGCAACTTGTCTAATGCTGATGGTATCGTGGTGATGTTTTTCTTATATCTAATATCAGAGCAACTTA
>CALGNN010000166.1 GCA_937961455.1 uncultured Saprospiraceae bacterium
TGCTGATTATCAGGGACCATGGTATGAGCCATGGTTTTATTTTTATGATCCATAATGAATAACTTATATTTCAAATATCGTGGAAATTCATTTTAATATTTTTCACATTTCTCACCATAATTTGTATTATTTTAACAAAAAGAGCATATATGTATGTCTGATAGAAAAAAAAATACAAATATTTCGATTCAACTAGAATCCATCCCTGAGGTACAAAAAAATAGTTTTAGGGTATTGGAAAATCCGGATTTAAGAGATGTATTTTATTGGCATCACCATCCAGAATATGAGTTAGTATATATTCATAAAGTCAACGGTAACAGAATGGTGGGCGAATACATCAGACCCTTTAAGAATGGAGATTTGATGTTGATTGGCTCTGATATACCTCATTTAAATTTTGATTATGGAATGGCTGAGGCTTGTGAGATGATAGTAGTACATATTAAGATGCAATTTAAAACTCAAATTTGCGCTTTTTGTCCTGAGCTATCTGAAGTCTTTACCTTGCTAGATCAGTCTCAACATGCCCTCGTTTTTCCTAGTCTAGCAAAAGATCACTTGGGGCCTAAAATGCTTGATTTACCTAAGCAAGATTCATTTGATCAGTTTTTGAATATAATTTCAATATTAAAGAGCTTAAGTGAATATAAGGAAGTAGAAAAGATGCACAAAAAGCCTTACCCACTGCTTGCAGATAGCGCACGAAATGATCGATTAAATCTTATATATCAATTTGTAGAATCTCATTATCAACAAAAATTTAGCATGGAAGTATTAGCTCGTCATCTTAGTATGGCTCCTGGTTCAGTCAGCCGTTATTTCAAATCCCAGACTGGTCAAAGTTTTATTCATTTTCTCAATCAATTTCGCATTAATCAAGCGAAGAAGATGCTAATAATCGGCAAATCCGTTTCAGAAGTAGCTTATGAAACCGGACATGAAAGCTTGTCTTATTTTAATAGGAATTTTAAGAAATATGAGCATTGTAATCCTTCTGAGTTTGTGCGGAAAAGTCTTTACAACAAAAATTTTTATAAGCAAAGAAGATAATTCTACATTTGGAAATTAAAGACTATTTAGCCAATAATTACTTTTCTTCAGTTTTTATGGATGCACATGAAACTCAATCATATCAATCACCTCTCCCGTTTCATTTCCATGTCCCCATACCTTAGCTTCTAAAATCCAATCTGTGTGAGCAGTAATTCCATTTTCATTACTTAAGTTGAAGCTATCGGTAAAATCGTATTTACCATCCGACTCATGCACATGAGCTCCAGTTGGTTTATTGTAAACTTCCGTTTGATCATCTTTATTATATATGCGCACCTTGACATGATGTACCGCTTCATCATTCCCACTGACAAATGAAATATTTATATCAAGCTCATCATCAACATTTTTGTCATCATTATTGGGAGATTGAATATTTGCTGAATATATAAATACGTTTTTCAGTTCTTCTGGATTCTTATCACATGAGCTAAGACTTATTCCTAAAAGAAGAAGGAAACTCCAACATGGTATTTGTTTCATTTGTTAATTTAATTTATCCTGCTTTATTAAAGTGAAGGTATTGCTTTTGGTGGCTTTAATATGTTGTAGTTGTCAAATTTGTCTAGTCATTGACATAAAAAAAGAGATGCTCATTGTGAGCATCTCTTTTTACAATATTCCTAAATTTTTGATTTAGCAGTTACAGCAACTATTCTGATCTAAGTTGGTGTTTCTATCAATCTCTCTTTGTGGCAAAGGCCAAATATCATCGCATGCCTCATATCCTTCTCCACCCATTGCTTCAATAGCTTTTCCTTTTCTTCTAAGATCTAATAATCTATGAGGACCTTCCATGGCCAACTCAACAAATCGTTCTTGAAGGATCGCATCGACATAGTTGTTTGCATCTAGAGTAATATCTGCTAATCCAGCTCTTGCGCGTATCAAATTGATATACATACTTGCATCAGCAAAATTTCCAGCTTCAGCTGAAGCCTCAGCTGCAATCAAAACCATTTCTGCATGTCTTATGAAGAAGATTGGATCAGTAGCAGCTCCGGCATTAGCTTCACTAAAACTTGGATACTTAATTCCAAAAGGAACTGTAGCTACCAAAGTGTCATTAACTATACTAGCTGCAAATCTTAAATCACCGTCTTCATATGCATTGATCAATTTAGCTGATGGCTCAATTGAATGTCTTCCACCTAATTCTGCAGGACCATAAAAGAATGCTAAAGAGTTACCATCTGTTGGTGAAAAACTCAAGCTATAAATCTGATCAGATAAATAAGGAACTGCCACAAAATCAACCCCACCTAATGCTTCTTGAGCAAGAGTTAATGCCTGACTATAATTTCCTTGGTATAAAGCAATTCTTGCTAAAAATGCAGTTGCTGCTTGCTGGCTTGCTAAGTTTGGTCCACTTGTTGTCAAGTTAGCTTTTGCAAATTCAAAATCAGAAATTACTTGATCATATATAGCTGAGGAAGATGTTTTTGGTACCTGTAAAACTTCTCCAACATCAATAGTGGGATCAAGAATTAAAGGCACATCTTGCCAAAGTGTGGTCAAGTGCAGATAGCACTGAGCTCTTAAAAAACGAGCCTGAGCTACAAAGCTGTTTCTGCTTGCATCATCAAATGAATCATCTACTACATTAGGTACCAGTGCAATTACATTATTCGCACGATTGATTACCTCATAAAAATCACTGAATACAGCTGCCATAGTTGTATTAGCTGGAAAGACATTTTTGTTTCCGAATTCTAATCTTGTTGGAAATGTGCCAGTAAAAACAGATTCATCAGAAAATAATTGGGCCAATCCCAACCAACCATCAAATGCCAAAGTTCCATCCTGAAGATCACTATACACTCCATTCATAGCAGCCGTAGCTGATGCTTTGTCTACAATTGCAAATTCAGTAGCAATTGAGTTGATAGGCTGTGGTTCA
This sequence comes from uncultured Saprospiraceae bacterium, assembly GCA_937961455.1. Taxonomy (GTDB): domain Bacteria; phylum Bacteroidota; class Bacteroidia; order Chitinophagales; family Saprospiraceae; genus CALGNN01. Next base: position 2,957 of record CALGNN010000166.1, read on the forward strand.
TCTAGATCCGCACAACCAAATGTGATGATCGTAACCATCAACATTAATAGATATATATATTGTTTCATAATATTTTTATTGATCTAAATTTAAAATCCTAAGTTGATACCAAATACCACCGACTTAGGTTGTGGGAAAGTTAAGAAATCAGTACCAGCAGCACCATTACTAATATTGAAAGTACTTACTTCAGGATCAAACCATGAGTAATTAGTAGCTGTCCAAAGATTATATCCAGATACATAAACTCTTGCTTTTCTAAATCCAACTTTTCCTAAAATTGATTTTGGAAGGGTATAACCTAAAGAAGCCGTCTTCAATCTGATATAATCTCCTTGCTCAGCATATCTATCTGAGTCTCTTCTATTTCCATTAGGATCACCCAATACTGCTCTTGGAATGATGGTATCATCACCTTCTTCCTGCCATCTATTTTCCCAGGCTCTTACTGTAGGTGCAAATACACTATTTAAACCTTCAGCAAATGCTAGGTTGTTATTATAAATTTCAAAGCCAGTAGCAAATTGGAAAAATATGTTTAAATCAAATCCTGCAAAATTTACAGTGTTTCTTAAACCACCTGTCCAATCTGGAATAGCATTTCCAATAAATGTTCTATCATTATCATTGATAACTCCATCTGGAGCTAAATCATCATCTGTACCTAAGATTCCATCATCACCAGCACCTCCAGAAATATCTAAAAATCTGAAGTCACCAGGAGCAGCATTAGGCTGACTTGCATGCGCATCAATTTCTGCTTGATTTTGGAAAATACCATCGGTAACATGTCCAAAGAAACTACCTAAAGGTTGGCCTTCAGCTATTCTAGAACCAAATCCTACATCAATTGGAATTCCATCAACTAGTGTTAAAACTTCATTTTCATTATAGCTAGCAATTAGGTTAATATCCCAACCAATTTTTTCAGATCTCAATGCTCCGAAGTTCAAATTCAATTCTACTCCTTGATTTTGTACTTCACCAATATTTTGAAGTACACTGTTAAATCCAGATGTAGTTGGTATAGGTCTGTTTAATAATAAATCAGTCGTATTTTTTCTGTAGATATCAACTGAACCTCCAAGTCTGTCTTGAATAAGCCCAAAATCTAAACCGAAACTAATTGATGTTGTTGTCTCCCATTTCAAATCAGGGTTTCCAATTTGTGAAGGAGCTGTACCCGGTGAGTCCAAATAGTTTGAACCACCTCCATACAATTGTCTTGCATCAAAGTTGCCAATATTATTATTTCCTGTTTGTCCCCAACCAGCTCTAAGTTTTAACTCAGAAAAAGGTCCGTTTGCCAAGAATGATTCATTAGATAATCTCCACGCAACAGATACTCCAGGGAATGTTCCCCATCTGTTATTAACAAATCTAGAAGAACCATCTCTTCTTATAGTACCAGTGAAGAAATATCTTTCACCGAAATTATAGTTTACATTACCGAAAAATGACTGAAGGTTATCTCCTGAATAACCACCATTGGTTGTCAATGGTTGAGCACCAGAACTTAATCCACCGAATCCATCAGTTGGAAAATCTACAGCCTCTGCAAAAGTTGTATTTCTCTTATCTTCTTGAAAAGAGATACCAGCTAATGCAAGTATCGTGCTTTGACCACTTTCCCAAACAAAATTTAAAACGTTGTCATTTACAAATCGAACATTTTTTACTGCCGCAACAACTGCAACACCTGTTGCTGAACTTTGTAGAACTCTTGGCTCATAAATGTCTTCCCTTACATCTAAGATATCTGTACCGAAAGTCGAAGTAAAACTTAAAAAATCAGTGATTTTTATTTTTCCAAATACTTTACCTTGTAGTCTGTTTCTGTCAACTCTATTTTGGTATTCGTTTACAGCAGCTACTGGATTTTCTAATCCAAATGCTGAACCATAACTTCCGTCATCAGTTCTAATTGGAACTACCGGAGGAAGTAAAATAGCAGTTGAAAGTGCTCCGTAGATATTATTATCATTCTGGATTTGATCTGTAATTGAATAGGTGTAACCCATGTTCATTCCAAAATCAATTCTTTCAGTTGCTTTTTGTTCGAGATTTAATCTAGCTGAATATCTCTGGAATCTTGAACCAATCATGATACCTTCATCATTAGCATATCCAAGAGAAGCAAAGTACTTAGTATCTTCATTCCCTCCAGATAAATTTAATCCATACTCCTCAATAGGGGATGTTCTAAATATCTCTTCTTGCCACTTTGAATTAGCTTCAGTACCAACAATATTAGCACCATATAGCAAAGTAATATATTCTAGATAAGTTGGTCCGTCAACTGTAGGTATCAATTTGATAGCTGATTGCTGCCCACGTGAAGCATTAAAATTAATTTGTGTCTTCCCGTTTCTTCCACTTTTGGTTGTGATTAATACAACTCCATTTGCAGCTCTAGAACCATAAATAGCTGCAGTTGCTGCATCCTTAAGTACTTCCATTGATTCAATCTCGTCTGGATTTAAATCCGCAAGAACACTCAATTGTGCATTACCAACTCCTGACTGTGTAAAATCAAAGTTATCATCAATGATTGGAATTCCATCCACAACAAATAATGGTTGACTACTTGCATTAATAGAAGTAGTACCTCTGACTCTAATATCAATTCCTCCACCCGGAGTTCCGGAGTTTTTATTGACATTGACCCCTGAAGCCGCTCCTTGCAAAGCGATTGGAGCTGCAGGTATAGTAACATCAGCGTAGTCATCTAAATCAACACTACTGACCGCACCGGTCAAGTCTTTTCGTTTTTGTTGGGTATATCCAATTACCACTACTTCGTCAATTAATTGACCTTCGGCAAGTGAAATATTGAAAGTACTATTTGATCCTAATGAAATCTCTTGTTCACCGAATCCAGTGTAAGTAACCACAACTGCATCAACCCCAGCTGGTACTTCAAGTGTAAAATTTCCATCAAAATCTGTAACGGTACCTACCGTCGTTCCCTTTGCAAGGACATTTGCACCGATCAAAGCTTCTCCAGCTTCATCAGTGATGGTTCCTGTAATGGTTCTTTGGGCTAAGGCAGTCCCTAAACAGAACACCAGTAAACTCAAAGAAAGAAAGAATTTCTTCATAGTTAAATTTTTAAATTGTTTCAATGTTTAATAGCAAAGTTTTTTGCTAGTCTAAAAATAGTTAAAGTATTAGAAAAGGAGTGTAGCACTCTACAGCTCTTTATTCGCCAGTTTTTGGCCGATTTCAAGTATTATTTTAACAAAACGTTAAGAAATGGCAAAGTGTAGCGGTGCAAAATGTTAATTTGTTGACAAACCGCGAAATAGAATTTTATTCCAAAAAAAATGAAATCTTATAATTCTTAATTCTGACTGAATCAATAAGAGCATTCTGTCAATTTATTCCACTTAACTAAACTAGTAGCCTTTCAAGGTGTTCCATCTAAAATTTGGTTAAAGTACCTTTTCGGACAATCACTAAAATTAAGCTGTAATTTGATACAAGCTACTCTAATTTTACAATTATGCTTGTTATCTTGGAATCACAGTAAACCATCCAGAATGCGAATCATCCGTTTTTTAATATTCACCTATCTACTATTAAATTCAATTGTTGCTTTAGGGCAAAGTGGTGAAGGAGTAACTATTAAAGGCGTCATAATCGACGGTGAATCAAAGGAAGCTTTAATCGGAGTCAATATTTTAGAAAGCGATTCAAATAATGGAACCATTACCGACTTCGATGGAAGTTTTGAGTTACAAGTAAAACCAAATGCATCACTGGAAGTCTCTTACATTGGATACAAATCTATCTTGATTGTAGCCGACCCTTTAGCTCCCATGGAAATTTCCTTGTTAAAGAATTCCAGTTTACTTGATGAAGTGATCGTAGTCGGATATGGAACGCAAAAAAAATCTGACCTAACTGGAGCTGTTACAAGAATAAGCATGGATGAAATCCAACAACTTCCTGCTACAGGATTGGAACAAGCCATCCAAGGAAGATCTGCTGGAGTTTATATCACACAAAATAGTGGTGCACCTGGTGGTGCAATGTCAGTTAGAATTAGAGGCACCGGATCCACGATTAGTGCCGAACCTTTATATGTAATTGATGGGATTCCTGTAGTGAATGATAACGCAGGTACTTCTGCCACATTTGAAGATGATGGTGGGGGACAATATAGTAGCGCCCTAACTACCATTAATCCCAACGACATAGAATCTATTGAAATTCTTAAAGATGCATCTGCTACCGCTATTTATGGATCTAGAGGTGCGAATGGAGTTGTAATCATAACTACAAGGAAAGGTAAAGCTGGTAAATCCAGTTTAAATTATGATTCATATGTAGGTCTTCAACAATTAGGCAAGCAAATCGACGTAATGAATTTGAAAGAATATGCTTCTTACATTAATGATGCTGGCTTAGGTCAGTTAGAAGAGTTTGAGCAAATTGATTTGCTAGGAGAGGGTACCAATTGGCAGGACGAAATTTTTAGGAACGCCTTGATGCATAATCACCAAATCTCGATTTCTGATGGTACCGACAAAACAAGATTTTCTGTAACAGCTGGCTTACACCAAAAAGACGGAATCGTTCAAGGCTCAGATTTCACCAGATATTCCGCCAAGCTTAATGTTGATCACAATTATAATAAACGATTAAATGTCGGTGCTAATATCATCGCTTCACGAACCCTTGAACAAATTACATTCAATGATAATAGCAATGGCGTAATTTATACCGCACTATTGACACCTCCCATAGTGCCTGCAAGATTATTAGATGGCACATTCGGTGAAGCTCCAGAAGGAGAAAACATTGTGCTAACTTTTGACAACCCACTGGCCAACGCACTGGAAGTTGATGATTTGAATACGAAGAACAGAATATTGGCATCCGCTTATGGTGAATTGACTATTACAGATTGGTTGAAATATAAAATTGAGTTCTCCACAGATATATTATATACCAATCACAATACATTTTGGCCTTCCTACCAAAGAGGAAATTTGAGCAGAAGATCCAGAGTGAGAAGAAATAATAACAACAGCCTTTTTTGGATCAATAAACACCTGTTGACTTTTAATAAAACTTTCAATGAAGATCATAATGTTACTTTCCTTGCTGGATTTGAAGCCCAAACGGGAAAGTATGAATGGTTGTATGCCGCAAGAGGAAATCTGCCTACAAATGATTTAAGTGAACTCATTTTAGGTGATGCTGGTACACAAGAAGTATTTGGAGGTGCGGGACACTATGCTTTGGTGTCTTATTTCGGAAGATTAAATTATGGCTTCAGTGATCGATATCTATTGACTACCACCTTAAGGACTGATGGGTCTTCTCGATTTGGTGCCAACAATCGTTATGGCTATTTCCCTTCTTTAGCCATTGCATGGAGGGTTTCTAATGAATCATTTTTAAAAACCAACAAGCATCTAAATAATTTAAAACTCAGATTGGGATACGGTGCAGTAGGAAATCAAGAGATTGGATTTTATTCATTTGCTTCAAATTTAAGAGCCGTAAATGTAGTAGTCGGAGATCAATTGGTTACGGGTTTTGCTCCTGATAATATTTCAAATCCTGATGTTAAATGGGAGAGTTCCATTCAAACCAATTTGGGATTAGATATTGGCTTTTTCAATAATCGACTTGAAATTATTTTGGATGCTTATAATAAGATATCAAAGGACATGTTATTGCCCGCCATTCTTCCTGCAACTGCTGGTAGCTTGAATGCGCCTTTCATCAATATTGGTGAAATGAATAATAAGGGCTTTGAATTGAGCATCAATACACAAAATATTACTAAGCCATTTAGTTGGAAGACCTCAGCCAATTTTTCTGTTAATAGGAATACCGTGGTTGATCTGGGTTCGACTGGATCACTTTCAGGGATCTTGCAAAGAGTACCGATTACTAGAACGGAAGAAGGACAAGCCATTGGTCAATACTATGGTCACGTCACTGATGGGATTTTTGGAAGCCTTGCTGAAATCGAAGAAAGCCCTTTTCAAGAGGTTGGCACAAGACCCGGAGATATTAAATTTAAGGATCTTAATGATGACGGAGTTGTAGATGATTTGGACAGAACATTTATTGGAAGTCCTCATCCTGACTTTACGGCAAATCTCATTAATGATTTTTCATATAAAGCATTCGATCTATCCATCTTCTTTAGATCTGTATATGGAAATGAAGTGTATAATTTACTAGGAAGAGATCTTGCAGGTACAGGCGCATGGATCAATCAATCCGTAGATGTGATTGATAGATGGACCATCGATAATCCTGATGGTCAAACACCAAGAGCCAATGGGAATGATCCCAATGTCAATAGAAGAGTATCTGATAGATTTGTCGAAGATGGATCCTACTTGAGATTGCAGAATGTAACCTTGGGTTACAATTTTCCCAAAAGGATTATGAATACTTTAAATATTGGAAGTATCAGACTTTATGCGAGCGGACAAAACTTATTTACTTTGACCAACTATTCAGGCTACGATCCAGAGATTGGTTCCTTTAATCAAAATCCATTAATAAGTGGTGTGGACAATGGACGATTCCCTATCGCTAGGTCGGTGACTTTTGGATTAAATGTTAACTTTTAAAACAAGAAGAATGAAAAAGCACATATATATATTCTTGCTAAGCGCCTTGTTTTTACTTCCTTCTTGTGGAGATGATTTCCTGAATAGAAATCCTCTTGATCAGATAACAGAGGACAATTTTTACAATTCGGCTAGCGAAGCGAACCTAGCTGCGATATCTGCATACGCAGTTATTCAAGGAGTTGATTGGTATGGGAAGTGCTGGCAAATCACAGAAATTCCGGCAGACAATACAACCACTGGAGGTAATGATCCTGACTTTTCACCTATTGATAACTTTACAGTTAATGCAGATAATGTTGCAGTTGCCGACTATTGGAGAGAGCATTTTAAATTAGTCGTTCAAGCCAACCAAATCATAAAATTTGTCCCGCCAATTGAAATGGATGAAGCAACTAAAATGAGTTTAATTGCAGAGGCGAAGTTTTTAAGAGCGTTTGCCTACTTTGATTTAGTTAGAATATTTGGGGATGTTCCCATTATTAGAGAAGTGCCCAATATCAGCACTGAGGTCAATGTCCCAAGAGATCCTGTTGCGGAAGTCTACGAATTTATCGAAGAAGACTTGTTAGAGGCAATAGAGCATCTGCCAAACACCAGAGCAAATACCAACTTAGGTAGAGCCACTTCAGGGGCAGCTAAAACACTCCTTTCAAATGTATATTTAACTACGCAAAAATACGATGAATGCATTGGCCTTTGCAATGAAATTATCAGCAGTGGGCAATATCAGCTAATGGAGGATTTTGCAGATAATTGGCTAAAAGAGACGAGTGATAATAATGCAGAAGCCATTTTTCAAATTCAATATGTTAGCTGCGGTCCTTTTGGAACGGGGAATGCGAATCAAGCTTTTTATGCTCCTTGGGGACAAGGTATTACGCAAGGTTCTGATGGCTGGGGTTCACAAATTCCAACCAGCCCAAGCATCGATAATCCAGGTACGACAATAAGAGATGTCATGAAAGATGAAGATCTTAGGAGCTATCATACCTTAATGACACCAGGCGATGAATATCCCATGATAAATCCTGAATTGGGTGGTTATAAATATCCTTCAACTGGAGCATCTCGTGCCAATACTAATATTAAGAAGTATGTGATAGGAGGCGGCCCAGATGTGTGCTTTATGAGTACACCACAAAATTATCATGTATTTAGATACGCTGAAGTTTTATTGAATTTAGCAGAAGCTTCTTGTAAAAAGAATGGCGGACTTTCCAATTCTCCGGATGTCCTTGATGCTTTTAATCAAATACGAACAAGAGCTGGATTGGAGACAGAACAAGTGATTGATATTGATATGGTGTTTGATGAAAGAAGAAAAGAATTTGCTTTTGAGAATAAACGATGGTTCGATTTATTGCGAACAGATAATATTAAAGAAACGATGTTGCTGCATGGTAAAAGTATGCAAGACTTTCACGTGCTTTTTCCTATTCCATCTTCTGAATTGGCCATTAATGAAAATTTAGTTCAAAATCCAGGATATTAATATGAAAGGAAAAATTACACATACTTTAGTTTTCTTTTCTTTGATGGTCCTTTTAGGATGTGAAAAGGAACCACCTTCAGTAGTTACTTTCATGCCGGATTTTGGTCCAGCAGAAACTTTGATTACCGTTGAAGGGATGCACTTTAATGATTTAATAGCCATTGATTTTAATGATGGTGTTGCAGCTGATTTCAATCCATCATTTGGGACTAATGAGGCGCTATTATTCAGAGTACCTGAGAATGCTCCATTAGGAGAAAATATGGTGCGGATAGAAACTGATAATGGTGTCACGGAGTTTCCATTTAGAGTTACACTAAAACCACCGACAGTAAATATTTCTTACCCAGAATCGGCAAATGTAGGGGAGACGGTAACCATACTCGGAGAAAACTTCTTTGAGCCGCTGGAAGTTTTATTTTTCGACAGTATTGCAGGGAACATTTTATTTGCAGCTGAAGATTCTATAGTGGTGGAAGTTCCACAAGATGTGATGAAAGGTAGAATCACTGTTAAAGCCAATGGAGGATCTGCCTTAACTCCCACTTTATTTTTCACAACGACTCAAATTCTTGTTAACAACTTTGATGGTGAAGGATTGCGTAGTGAAACCCAAAAGTGGATTTTTTATGGTTCAATAGATCAAAATGCAAATACGGCAGTTCAAAATGCAAATCCAATACCCATTGATAATAATTACTTGAAAATTTCAGGTACTGATCCAGGTACTGTTTGGATTGGAGGGACTGAATCACATTCTTGGGATACCAATGATTTTGATGTTTTTCCAATTTCATCTGGCTTAAATGATACCTATCTCAGCCTAGATATTAATAACAATGGTAGAGATAAGACGCATCTAATTATTGTCTTGGCAGAACGTGATGGTTCTCCAAATGATTTTACTACAACTTTCCCTATTGATTGGGATGGATGGGAGAATGTGGAACTACCCTTAAATAAATTTACAGACATCGATGGCTTTCCCATTGATCCAACAAAAATTAAAACCATTAAACTTCATTTATACAACGAATTGAATTCAACATTTCCACTAGAAGTAAATGTCGATAACGTTAAATTCATTCAGGTCAATTAATCATTCTTAAAAATTTCACTAATGAAAAAACAATTACTCGTTTTACTCAGTTTTTGCTTATTGCCTTTTGCAATACATTCACAAGTTTACCTTGATGAATTTGATGACGGCACAGAGCAATTTACAAGCTATGGCTCTGGATATACCGGAATGGAAGCCGATGGAGAATGGACCATTTCTGGAGATGGGAGTACAGGAGCATTTGAATTATTCAGTTATGGAATTATAGACGTATCTGGCATCGAAGGAACGGTTGATATGACAGGCAATAATAAAATCTTTGTCGCGGCTAAGGCAAGTAATTTAGGAACGCAATTAAGAATGGATGTTAGAGATCATGATGGTTATGTAAGTACTCAAGCAGCCATTACAAAAACCTTAGTAAATGATTATGTAGTATTTGAATTTGATTTTACAGATGCATATTTTGATGGAGGATATGGAGGAACGAGTTGTACTAATGGTCCATGTCCTGTAGATGGAAAAGCCATTTCAAACCTTGATTTTTATGTAGCTCCAGGAATTGGTTCTTTTTCTGGTACGATCAAAATAGATTTTATTTCATTTGGCGAAGAACCGGACGAAGTGATAACTTCTGACGTTTGGCAAGATCATTTTGACAATGACAGTACCATCAATTTAATCGGATCTTCTTCTCCAGGAATTGTAAATACCATTGTAGATTCTAAATGGGTCATGACGGGAGATGGTACAAATGGTCCTTGGGATCCAACGACATTATTGCCTTACAACGAAGCTACATTAGA
>CALGNN010000167.1 GCA_937961455.1 uncultured Saprospiraceae bacterium
GCATACCCTGGTCTCATATTTTTTAAAGCTTTTATCAATGCTCCATGCTGGATGAGTCCAGCTCGAGAAGTATTTACAAATAGCGCCTCTGGCTTCATAGCACTTAGATCCTCATAAGTAATAAGCCCTTTCGTTTGCTCCTTAAGCCTTAAGTGTAAGCTGACAACATCACAAGTTGAAAAAAATGCGACTCTTGTGTCCGCAGCTTTGAATCCATCATCATGTGCTTTATTCCTAGATTCTTTACTGCCCCAAACAATCACTTCTGCTCCAAATGCTTTAGCATAATTTGCTACCATTTTTCCTATTTTCCCATAGCCCCAGATACCGATCTTTTTTCCATAAACGCGTTTACCAATATTTACTTGCCATTGACCTGCTTTCATTCCTGAGATTGCTTGAGGCAATAGTCGAAGTCCATTCATGATCAAAGCCCAAGTTAATTCTGCAGTGGAGATGGGATTGCCTTTTCCTTCTAGGATGACAACTCCTCTGCTTTTGCAATCATCCACATTTATATGACCTGGATTCTTTCCAGTCTGTGAGATGACTTTAAGATTGGGGAGATATTGAAGCAATTCATGATCTACTTTGGTTCTGGTTCGTGTAAGTACCAATGCTTCTGGATCACCCATTTTTTCAGCAAGCTTTTTTGGATCAGGCTCGTATGAATTGATTATAGTCACTTGATGACCTTCAAGTAGCTGATATGCTTTTAGCTTTTTAATACAAGTTTGATAGTCGTCAGGAATAGCTATACGCATAATGAGAAATTTTATTTATTCAATTGAAAATATTCAAATCTTTATTGGTTTTTCAAAATTTTTGGGACCTACTAAAGCATTTGCAACACAACTGAATAACAAAATTGCTACTCCAATAATTGCCAATAAAGAATACCCTTCGTTAAAGAAGAAAAACCCAATAGCAAATGCATAGATTAGTTCAGAATATTTAAACGGGGCTACAATGTTGGCCTCTTCATGTTGAAATGATAAAGTCATATACTTCTGACCAAAATAACCGAAGCCTCCCAAACAGACCAAAATTAAAAAATCTGAAAATGTTGGAGTCGTCCATATAAACAGTAAGGCGATTCCACTAATAATGGATGCACTAGTCATAAAATAGTTTACGATTACTAATGGATGTTCTGTTTTTCCAATTTTTCGAATGATCACATAAACGCAAGCACCAAAAAAAGCACCCATGATTGCAAGTAACATACTTAGGTTATCTATTCTGCTATCAAAACCTTTTAATAAAATGACTCCCAATAATGCAAGTATCAAGAAGAGCCATTGTATCGGCTTGACCTTTTCATTGAGAAACCAAATTGCTAAAAGAAAAGTAAAAAAGGGTGACAAGTATTTTAAGGTTACTGAAGCACCATAGGGGATGGTCTGTATCGTAAAGAAAAATAAGGTCATTGAAAATAACCCCAAAAGGGCTCTCAAAAAAAGAAGTTTTTGATTATTGCCAATTAAGGATACCTTTTGCTTTTTTAGATTTATCGTACATATTATAGCTGTAATAAATGATCGAAAAAAGACGATTTGGATTACATGAACATGACTTACAAACTTAATCAGGCCTTGCATTATTGAAAACCCTAAGGCTGCTATAAGCATATATCTTATGCCTTTGGATATGGTTATATTCTCAAGCAAAGGCATCGTTTTCTATGTAAGAAGTTTAAGTGATTTGTAATACAATTAAAAGCTTAAGATTTTAGTAATAAACAAAACCTTCCATGATTTTTCTTGCAGTTCTGTATGTTCCAGCTGAAATGATTTCAAAGTCTAAACCTTCACCTTTAGTAACTAATTTTACAGGCATACTCCCTGATTGATGCTCCAAGATATAGTCTGACCCATCTGAAGGATGCTCGATCATTTCAGACGCAATTGTACCCTCACATTTAGAAGCTGCAGTAACACATACAGCTCCACTTACAGCATGTGTATGATGATAGGTCGTCGGTGTAAAATACATAGACCTGATGCTTCCTCCCTTCGAAGGAGGACAAAGTAGTCCAATTTTTGGAAGTACACTGTCAGACACATCACCCATTCCTGCCTCCCTAGCTACTTCTCTGCGGATGCTTTCCATCTTTTCCATCAGCTGAGGCTTATCTAAGAAATAATCTCCCTTTTCATCACCACGTAGTCCAAAGTCTTTGGCTCTCATATGAATCATTAGATTCCCTGCATCAAACATGCTTAGTTCGATACCTTGTACTTGATCTTTCAAATTGCCAGTAGGGAATAGTTTTCCAGTTGCACCTCCTGCAATTTTTGATAAATTCATTAAAATGGGAGAACCGGTACCTGGCACGCCATCAATTTTTAAATCCCCTTCCGTATAATTCACTTTGCCATCTCGCACATTAACAAACACCTCTATGATAGAATCTGTATTAATATTGTATACCCTAACTTTATTATCTCCCTCTGTAAAATCAAGCCAAGCTTTTTCAATAGCGAAGGGTGCTACACCTGACATCATATTGCCACAAGTAGGTTTTGTATCTACGATAGCTTTATCGATATACACTTGTGCAAAAAGATAATCAACATCTATGTTTTCTCTCTGTGAAGGCTGAACCATTACAACTTTACTTGTAACAGTTTTAGCACCACCTAAGCCATCAATCTGATTAGCGTCAGGGGAACCCATCACACTTAGCAAGAGCTTATCTCTTTCTTCAAGATCTTTAGGTAAGTCTCTTAAATCGAAAAATGGCCCCTTTGAAGTACCACCGCGCATATAGATACATGCTATCTTTTTCATATCAAACCTTTTGGTAATTCTAAGTTTAAAAAATGGCTAAAGGTCATAAGCAAAATAACACCAGCTGCTGTAAGAATAGCAGTTTTGAGCCAAGAAGTTTCTGCTTTAAAGGTAAAAAAGAAAACAAAAAACAAAATGATTGAAGGAACAAAGCCAATGATCATACTGACAATATATAGACCACCAATCCATAAAATAGGTTCATACCAAGGTGATTTAAATGTACCTGCTGCAGCTACTTGCTCCGCATCAAAAATTTCTGGCCGCTCCTGTTTATTCTTGAGGTAGACATAGAAAAGAGCTATCAAGAAAGGAATCATCGCAGCTAGAATTATGATAGGGAAGACCCCTCCCAAAAAAGACTGTTGTAATGAGTCCCACATAGCCAAAATTGTAAAACAGGCGATCACTGCAGCAAATATTATTTGTGGTTGTAGTTTCAATTGCTTCTTCAGACCTTTCGCTATAAGTTCTTCATTCTCATCAACCGCACCTTTTCTGCTGTAGTATATTGAAATTAAAGTGAGAATAGAAATGATGATTACACCAGGTCGCATAAACATCTTCCATGAATAAAATTGAACAGACATGTTGAGATAACTTTCAGCTTGTGTGGCTAATACAAATCCGATCAAAAAGGCAGGACGAGACCAACCAAATCTTTTCATGAAGATGCCTAGAATACCAAAGACTAGAAGCACCCAAAGATCTAAAATATCTTTTGTCGCTTGAAAAGCTGCAAAGCTTATGACCATAATCATAAAGGGAGCGAGCAATGAAAATTTTATTTTTGTCAGCTGCGAAATAGGTCCAGCCAAAAACAAGGATAGTCCTGCACCCAATACATTTGCAACAGCCAGAGACCAAATAATCGTGTAAGTCAGATCGATATTCTTAGTCACCATACTTGGTCCAGCTTCTATTCCGATTAGTACCATACCGCCAAGAAAGACAGCCATGGATCCTGATCCCGGTATGCCAAATAAAAGTGTAGGCATTAGTGCTCCACCTTCCTTGGCATTATTAGCTGACTCAGGAGCGATTACTCCTCTTATGTCTCCCTTGCCAAACTTAGATTTGTCTTTACTACTTTGCACTACATGACCATAGGCAATCCAATCTACAACACTGCCTCCCATACCTGGGATTGCACCTACGATGGTTCCTATACCTGAACATCGTAGCGCCAGCCATTTATTTTTTATAACATCTTTAATGCCATTCATCCATCCACCTTTGCTCAGCTTTGCACCTTCTGCAATAGCAGAGTCTTTTCTAAATAGCTCAGATATTTCGGGAAAGGCAAATATAGATAGTGCAATAATGACTAAAGGAATACCATCATATAGGTAATCAATGCCAAACACCATTCTGTATTCACCTGTTGCAGGTGCTGCTCCAATTGAGCCTACCACCAAACCTAATCCACAGGCAATAACCCCTTTAGTAATACTCTTCCCAGAGAGAGAACCCACCATGGATAATCCAAAGATGGCTAACATGAATAGCTCAGCTGAGCCAAACAATAAAATCATCGGTCGCGCGATTTGAACGAAGAAGGTCAAGATCAATGCGCCAAATAACCCACCAAATAAAGATGAGGTAAATGCTGCTGCTAGGGCTCTGGAAGCCTCTCCTTTTTTAGCAAGGGCAAAGCCATCTAAAACAGTAGCTTGGCTTGAGCTACTTCCGGGTATCCCCATAAGTACAGAAGTGAAAGTAGCTGAGGTCGGAATTACTGCTACTAGACCGACCAGTGTTGCGAGTGCTGAGACTTCATCCATGCCATAGATAAATGGCAACAACAAAGATAAGCCGGCTATACCTCCTAGTCCTGGGAAAACACCAATTACCAAACCAAGAAGTACTCCCATCATTAAAAAGGGAAAGTGCTCTGGCGAGAACAGGGTTTGAAAAGCTTGTAATACTAATTCTAGCATAACTATAAATTGAGGTCAAATTTTGTTCTCAACCATTCCTTCATGTATTCTTTTTCTTCCTTATCGACCTTGGTGGCAAGGTCAAATATCTTCGAAGCCGCAGGACCGGTTACTTGCTCATATAGACCTAAAGCTTTCACTTTAGTTTTTTTGTATTTCTCATCTAATTTCATCTTCTCTATGCCTGCTTGTAGTTGTCTTACTATTTCATCGGGGGTCTCTTTAGGAGTCAATAGTAACTTCATGCCGCCGAAGCCAGCAGACATAAAAGCAAACCAAGTATCCCATTCTATGCCTTGGAGATCATAGCCGAGTTCTTGATACACCTCACCAAAATGTGGCAAATCAGGAAAGCTTGGATCTCTAATCAAATTGCCATTGCTATCCAATGCTCCAAAACTGAATAGGGGAATGGCTTCTCCGGATTCTACTAGTGGAACTACATTTTTAAGATAGGCGGAAGACGTCTGATAATCTATTAATACTTCTCCTCTTTCGAAAGCAAGTCTGCCTGCTCCTCTTCCTCGAAATCCAAATACTGCTTGAACATCCATACCTAATAGATCGAAAGAAAACATGGGGACAATATCTAAAGACGTAGGTCCTTGACTGGCATATTTTAGCGGTGTGTCTAATAACTTTTTTATCTCAGAAGCATCTTTTATTCCTAGAGTAGGAGAGGTGTATACGACGCCTCCAGTTGGATAAGCCATGATGGGTTTATAGTTATCATAATCATATCTTACTCTAGGATCATCCAACAAGTAAGGCATTTGTGTTGTACCCGACGTCCCTAAAATCATGAGCCCATCAGGTTTTACATTATCTGCAAAAAAATTGGCTCCTTTGATCGAACCACCTCCAGGAATATTTGTCACTAGTATAACTGGATTGCCAGCTATGTTGTCTGTAAAGTAGGGTGCATTGAACCTAGCCCATGTATCTCCTCCTCCGCCTTCCTTGAAAGGAATAACCCACTGAATATTTTTGTCTTTGAAATAATCTGCAGTGATCGATTCTATGGACTGGCCGTTATCGCCGGTGATTTCAGTATGTTCAGCATTGGAATATGCCTCATATCCGAAGTACATCAGAAAAAATACAAGTGATAATAATAGGCTTTGTATGAGTTTGTTCTTCATAATTAAGCGTTATGCATTGGCAGCAGTATGCCCAGCAATCTTTCCAAAAACTGCACCTGAAGTAAGTCCTGAGCCTCCAGGATATCCTTTGTAAAATACGCCGCCTACCAATTCTCCACAAGCATATAAACCCCTAATTGGCTGATCTGATTGATCTAAAACTTGAGCATTTTTATTCACCTTGAGTCCACCATAAGTAAAGGTTATTCCACATTTAACTGGATATGCTTTATAGGGTGGGCGATCTAATGTATTTGCCCAATTAGTCTTATTGAGTGATAGGCCTTTGGTAGCTTTTCCATCTAGGATCGTAGGGTCAAAATTTACAGTATGATCCACAGCGTTGTTATAGCTCAATATCGTTTCCAAAGTTTGTTTTTTATTGATCCCATCCATTTTTTGAACAAGTGCTTCTATGGTGTCAGCTTCTACAAAACTCGCATCCCAGAACCGATATTCGGCATAGAGTAATTCATCCACCTTGCTATCAAATATTTGCCATGCAAAACTTTCAGGCTGTTCTAAGATAGCTTTTCCAAACTGGGCATAGGTATAATTTCGAAAATTGATTCCTTCGTCTACAAATCTGTGGCCGTTTGCATTAACCATGATGCCTAAAAAGTAACAGATTTTTCTGTAATTCTTTCTTTCAATATATGGGATGTCGGTGTTTCCATAATTTGGCATATGCATGTCCATGGGTGTGGCATGACAACCATCAGGATTGCCTTCGAAGGCAGCACCAAGTTCCAGTGCCATGCTTATTCCCGCTCCTAAGTTATATTTGCTTCCTCTTACTATAGCATTTGCCCATTGTTCGCCCATGTATTCTTTCCGTAATGCTTTGTTAGCCTCAAAACCCCCGCAAGCTAAGATGACATGATCACACATTATTTCTATTTCACCTTCAGGCGTTTCACAAATCACTCCTGTTACTTTTAATCCCTCAGAAAGTAGCTTAATTGCTTTGTGTTCATAGCGTATCTTACCACCAAGTTTTCGCACAGCGGCTAACTCAGACGCTACCAAGCCGACCCCTTCTCCTTCCGCCTCTAAAGTAAGACCTCCCCAAAAGATAAATTTTCCATCTTTTTCAAAAGTCTGTCTTGAGTAAATAGGGTCAAACTTAATATTGTGATGACTCAACCATCGTAGCGTTTCATAACTATTGTCAATTAAAATATTTTGCTGAAGACTGAGTGGCTTCCCATCATTAAATGAAAGGAGGTCTGATTGGAATTTTTCTTTGCTGTAACTACCAAATTCAGTGTTCGGTATCCTCTCATCATTTGGGTCATTCAGTAAAGGCAATAGATCTTCTTTTGAATTGTACACAAAGCGCATTGCTCCAGCCGTGTACATAGAATTGCCTCCAGCTTCAGTCTCAGGTGCTGCTTCCAAAATGGTGACTTGGGCACCATGCTCAAGCGCAGATATTGCAGCACATAAAGCTGCATTTCCACTTCCTATAATAATGATTTTTTTCAAATTTAAAATTTGAGTTAATGAATTAAGGGGCTCAAAATAGAGCCCCCTTAATTATAATCATTTATGAAAAAACTATCATTTATGAATCTTTAGAAGTTGTAATTCATGGCAAGGTTTATAAACCTTCCAGTAGTACCAAACTGATTTACTCTTCTAGAATAAATAACTTCTTGTCGAACTTGTGATGCAGATAACATATCAGGATAAATATCAAACAAGTTGTTTGCACCCAATGTGATAGAGAAATCTTCTGTTACTCTAGCGATAAGTGAAAGATCTATCAAAGTCTTAGCAGCCATCACTTGAGGATTTCCTTCATCATCTCTGATCCTTGGTTCTGATACCTCACCAAAATTAGTGGCTCTTAAAATGATACCAAAAGCATTCATATTGTAATCAAATGAAGCAATAATCTTTCTTCTTGGAGCACCATTGGTAAGATATACCACATCATTATTAGCGGTAGTAAGGTCATCTGCTAAAAAGGATAATCCATCAGGAAGGGTCACTTCATCTACTTCTGTTTTATTGAAGTTAGCTGCAAGCGTTACGCCCATATTGTGTCCTTCACCTATAAAGTGTCTATAGTTAGCCACAAAATCTAAACCTTGTGTGACAGTACTAATCGCGTTTGTGAAAATGGTAATCTCATCAAAGCTGGTTCCATCAAATTCAGAGAAGTCCCCAGGATTGATTCCACCCAAAGCCATGATTCTATCTTCGATATCCACTTGGTAGGCATCAACGGTAATGGTAAAGTTTTCCGCCAACTTTGCAGTTAAACCTGCAGCAATATCAAATGAAGTTTCAGGGCTTAGATTTTCGAAACCAAATGCGCTCTGTACAGCTGCATCTCTAATTGGAAGAATCGGTTCAACCACTGAATTTCCATCATTGTCAAATGATATTTGACTATAGTTACTATATTGATACTGTGCAAGTCCCGGTGCTCTGAATGATCTATTAACCGAGGCTCTCGCATTAATCTTATCTGTAATCTTATATCTTGAAGCTAATTTCCATGAAAAATCTCCACCAAAATCAGAGTAATTTTCAAATCTAACAGCAGCTGCTACTAGGAAGGCTTCTGTGATGTCACTCTCAGCTTCCAAATAAACACCTGTATTATTTCTTCTCCACTCACCATCAGTCCTTGCAGAAAATCCTTCTCTACCGGAAGAACCTACATCTTTAAATCCATCTACTCCTATTTGCACGCCCGTAGAATCAAACACAGGTACTGTAGCCAATGGGCCACTTATATAAGATTCAATTTGTCCTTCTGATTGTTGGAAGGATTCTCCTCTTGATTCTATACCGAAAGCAATAGAAGTATTCCCAAAGTTTTTATTTACATCTGCATTAACTACAGTTTGCGTCACATTTAATCCACCTGTATAAAATCGAGTAGGGGAAGCAGATCCTAAAGAAGGATTTATGGTATTTCTAGCGAATAGTTGAACATCATTTGAACTGTTACCTAGGCTTATATCAAGTCCCCAGCCATCGCCTAATTCACCTCTTACACCGGATGTAATTTGATAATCTGTAAGAGTAGATGGCACTTCAGGATTGTATCCATCAGGGAAAATGTCTAGCGCAGATCTAGAAGTTCTAGCCGGAGTTCTTGTAAATACACCTCCTACAATATTCTTTTTTGTAAATCCAGCCATACCATAGAAATCCCAATTGTCATTCATAGGTTTGCCTGCATTAATAAATACACCATAGTTGGTATTTTCAGCTGTACCCAAAATTGCACCATCAGGGTTTATTCCATTTACTGCTTGTAATTCTTCATCACTTGCTACACCAGCAGCAGCAACTTGCTCATCTGTATACCAGCCAGAACTGTGCGAGTAGATACCAGATCTATCTGTTGGTTCTGCATGACTAAAATGTAAAGTTGTATTAACAAAACCATCATCACCCCAAGCTGTACCAAAGTTTGCAGAAGCACTGATAGTCTGTCCATCTCTTACTGGGTCATCTCCATAAATGTTTTCTCCAGGAGTACCTCTATTGGTTATATCATCCCACTTAGGTGTTGTAAGAGCTGCACCAGTATATAATCTTATCGAACCACCTTCTCTTGCATCTTTGAGTTGCATATTCATCACACCCGCAATGGCATCAGAACCATATTGTGCAGCAGCACCATCTCTAAGAATTTCTACTCTCTTAACCGCGGCAGAAGGAATTGAGTTAATATCGTTTGCCAATTGTCCTTTTCCTACTCCATTGTTATTAGAAAAGAAAGCTACCTTATGTCTTCTTTTTCCATTAACCAAAAGAAGTGTTTGATCTGGGGAAAGTCCTCTCAGTGAGGCAGGATCAACTAATGGTGCAAGATCATTGATACCAAATTTAACTGCACTGAATGAAGGAGCTGTATAATGAAGTGATTGAGCAATATCTGGCTGACCCGTTGCTTGTAGTTCTTTTGCAGAGACCACATCAATAGGTACAGGTCTATCGACATCTGTTCTTGGCTTACCTCTTGATCCCAATACAGTAATGGCTTCTAAAGAAACACCTTCTGAAAGAACAATATTAATAGTAGATCTACCATCAATGTTTACTTCCATATCCTCATAACCAGTATAAGAGATAACTAGAGTTGTGGCATCATCAGGCACATTTAATGTGTAAGCTCCATTGAAATCTGTTGTCGTACCTATCGAAGTACCTTTAACTAGAACATTCGCTCCGATAAGGGCTTCTCCAGAATTATCAGTAATAACACCTGTTATTATTTTTTCTTCTAACTCAATTGGATCAATGGAAAGTACTAAGTTGTTATCACCGTATACTTTGTAACTGATAGAATAAGGGCTGAAGATGTTTTCTAAAACACGGTCAAGTCTTTCATCTTCTGCTTTTATTGATACAGTTGAGATTTCACTAATGATACTTGGTCTGTAGGTAAAGTATACACTTGCAGTCTCTTCAATTGACTTCAAGGCAGACCTGATGTCTACATCTTGTAAATCAACAGAAATCTTTTGTTCAAGAATTTTCTGACTCAGAATTTCAGTTGCATACATATTTGTCGCTAAAGCAAGTAATACTAAATGCAAACATCCAAATTTCATAATTTTGAAAAATAGTTTATCGAGTTTTTTCATAGTTAAAAAATTATGTTAACAATTAAATTTTACAATTTCCAATGATGTATATCCTGACATCTTTTTCCAAGTACTCTAGTCCTAGAGGATCACATATTAATTTTAGTTTCTCGAATAAAGGCTGATCTGTCAGTGTCGTCGTCAGCCTACAATCTGATTTAATCCTTTCATCGATGACTATTTCAACGCCATAGGCTTTTTCTAAGGCTAAGGCAATCTCATGGATGGTAGTATTTTCAAAATGAATTTTCTTTATTGATTCTAAAGATTTTGTTAGCATGGGTGTTGAAACCAATCTTTTGTGAAACTTGAGATTTGACTTCTCTAAAGTGGCGATCTGATTTGCCGTCACAACAAGAGGTTCTATTCGGTCGATTTTTTTTGCTCGATATTCGACGACATCTTTACCATTATACACAGCCACTTTTCCTGTCTTGACTATAACTTGTACATCTTTATCTGACTCACCAGCTTTTACATAAAAGCTTGTTCCTAGTACCCTTATAAGGGCTTCGTTGGTATATACATAGAAAGGCTTCAGGGTATCATGTGCAATGTCAAAAAAAGCATGTCCTGTCAATTGAACCTTCCTAGTCTTCTTGCTGAAATGTCGTGGGTATTTAAGTTTTGCCTGAGGCTCGAGAATCACTTGGCTGCCATCTGAAAGATCCACAGGCCAGTTACTGTCTGAAGTATTGGTGTACTCAATCCATTGATCTGCTTTTTTCAAGGCAATGTTGGTATCTACTTGAGGACTCTGCTGTGTATATTTGAAAAAGATGAATAGTAGGGCAAGAAGACCGATAGCCAAAAAGCCAAAGACTTTAAGTCTGGACTTGTATTTAGGAATGGTGGCCTTCTCAATATTTTTCCAAACTTCTGCTTGGAAGTAGTCTTGTCCTTCGTTTGAAGGAGGCTTGGTTACTTGAACGATAATAGAGCGGGCTAATTCTAAATCCTCATCTGGCAGCGGATGCTTCGCTTTGAATGCTTGCCATTCTGATTCAGAAGGATGCGTCTTTATCCATTCAATGAAAAAATCATTATTGAGTAAGCTGTCGAAATTTGATTCTTGATCCAATGTTTTTAAGTCACTTTATTACAAGTGCTAGAAAATCATTTTATATACTCACTAAACAGATATTTTTTTGGATTTTTTTCTGAATCCATTTAGAATTCTATGTAATCTGTTAGAAACAGATTGATATTTTATGCCTAAGATTTCAGCAATTTGGGTATTTGAAAGACCCTGATAATATTTCAAATGCAAGATCTCTTGTTGACTTTTGGGCAATTGAGATAAGATTTTTTGTATTTCTTTAGCCTTAGAATCTCCATCATTCACGACCAACGGCAAAATTTGATCTTCTTTAGACAAGGCATTTATCTCAATAATTTTACCATCAGGCTTACACTTAAGTAATTTATATTTTAATGATTTTAAGAGGTAAAAACGAATATGATTGATCTTCCTTGTTGACTTGTTAACCCACAAGTCTGTAAAGATTTCTTGTAAGGCATCTTTGACATCTGGCTTATGCGGATAGATTTTTAGACCAAAAGCAAATAGATATTTAAACTCTCTATCATAGAGTTCTTTGAAGGCTTTATGATCATTGGAAATACAAAGCTCCCATAATTCGTCAGGCGAATATTTAGTATAAATTTTTTGTGGCATTTGCTAGTAGTACCTCGAAAATATTTATTCTAATATAAAAGAATTCGTGTATTTATTTTAGTTGCCTAAAAAAATGAATGAATTTTAGCACCAGCTAATCTACTAGTCAGCCGAAAAATAATGGTAATGCCAATGAGGAATTGTCTATCTGTTTTATCTAATTCGAAGGGCTATTTCGTTTTGCTCAAATGGTGCATTAGAAGTTTTCTTATGATGACTATTCTTCGTTGTGTGGGGTATTTTTTTTAATAGAAAAGTGAAAAGTCACACCTTGATCTTTGTTCTGTGAAAAGTATAACTCACCTCCATGTAAAGTGATGATTCTTTTACAAATAGATAATCCAACTCCATTCCCTTCAAATTTATCGGTGGCATTTAATCTTTTAAAAGGCTGAAATATAACATCAGCATATGCTTCATCAATACCAATTCCATTATCTGAAACAGAAAAATGCCATGCAGAATCAGTACTGTGATGATCTATTTTAATAGTTGGAACTTCAGACTCATTAAATTTGATCCCATTCAATATCAGGTTGGTGAATAATATTTTAATTCTTTCAACTTGGCAAGTCACGACTTGCTCTGGTAAGTTGATTTCAAAATTAACTTTAGTGTCTATGATCTTGTTTATTTCTGTCAATACATCATCCATACATGCTGTTAAATTTGCATCTACAAATGACTCTTCAACTTTATCTAACTTAGAAAAGATTAGGATCTGGCTTACTAAAGTTGACATTCTTTTTGCCTCTGAGTTAATATGCTGTATATAATCAATTCCTTCTTTTTTCAGTTGGTCTTTAAACCTTCTCTGTAGTAATCCAGCAAAACTTCCAATCACTCTTAATGGTTCTTTCAAATCATGAGAGGTAGAATAAGCAAATTGTTCAAGGTCAATATTGATAGACTCAAGTTTGGTATTAAGCGTTTGAAGATTCTTGACTTTGTCTTGCAGCTCTGCAGCTTGATCTTTTATTATTTGATTTTTTTCTTTTATTTCAGTTACATCTGTCATGGTACCTAATACGCCTACGACATTTCCTTCTGAATTTTTTAGTGCTACTTTATTGATGTTATACCAGCGAGAATCACCGTGGGCATCGGTCACATACTCTTCAAAATTTAGAATAGATTTTCCAGAATTGATGACTTGATTATCTGCTGCAATACAAATATCAGCTTCTTCTTTAGACATGTAGTCATAGTCCGAGGTACCTATGATTTCAGAAGTTTTTTTAAGATTACAAAAGTGTGCGTAAAGTTTATTGCACCCAAGATATACGCCAGCAATATCTTTCCAGAAGATGTATTGCGGATTACTATCCATTAATAATTGTGCAAAATCTTCAATTTCAGCTTTTATTTTAATCATGGCCATTTTGTTTTTTAATACCAATTTTAATACAAAGCAGTGCTTTATTGGTTCTTAAGTTTAGCTCAAAATTATTTTTGTGGTCTATCTATAATAAGGCTTATAGTATAATTTTGTTCTGGTATCTCGATATTAATTTTGTTTTTTGATCAGCTTTATCTTGGGCTTTTTTGCAGGTTGATAAAACAGAAAACCTATTGTTGCATTTAGTGTAATATCCATAAAGAAAGTATCTGCTTTATAGCTTTACTATTATTTTTTTTAAGAAGGTAAGCTACTTTATCAATCCTCGTTTTTCTGGTATTTAAAATAATATAGTGCCTCGACAGTTTCGTCATCTATTGCACCATCAAAAATAAAAAGGTCATCTAATGCTCCTTTTAAAGAATTGTCTCGATAGATTTGATCTCCTGATTTAGTAAGCATAGGTCTACCTCCAAATACTGTTATTTTTGGCTCATTATATTGCGGATATCCGTCCAATGTAAATTGCTCTGATTTTTGTATATCTCCAACATTAGATTTTTTACCATTGACATATATTAATTCTTGGTTTCCATTTATAACGATTACAACATGGTTCCATGCTCCAGAAATAAGACGAGCTTTTACATCTCCCTTCTCCTCTTTATTACTCGGAGGATATTCGTCAATCAATACATTTTGATCCTTCCCCTTGTTTGCAATCATAATGTAATGGTTGGTGCTAACAAATTTTTCATTCGCGTTTCCGAATTGACCAAAAACTGCATAAGTCTTTTCCTTTTCTATAGAAGGTTTCACCCAAAAGGAGATTGCAAAATGCATTTTATTAATTGGTAGAAATAAAGTATTGAATACTATGCCTCCTTTCTTGCCATCAAAATATATCGCGCTATTTGGCTCACCATCATGTCCAAGGTGATAGTCATATACAATTGTTGATTCTAGGTGTTTCAACTTCCCATCATGGCTATCGATATTTTCATTAAAGGGAAAGAATGCATGAAAATTTTTATGTTCCAAGGGATTCTCTTGGGTATTACCAAAATAGAATTGCCATAAAAAGTAGGCGCAAATGGCCACTAATGGAATTAAAAGAAGTTTCCACCAAAGATTTTTTTGTTTATCCTGCTTAGCAAGTGTTGCTTCTTTTTGGCTTTCACCTAGTTTTTCCGTTAAAGCTAAAAGTGCTAGATTAATTTGATTTACTTTGCGCTCTGCTTCATCTTTAGAGATAACATTCATGTGCATCTCTTTTTGAATTCGGTTGTACTGACCATTAAGGATAATCAGCTCTTTGTCGATATCATTTAACTTAAAACCTGAAAGTACATTAAAAACTTTGGCTGTTTTACCTTTAGCGATTAGCTTTCGGACTTCTATTTTTATTGCAGAGACATCTTCCATTTTCTTTCAGTTTTTTGTTTGGACTCTCAAAATAGATATAACTGAGTTAAATAATTTAGGTGTTTTGTTAATCTTATTCAATCAATTGGTGTAAATGGTACTCTCGTTGTTTTTGCGTGAATGCTAACGGAATTATGAGATCCGGCGTATCCCTAAGGGTATGCTGTCTTAACTTCAGATGTGATTTGTGCCTTTATTTCTTCTTTGTATTCTTCAAGTTGTTCTTTTTGAGAAATTCCTTTTTGGTTGAAGAGCGAAAGAATTCAGCATGCCTTTCGACTCTAGTCACTTCATCTTTTAAACTGGAGGATAAAATTGAATGACTTCTCACCACCATCACCAATCCCATAAAGTACCATCTTCCAATCGACTCACAGGAAGATACGATCTCATATAAGGATACTTTGAAGCTTCATCTTCATTAAAGGCTACACCTAGGCCTGGCAAATCACTCAGGTGTAAATATCCTGCTTCGTAGGAGAGGGGGTGACTGAAAACTTTTTGCATCTGATCTCCTCCAAAACCTACAAATTCTTGTATGCCAAAATTAGGGCACCAGATATTGAGATGTGCATGTGCCGCATGACCAATAGGAGAGATGTCTGGTGGTCCATGTGGGGCAGTTTTTACTTTATATAAAGCAGCCAAGTCCGCCTGCCTGCGCATAGATGTAATTCCCCCGGAGTGGGTTGCTGCCGATCTGAGATAGTCTATGGATTGTGATGTGATCAAATCCTTGCAATCCCAAATGGTATTAAAAACTTCACCTACAGCGAGTGGGGTCGTAGAGTGTTTTCTTATTTGCAGAAAATCATCTTGGTTTTCTGCTGGTATGGCATCTTCTAAAAATAGGAGTTTGTAAGGTTCTAATTCCTTGGCCAATCTTGCGGCTTCTATCGGTGTCAGTCGACTGTGCACATCATGCGTCAAATCCATGTCATAGCCATACTTATCACGCGCTTTTTGAAATAAGCTTGGTATAAAATTCAGATATTTTTTAGTATCCCAAACTTGTTCTGGTGGCAGAGACCTACTGCTCTGTAATGCATAATAATCTTTTTTGTCAGCCAAGGTGCCGTAGGAGTCTTGAAGACCAGGTATCGCACATTGAAGTCTTATGGTTTGGTATCCTTCTGATATAAGCCTCCCCAAATTGTCGAGGGTTTCTTCTACGTTGTTTCCGTTGGCATGTCCATAAACTTTAATTTTGGATCGACTCTTTCCTCCTAGCAATTGATAGACTGGCAATCCTGCAGCTTTGCCTTTGATGTCCCATAGTGCCATGTCGATTCCAGCAATAGCCGTCATCGTGATTGGGCCTCTTCGCCAATAGGCGCCCTTGTAGAGATACTGCCAGGTATCTTCGATCTGACTGGCATCTTTGCCAATTAGGCAAGGGACTATATGATTTTCAAGATAGGCGACTACAGCCAGTTCTCTGCCATTGAGCGTAGCATCCCCTAAGCCATAGATACCTTCATCCGTTTCAATTTTGACAGTAACAAAATTTCTATCAGGACTATTTACAAATACTTTTATTGCCGTGATCTTCATGCCTTTATTTTTTTTGATCGAGAATCTGTAAGATGGTTTTTTGAATATGATGATAATCTGTAGCCTCTATAAAACCAATACTGAATTTCTGTTTCGTAGATAAATACTTGTTTTTGTCCGCTCTTCCAAATGCAAAGACCGTCATATCTGCTCTGTCCTCATAATGATCTGGATAGCTATCATCGTCATGATGTAACATATAAAATGTTCTTGGTAATTTTTGATCACCAAATGCCATCCACTCTGGCGCAGGTAAATCTCCTAGATAATGCTCCTTTATATTATGTTGGATCGTATCTACTGATGCCAACCAAAAATCCGTGCTATCCATGTTGCCTCCTGGCACACCTTCATACTGTATCCAATAATGATAAGAATCGCTAACTTCATTCATGGTGAAATCGCAACGATCAGGATAAAAATCCCAGAGGGCATGCCATTGATTATTTTCTGAATGTATACTTATGCGAATATGGTGGGGTGATTCATTCTCAATCTTACAATGAGAAGGGTCCGTGTTTTGATTCATGGCATGAAAGTAAGATCCATCTTGTTTATGTACCGCATTGGGAAAACCTCTGTATTCTCCTTTATGTGCTGTCCCCGCATCACTATGAAAGCCCAACCAGTCAATGCCATCTTTGTCCAGCATGCTGGATAAGCCGCCTCCCGTTTTCTCTAAGTAATAGGTGGCTGTAGGTGTTTTAATAATGTAGCAATCATCTACTCCAGCAGAAGGATCAGGCCCATGCGCTAAGCTGATTGTGGATTCTGGAGATTCACTGCACGCGAGCATTCCGGATAGGACTATTAATGTAATACAAAGTTTAAATCTGTAGTGGATCATTTCAAAGATGATAATGGTTTAAGATAGTTGTTTTGTATTTCTTCTCAGCAATAAGCCTATGCTCGTAATGACCAGTGAGCAAGCGATAAATATCGCTCTTCCCCAAAGTGGGTTTGGAATGAATGCCATGAGCATAATACCAATACCCATACAAATTACCATAGCTCCCAGTTTGGTTCTTTGATCTTTGTCGTATTGATTTTGTAAGTTGTCTGCAATGACAGGTTTTTCTAGATTGATAAAAAAGCGATGCGTCTCTTCCTTGTTTTGATCTTTTTCTTTTTTGTAAAATAATGAAGTTGCGCAAAAAAACGTGGCTGTAATAAACACATGTGATCCTAGCGTAAGAATCAAACTCATGTCGGCTGCTTCTCTTTTAGTGAACCCATCTATCCCTATCCATTGAGCAAATACATCTGGTGTGATATGGTATTTCATAAGCCAAGACATAAACAGTCCTAAAATCACTGTCGCCCATGGTGCCCACTGTGGCGTCTTTTTAATAAATATACCTAGTATGAGTGGAATGAGAAGAGGAACCTGAATCATGGCAGACAAGGACATCATCAAATCGAAAAGACTTAACTCTTTTAGTGATTTAAAAAACAACGCCATGGCAATGACGATGATCCCACTAGCTAGACTGAGCCCCATACTAATTTTAACAAGTTTTCTATCATTTGTGGCCCGTCCTCTTTTTGCTAAAAAAGGTTGATAGAGACTTCTTATCATGATTCCAGTATTTTTGTTTAATGCAGAATCCATGGATGACATGGAAGCTGCAAAGAGACCTGCTAACATCAATCCTACCGTTCCTGCAGGCATTGTGTTTCTGGTGAATACTAAGTAGATGGCATCTGCTGCCTTACTACCTAGTTGTGAAAAGGCTGACCCAGCATCTGGATATAAAATGGCTGATGCCCATGGAGGAATAAACCAGATGAAACTACCAAAGCCCATGAGGCACATCGCTAAAAAAGCAGCCTTCCTTGCATTGATCGAATCTTTAGCTGTTAAGAAGCGAAAGGAGTCATGTAGGTTCATGATGGTGACTAATTGTTTCGCCAAGAAGAATACAAATGTTCCTATCAATAGTAGTGGGTAATTCATATTTGGGCCGACGATAAAATCTGAAGGGAACTCTGTAACCAAGGCCATTGGTCCACCTACTTTGACGAGTGCAACTATGGCACATGCAATAGATATTACTGCCACCACTAGCGTCTGCATAAAATCCGAAGCGACCACACCCCAGGCACCTGATAGTACTGATACAAAAACGACGGTGAGTCCAGTAACGATGATGGTCAGACTGATATCTGTGTCAAAGACAGCCGTTGCAAATACGCCAAGTGCATTCAACCAAATTCCCGCATTCATTAATGTGAATATGATAAGCGCCCAAGAAAAGAAGCGTTCGTTTTGTGGCCCAAATCTTCCTCTTATAGCTTCAGTTGGCGTATCAACCCGCATCTGCCGAAAACGTTTGGCGAAATAAAGCCAACCACAGAAATATGAAAAAGTATTAGCTATAAAAACGAGGCAAACGGCAAATCCATCGGTAAAGGCTTTGCCTGCTGCACCCGTAAAAGTCCAAGCAGAAAATTGCATCATGAATGCGGTTGATCCAACCATCCACCAGAGCATTCTACCTCCACCTCTGAAATAATCACTGGTTGATTTGCTGGCCATATTTTTGAAAGTAAAGCCTATGGCGAGTAGCAGCATAAAGTAGGCAGCTATTACTATATACTCATATATCATGGATGTATTTGCCATGATCATTTATTGGAGATGATCGACATTTGTCCAGTTTCCGTTTTTACGGATGATATCTATGAGTTGCTGATAGCGCGCTCCATCTTTGAAAGTTTGATAAGGACTGAAGGCTTCACCTTTTATATCTTTTACAAATTCTCTCGCCAAGCACTCCCAGTTTCTCTCAGTATCTCCTTTGACATCAGGTAGGCCATCTATGATGGTCTGCGGTGTTGGAAGTTCTTCCCAAGTTTTATTTTCTGACCAAGAATAAAGTGGTCCTTGCCCATAATGTCCTTTAATGTAAATGGCACCTGCTGAGCCATAAAAGACGATATGGTCTTCATTAAATCGTGGATTCAATCCTCCATGTTTGAATAAAACTGAAACAGCTTTTGTAGCTAACGTACTGGCTATTTTTGCCATCACGGTATAGGTCCATTCTACATTGCTAGCTCCCCATTCCAAGTTTGGATCATTGAGGTCTTTTGGAATGTGTTCTCTTCTGGTTTTAAAATTATGTACCCCTTTCACGATAGGTGCCTTAATGAGATCATCCCTTACTTCTCCGCTAATCGCTAAAATTTTTTCGCCTATTACAGCATTTACGATGGATAACTTATGGGTAAAATTATTATTAAGCCTTCCTCCACCGGCCTCTTGTCTATGAGACCAGCCAAATGGAATAGCTCTTTCTAAATTGAAATGAGAAATGCATTCTACTTCCAATGGCTCACCTATGGCGCCTTGAGCTATAAGTTGTTTGGCATGCTGAATGCATGGCATGTATCTGAAGCTTGAGGCATAGGCGGTTTTCACATCATGTTTTTTTGCAAGTTCATATAATGCTACGGCCGTATGCCCGTCTGCAGTAAGGGGCTTGTCGCAATAAACATGACAGCCTTGTTTTATTGCTGGGACGATTGCATCGTAGTGCACACCTCCTGGTGTCCCGATGGATACAATGTCTGGTTGGCAATCAAGCAAAGCTTGCTCCCAATTGGTATTGGTATATGGAATGGACTTTTTCTCTGCTACTTCTTTTAAGACGCTTTCAGTTCGTCCAACCATTCCGACAATTTCAGCTCCTACATTTCTAAAAGTGTCTGTATGACCCTGTCCAGCAAATCCAGTTCCTGATACAAGTACTTTAAGTGGTTTATTCATCTATGCAATTGATTTGTTGCTCACTGAATTTGTTAAATAATTATGATAGAATTTCTATGCAAAGTTCAGTTTTGGACTAAACTATTACAATATACTTAAATGAATTATTTGTCTGAATTAAACTATTATTCCTTCGCTTTGGCATGCAATAATTTTAAGCCTGTAGATGAACGAGGAACGAATCCAGGCCATGTTTCTTTATTCGAATTTTCTTGTCCTTCCAAGTACTTTACAAAAGATTTTTCCTCTTTCAGATGGATGCCTAAAAAGGCACTAACAAAATGTTGATTGATATTATTCATGCGACGTTGATCCCAAGATGGTTCGGCATATCGATAGTATTCATCAATATGTAAGCCTGGCTTTAGAGCTTCAGCAGGAGGCGGGTTGGGGGCAACATTATGCCTAGCATTGGCATAAGTCAATAAATAGCGATCTGCATTGACTGCTCCTTCGAAAATGGCTTTTATCCCATTTTCATATCCAGATATATCATCCTGACTGCCAGCTATAAAAAATGTAGGAACTTTCAATCCTTTCAATGTCTCTGTGTCCCAAACCCCTTGAACCATGCCCCATGGAGCGAAAGCAACTACGGCTTTAATTCTTGGATCTGCTGATTGAACATAAAGCTCATTTTGACTTGCTCGACTCGCTAGAGCCTTACTACCACCTGTCATTCCTGCAAAAAAGTTGACAGCTGATTCAGTATACCCAGCGCCTGCTGCATTGAGCGCTCCGTATCCTCCCATCGAATAACCAATAATTGCAGTATGCTCAACATCCACAATGCCCTTAAGGAAATGCTTCTTTTGCTGAGTAATATTTGCTAGTTCATTGATGATAAATAGAATGTCCTTTGACCTATTTAATAAAGTACTTTGAAATCCTGCTGCATCTTTAAATGTTGATTCGGTATGATCCACCGCCACGACAACATAGCCCTTCGATGCCAGATGTTCTGTGAGATAGGTCATCAGATATCTAGACCCTACATAGCCATGTGAAACGACTACCAGAGGAAAAGCACCTTCTGTTGTTACAGCTTTAAGATCCCTTGTTGCTCTACCATAAAAAGAAAAAGGAATCAGGGGTCGTTTAGGGTCACCTGCGATCCCCAATACTTCGTCATAGCGGATTAATTCCTTTGCTTCATTTTTTGCTGGCACTGCAGGATACCAAACTTCCACTTTAAGCGGACGATCATAGCGTGCCTCTTTTCCATCTTTTGTATTTAGAATGTCTATTTGATTTTTGTTGACAAAGTCTAAAGTCCTAACGCCAACTTTATGATTCCCTCTATAGGCTAATTCTGGTGCGTCGGGTAGGGCATCTCCAAATACAAAATCAGTAGCGGGTGCTTGAGCTGATATTGGATGAGACATGAAAATGGTCAGATAAAAGAGATTAATCATCAGAGAACAGCGTAGAGCAAATTTCATTATTTTCATTTTTAGTGCTATGCAAAATAAAACTTCGCAGCTACAATCCGCAAGCTGTGAGTCATTAAGACATTAAGCAAAAGTACTAATAAACTTCTATCAAGAGACTCTAGTGTATTTGCACCCAAATAATATAAAATTTGAGAGGTGACTCAGCTCAACTAAAACTAAGTCACCTGCATCAAATCCATTGTTGTTTTTTTTTGACTCCAAAATTATGCATGCACTGCTTGAATGTTATTTTTGGACAGGTTAAAGTATTTTATCAAAAAATTCAATAGATCGAAATCTTGTTTTGCTTTTTCATGAAACCGAATTGAAGATGTTGTAGAGCTAGAATATTTTATGGGCTATTATTTTAAAGGGGGAAGCGCTGGGTTAGAAAATATTTATGAGAATTTTGTCAATGGCTTCTTTAAAATATTTAAGGTAGGTAGGGAAAAAATCCTTGGATAATTGTACGTCAATGGTTGTAGTAACTTTAGTATGATTATGAATGGGGCCAGAGTAAAAATTGTTTGATGGATTCATTTGACTTTCTTTAGTTTTAAATTGATTTTAATAAGTAAGCTAGCGTTTTTAATTACATTTTAAAGTTCATAAGATCCCTTGAAATATTCCTCAATATAAACCCAGATATATGAAAAACAGTGGTATACCACTAGAGCTATAAGGAAGGGAAATCCTTACATTTGAGTAATGATTTCTGTGAAGCAAAAAATAAAAGTTGGGATACTTGATGATCACCATATCGTGATTCAAGGAGTGCTATCTTCACTTGCAAATAATAATTCAATTAGTGTAGTTTCTGCTGCAACAGCTAAAGAATACATCGAGCCAGAATTGCATTTGTTAGACGTCATTTTATTAGACATTAATTTGAATGATGTGGATGGTGTGGACTTGTGCAAGAAATACAAATCAGAATTCCCTAATCTAAAAATTATTTGTTTGACGTCTTTTCTCCAAGTAAGTTTTATAAAAGCAATGTTAAGAAATGGGGCAGATGGGTATTTATTTAAAAATGTGGCTACAGACGAATTGATAGAAGCCATAGAAACGACCTACAAAGGAAAAAGATATTTAGGCAAGGAAGTCAATGAGTTGTTGATAAAAGATGGAATGGAAACAAATAAAAATAGACGTTCATTTATTCCAAAATTAACCCGAAGAGAAAAAGAGATCTTAGCGCTTATCATTGATGAAATGACAAATCAACAAATCGCTGAAAAACTTTTCATCTCCTTAAGTACCGTTGAAACACATCGAATGAATCTCAGTGCAAAATTGGGAGCAAAAAATACTGCTGGTATGGTGAGAATCGCCATCAAGTTTGGTCTTGCATAAAGCCTTTCTCCGCAATAGGGATCTGTACTGAAATTGAAGTGCCTTCTTCAGGATGAGATTCAATAGTAAAAGCACCGTTTAATATCTCTGACCTATTTCTCATATTTTGAATGCCTATTCCAGATGAAATATTTTTAGGATCAAATCCCTTACCATCGTCTTCAATGGTTAATGATATTTGTTGCTCGTGTTGAATCAGTTCGATGAGTACATTTTTCGCCTCCGCGTATTTTAAAATATTGGTAATGGCTTCTTGAACAATCCTGTAGATATTCAAACCCAAATCATTGTTGAGGGTCAAATTAAATTGGTAAGTTCTAAAATCAATGTTTATGGCATTCTGATTATTAAGTAGACTAATCATATTCTCGAGTGTTATCACTAAGCCAAATTTTTCTAAATCCAAAGGCATCAAATTATGAGATATTTGTCTTACTTGATCATAGGCATCTCCAACAAGATTTTTTGATTCCTCTATGGCTTCACTTGGATTCTCATCTATGCTATTTAGATTTGCCAGCTTTGAATGACTGATTGCAAGAAGCCCTCCTAATCCATCATGCAATTCTTTAGCAAGTCTTTGCCTTTCATATTCTTGCCCTTTTATCAGTGATGAGAGTTTTGTTATTTCTTCATTCTGTTCAAGAATCGCAATTTTGTCAGAGGCTATTTTTAAATTCTTTTTTTGAATAATATTATTCTTCTTTAGATTTTGCCTAATGAAGTAAAAGAAAGCTGCAAAAGCTAAGAGACTACCACAAAGCCAATAAATCAAGTTGCTAAATAATTTGAGCTTTTTCTTGGCTTCTAAGTTTTCCCCTGAAAGATTTTTAATTTCTTTTTCTTTCTTTTCTGCATCATATTTTTCTTGTATTTCTGCTACTACTTTAATTCGTTTTTCATTCAACAAGCTATCACTCAGCGAAGCGTATTGTTTATGATAGGCTAAGGCTTTATCATATTGAGCTTTTCTTTCAAATAAATCAACTAAGGTAGCGAGTCCATATTTTTGGATTTCTTTATTCTTAATTTCCTTGGCTTTTTCAATTCCATTTTCAAGATATTCTTGAGCAAGTTTGTAATTATTAAGCTGCATATAAAGTTCTCCAACGTTGCAGGTTCTATTTGCAATCGAGAATTGGTTTTTTACTTCTTCAGCTACAAGCAGTGCTTTTTTTAAGTATTGTAAAGAAAGTTCATAGTTTTCTTGCCCATGATATATTAAGGCAAGATTATTATAATTGATCCCTAGATTTCGTTTGGCTCCATTGGCTTCATTTATCTCAATACATTCCAATAATATTTTTTTCGCTTTTTCAAATTCAAACATTTTTCCATATAAAAGAGAAAGGTTTCCTTTTGACATTAAAATGCGTTCTTCACTTTCAATTTCTTCTGCCTTTGCTACAGCCAATAATAAGTATTCTTCGGCTTTCTCATAATCATCCATGTCAGAATATACATTGCCAATTGCATTGTAAGCTTGAACCAGTTGTGGACCCAGCTGCAAAGAATCTGCAATTTTTAAGCTCTTAAAATTTGCTTCTTGTGCCTTATCATTTTCCCCAAGCCTATTATAGTTTGCGTTTTTTTGAAAATAAAGATTTGCATAATGGTAAGGATCAATTTCTGGTAATTGGATGCGTTGTGCTTTTTCAACACTTAGCAAACTTTCTTGAAATTGGGCATTAAAGTATTGCACCCCTGCAAGCACACTATAGTAATGAAACAAATCTTCGTTTTGCTCATTCTCGTTGACCCATTCTTTAGCTTGGTCGATACATTCTAAGGATAATTCAATGTCAGTGAATTTTGATTTTTCTGCTATTCTCAATAGTATTGGGAATTTATTTTTCCCATGCACTTCTTCGAGGAGCTGACGAAGACTATCAGTCTGAGACAATTTTAGAGGCTTTTCTGTTTGTGAGAAACAGATCGTCCATTGAACCGATATTACTAAAAAGAGGAAGAGCGTTTTAGCATGTAACATGCATCAAATATACCATTTCAGAATGGCTCCTTTTTCGTGGTTTATATGGAGTTTTAAGAAAGAAGTATTGTTTGGCCGTTGCGCTCAATTTCCATCAACAGACTCAATTCTTCTTATTTTTTGAGGGACCATATTTTCAAATCACAACAAATTTTTATCCCAAGTTTGCGGATTTCAAAATCATCTTGAAAAGATTCTAAATATGTTCGTTTATCTTTTTCTTTGTTCGCTTAATAAATGCTTTCCACCAATTGTATTCCAAGCCTTTTTATATCTTGACTTTGTCTGCACGCTTAAGGAAATACTTAATGTAGTTGGATAAATCATTCAGAACAATTCCTAGGTTAGCTCCTCTAAATCCTATAAAAAAAAAGAGGCTACCTTTTAAAATAGCCTCTCTCTTTCATTAAAACTTACCAGAATAAAGCGTTTCTTCGCTCGTAATGATTCTATAAATCCCTATTGTCATTTCTTGGTTTAAATGAATGGGTATTTCTTGCTTACCATTTATAATATTGATATTCTCAGTGCGTATCAATTGTCCTGTAATCGTATAAATCTCTAAAACTGCCCTATGTTCTACCTCAGAAGAAATATGCAGTACAGCTTCTTTATCATTCGTCCTATACGAATTTACATTCAAATTTAAGGGAGGATTTTTACAGGGATATTCCCATTCAACAAGTGAAAAGGTAGAAACAGTTGAACCATCGCAAGAGGTAAAAGTAACTCTCACCCAAACTTGAAAATTGTT
>CALGNN010000168.1 GCA_937961455.1 uncultured Saprospiraceae bacterium
CACAGACGGTAACAGTACCAGCAGATACAGAAGGTCCAGTGATTGACGATTCTGGGATTTCAAATATTGTCTTAAACTGCGGAGATCCAATACCGGCTCCAGCGGCACTATCTGCGACAGATAATTGTGATACAAACTTTCCACAAAATGTAACAGCCTCAGTAAATGATCCGGGCGCAGATTGTACCTCAGATAGAGTGATAACCTACACATGGGAAATCATGGATGATTGCGGAAACCCATCAAATGTTGTGACACAGACGGTGACAGTTCCAGCAGATACGGAAGGTCCAGTGATTGATGATTCTGGGATTTCAAATATTATTCTAAACTGCGGAGATCCAATCCCAGCCCCAGCGACTTTGAATGCGACAGATAATTGTGATGTAAACTTTCCACAAAATGTAACAGCCTCAGTAAATGATCCGGGCGCGGATTGTACCTCAGATAGAGTAATTACCTATACATGGGAAATCATGGATGATTGCGGAAACCCATCGAATGTTGTGACACAGACGGTGACGGTTCCAGCAGATACAGAAGGTCCAGTGATAGATGATTCTGGGATTTCAAATATTGTTCTAAACTGCGGAGATCCAATCCCAGCCCCAGCGACACTATCTGCAACAGATAATTGTGATGTAAACTTTCCACAAAATGTAACAGCCTCAGTAAATGATCCGGGCGCGGATTGTGCTTCAGATAGGGTGATTACATTTACCTGGGAAATCATGGATGCTTGCGGCAACCCATCGAATGTTGTGACACAGACGGTGACCGTTCCAGCAGATACGGAAGGTCCAGTGATTGATGATTCTGGGATTTCAAATATTGTCCTAAACTGCGGAGATCCAATACCGACTCCAGCGATACTATCTGCGACAGATAATTGTGATGTAAACTTTCCACAAAATGTAACAGCGTCAGTAAATGATCCAGGTACAGATTGCTCGGTTGATAGGGTGATAAGCTATACCTGGGAAATCATGGATGATTGTGGCAACCCATCGAATGTTGTGACACAGACGGTAACGGTGCCAGCAGATACAGAAGGTCCAGTGATAGATGGCTCCACCATAAGTAATGTATCCCTAGTATGTGGAGATCCAATACCGGCTCCTGCAACTTTAAATGCGACAGATAATTGTGATGGAAATTTTCCACAAAATATAACTGCTACAGTTAGCGATAGCGGTCCAAGTTGTACCGTTGATCGAATAATTGTATATACATGGAGTGTGGATGATGCTTGTGGTAATCCATCAAATGTAGTCGAACAAACCATAACGATTGCAGTTGATAGTGAACTCCCTGTCTTGGATTTACCTCCAGCTGATGTTACAGTATGTGCGGATAATATTCCTGCCATTGTTGCTTTGGCTTGGACTGACAATTGTGACGGAGCTGGCACAGTCAATGGAACGAGTGCTTCAGACGGAAATACAAATCCAGAAATCTTAACTTATAGTTGGACTTTTGAAGATGCCTGTAATAATGAAGCAACAGCTTCACAGATGGTAACGATTTATGAAAATCCGGATGCAGGATTAAATAATTCTGATCAACTATGCAATGCTGTTGGAACAGATCTAGATTTAAATACCTTATTGAGCGGCACTGCTCAAAGTGGAGGTGTGTGGGCAGAAACAAGTGGGTCAGGTCAATTCGACCCAAGTACAGGAATACTTGATGGCTCAAATTTAGCTATTGGAGATTATACTTTTACTTATACGGTAAGTGTACAAGATGATGTTTGTCCACCAGATGTGGCAAATTTTATCATTACAATAATCAGTGCAGCAAATGCAGGATTGGACGGAGTTGGCGAAGTGTGTAATGGTGGAACAGATAATACAACAATAGATATTGAAGCCTTATTAGGAGGTGCTCAAGATGCAGGTGGTCAATGGTCAGATGTAAGTGGAATAGGAGTCAATTTGAGTAATATTAATAGTGTATCCTTCCAGAATGTACCAATAGGGGACTATGATTTTACATATACCATTGCGCCTAATGGATCTTGCCCAGGAGATGATGCAACCGTTACGGTAACAGTTAATGATATTCCTGAATTAAATATCACAGAAGTAATGTGTGATGGCTTGATTGAGTATCATATCATATTTAATACCACAGCAAATAGTGTAAATAATACAGGCGGAGGACTCTTATTAAATAATGGCGGAGGTGACTATGAAATATCTGGGATAGACATTGCAAATTCTGTTACAATTTCTTTTTCAAATTCTGCCACAGGTTGTGCTGATGAAGTTACAATCAATCCACCTAATTGTTCTTGCCCAACAGTCAACCCTCCAATAGACAATAGCCCTGTTAATGAAATTTGTTTTGGAGAGAACAATCCAACTCTGATGGTTTCTGTCGATGCTTCCAATACAGCCAATTGGTTTGATGCTGCTTCAGGTGGGAATATCTTAGCGGGAGGAGCAATGACGACAAATTATACTCCAACAGAATCAGCCGTTGGCGTCTATACCTATTATGTAGAAGCTCAAGATATTGCAATTCCAACTTGCGTGAGTGCAACAAGAACGCCTGTGACTTTTACCATCTTAGATTTGCCAACTGCAAATGCAGTAAGCTATGATGTGTGCGATGACAATGATGATGGATTTGCGCTATTTGATTTAACACAAATCGAAGGAGATATAAATGGCGGACCCGGCTTATCATACGCCTACTTTGAAACACAACTAGATGCAGAAAATAATACCAATGCTATTGGTTCAAGTTATACGAATACAACAGCGAATACACAAGTCATTTATGTTAGTGTTACAGAAATAAATAATTGCAAAGCGATAGCAGAAATAACTTTAATAGTTAATGAACTGCCAGAGCTTACAGCAACATTAGATCATGAATCTTGCCTAGGTGCAAATGATGGCATGATTAGCCTTGCAGGCAATGGAGGAGCAGGTAATTATTTATTTAGTGAAGACAATATTAATTTTTCACCAGTTAACGATTTTGGTCCTATAGGCGCAGGAAACCATACGTATTATTTAATGGATGATAATGGATGTGTGGTTGATGAAACGTTTACCATTGAGCCAGGAATTGAATTTACGATTGACGCACTGACCATAGATTGTGATGATAATGGAACGGGCCTAGACCCTAATGACGATTTTTACGAAGTATGCTTTACCATCAATGCTACTAATGCTGGTGGATCAAATAGTTATACGGTTTTTGATGGATCAGGTGCAAACCTTGGTAGCTTTAATTATGGCTCAAATGAATGCATTCAAATAAATGCAAATGGACAAGATGAAACTTTAAGCATAGAAGATAATGACCAGACTTCTTGTTCTACCACGATTCCTTTAGGTGTTTTAAATTCATGCTCATCTGATTGCAGTATTAGCATCAATAACTTAGTCTATACTTGTGATGATGGAGGGACAGATTCAGATGCAACGGATGATACCTATACCATTACCTTTGATGCAACAGCAATTAATGGCAGTACTTCAGGCTTATTTTCGGTAGAAGTTGGAGGGCAAAGTCAAGGGACCTTTTCATATGGTACAAATGTGAGTTTTGTAGTTGATGCAATAGGTCCAAATACGATTTTAAATCTTGTAGATTTTGATGACGTAAATTGTTTTTACTCAGAACCTTTAGACTTAAGCCCTTGTTCGGATGCTTGTATTTTGGCATTAGGGCAATATGAAGAAATATGTAATGATAATGGAACAGGTTCTGATAGTAATGATGATTTTTATGTCATTAATTTCGTAATCACAGGAACCAACATTGGAGCTTCAAATACTTACAATGTATATATTGATGGTGTTCTTGATCAGACAATAAGTTATGGTGCAAATGGCTCAGTAACGATTCCAGCAGATGGAATTTCACATACAATACTAATAGAAGATAGCGATGATGCCAATTGCTTCTTAAATATATTTACTTCAGTACTAAACCCTTGTTCTACATCCTGTAATCTTGAAATTGAAAATCTTAGTCTTACTTGTAATGATGGAGGTACAGGTTCTGACCCTTCGGATGATACTTATGATATAAGTTTTGAAGTGAACCCTACAAATGGAGGTGGATCAAATTTGGTAAATGTTTTTGTTGATGGTAATAATGCTGGAGTATTTGCCTATAATACTTTAATAGAAATAACGGTGCCTGCTTTAGGACCAGATATCATATTATTGGTTTCAGATTTTGATGATGCAGCTTGTAATGAAACAGAGACCATCCAACTGATTCCTTGTTCAGATGATTGTGAATTGACTTTAGAACAATTCCAAGAAGCGTGTTTAGACAATGGAACAGGAGATGATGCAACAGATGATTTTTATAATATCAGTTTCTTAGTTTCTGCATTAAATGGAAGTGCCTCAGGAAACATGAATGTATTTGTTGATGGAACTCTTGATCTAGGTAATCCATATTCTTATGGCGTAGCTTCTACCATCCAAATTCCTGCAGATGGTCTTAATCATATAATCAGATTTGAAGATGTAGATGATGCCAATTGTTTTGTTGAGGTAACGACTTCAGAGTTGATTCCTTGCTCTACGGATTGTAGTAATGAGATTAATAATCTTGTTTATACATGTAATGATAATGGTACTCCAGATGACTCAACAGATGACTTTTATGATATTTCATTTGATGTGAGTGCAACGAATGGAAGTGCATCAAATTTGGTGACTGTTTTCCTAGATGGAGATGTAATCAATACCTTTATGTATGGTGAAGTCATAATGTTCCAGGCAGATGCTATAGGGAATAATATCATACTTTCAGTCGCGGATGTTGATGATGCTGCTTGCTTTAATTCTGAAACATTAGATCTTTCTCCTTGCTCAAATGCTTGTAGCATTTCTTTGACAAACTTTGAGCAAATATGTTCAGATGCAGGTACTCCTAATGATGCAACAGATGATTTTTATACGATCAATTTCCAAGCGGATGCTGTAAACGGAAGTGCTTCTAATACTTACAATGTTTTAATCAATGGCGTATTGGAGGGAACCTATACATATGGATCTGCCTCAAGTATAATGATCCCTGCTGATGGTACAACACCTTTGTTTACTATCCAAGATGCTGATGATGCATTATGCTTTGATGAATTCAATTTGACAGCATTAGATCCTTGCTCTAATGCATGTTCTTTGAGTATGGCTGGATTGACTGTTGATTGTGATAACAATGGCACTGGGACAGTCGCTACAGATGATAGCTATGATATTAGCTTTACCATCAGTGCTACAAATGGCTCAGCTTCAAATGAATTTGAGGTTTTCTTAGCTGGAGTATCCATTGGAATTTTCACTTATGATAACTTGGTTTCATTTCAGGCAAATGCTGGTGGATCAAGCGTTCTTTTAAGTATTGTAGATGCAGATGATGCGAATTGTGTCCTTAATGAAAATTTAGATTTAAGCCCTTGTTCAAATGATTGTGAGTTATCCATTACAAGCTTAATGT
The DNA here is from genome assembly GCA_937961455.1 of uncultured Saprospiraceae bacterium. Taxonomy (GTDB): domain Bacteria; phylum Bacteroidota; class Bacteroidia; order Chitinophagales; family Saprospiraceae; genus CALGNN01. Next base: position 5,482 of record CALGNN010000168.1, read on the forward strand.
TTGATTGTAACGATAACGGAACACCCGATAATCCTGGCGATGATTTTTATACCATCACTTACGATATCATGGGCAGTAATCAAGGAGCCAGTAATAGCTTTGATATTCTCGTTGGAGGGGTCGATGTTGGAGACGGTGTATATGGAACTGTTGGAACTTTTGATGTCGCAGCAGATGGAAATAGTCCTACGATTAGTTTTGAAGATACAGACGATGCAAGTTGCTTTATATCACAAAATATTGGACCCTTAATTCCTTGTTCTACGAGCTGCGGAATTAGTGTTGATCAATTTGATATTAGCTGTAATGATGGAGGAACACCTGCTGATGAAACGGATGACTTTTATGAAATAGTTATAACAGTAGATGCGAGCAATCCCGGTGCATCAGGAGGCTATGAAGTTTTTCTTGGAGGAGTATCTATAGGAACAGAATTATATGGAGATACTTGGGTTTTAAGTCCAATACCAGCAGATGGTTCTAGCAGCTCAGTCACTTTTGCAGATTTAGATGATCCTCTTTGTGAAGCAGTAGAATTTATAGGTCCTTTAAATCCTTGTAGCAGTGATTGCATTATGGGTATCACAGTCTTTAGCTATGATTGTGATAATGGCGGAACTTTATCTGACCCTAGTGATGATTCATATGAGTTGATGCTAAATGTTACGGCTTCAGGAGCTAATGTATCCGGAAGTTTTGAGTTGTTTTTCACCAATGTTTCTCAAGGAACATTTACCTATGATAATTTACATCTCATCAATCTACCCGCTGATGGATCTAGCATAGATGTCCTTATACAAGATTTAACCGATGTTGATTGTAACTACAGTCAGACCATTGGTCCATTGACGAATTGTTCAACGGATTGTATAGTCGATTTAGTTACTTATACTGAGGTCTGCAATGACAATGGTACACCATCAGATCCACTAGATGATTTTTATGAAATCACCTTAGATATAAATGTAACCAATAGCCCAACGTCAACGGATTTCGAAATTTTGGATAATACGGGATCTTTAATTACGAATTTTAATATCAATACAGGTGCCAACTTTACCTTGCCTGCTGATGGTCAAATACATGATTTAAATATCCAATCAGTGGGAGGAGCAACTTGTACACTGGTGCATTTTACTGGTGTTTTAGATCATTGTTCCAATGAAATTTGTGATCAAGTAATTGATGCTGGTCCAGCAATAAGCTTGAATTGTACGAATCCAACTTTAACTTTAGTTGGTACAAGTTCAGAAGTGGGTAGTTACAGCTGGACAGGGCCAGGAGTTTCATCAACGGATAGCCTCGTGCAAATATCAGCAACTGGTATGTATTATTTTGAGGTTAGCTTTTCATCAACTTGTATTAAGTTAGATAGTGTTTTTGTTAGTGAGGATTTTGAAGCTCCTTTCGTAGAAATTGCAGAGCCTGATTCTATCAGCTGCGTTAATACAAATGTGATTATTGACGCTTCAGCTTCTGCTATCAACGCCACCATTGATTTACAGTGGTTGAATGGAGCACAAGATATCATTGCAGGAGAAACTGGATTGACATTGGATGTCGATATGGCAGGATGGTATTATCTTTTATCAACTGATATTAGTAATGGATGTACCACCTTAGACTCAGTTGAAGTATTCCAAACGCAGGATGTTCCACTTGCAGAAGCAGGATCAAATATATTACTTGATTGCGATCAACTTATGACAGAGTTGAATGGCTTAGGTTCGAGTACTGGTGCAATTTATACTTATGAATGGACTAGCACAGGACAAAATCAACTGATTTCAAGTCCTAATAGTTTGATCACTGTTGTTACAGGCGCAGGAGTATATTATTTAGAAGTAACTGATAGTAGCAACGGATGCAGTGCAATAGACTCTGTTGAGGTTTTAGAAAATAATGGAAGCATTCTTTTTGATAATCTTATCGTAGAGGATGAAAGTTGTTTTGAAGCTGAAGATGGTGTAATTGATTTTTCTAATTTACAAGGAGATAATCCACCTTTTAGTTTTTCAGTAGATGGTGGCCCCTTGAGTACTAATCCAATATTTGTAAACCTTGCACCAGGAACGCATACGATCTATGTAGAAGATAGTAGCGGTTGTGAAAATAGTACGACCATCACCATCGAAGCAGCGGTTGATATAGGAGCTAGTATCATCGGCGATCCTACCATATTTTTAGGCGAAGGCAATGAGTTACAATTGACAACTGATATTCCAATTAGTGAAATTGCAGATATTATTTGGACACCCTCAGAAGGCTTGAGTTGTGATGATTGTGCTAATCCGATAGCAAATCCTACAGTGCCAACTACCTATACCGTATTAGTTACAGATATTAATGGATGTATGGATGAGGCCTTTATAAGTTTGGACATCTTTAGAGAAATCAATGTTTATATACCAAACGTGTTCAGTCCTAACAATGACGGAATTAATGATTATTTCACGGTGTATTCTGATGAGACTGTTTTACAAGTGCTCGAATTTAGTGTATACAACCGATGGGGTGCAAAGGTATATGAACGAACTGAATTCGTTCCAAATGATCCTAATATGGGTTGGGATGGTAGTTTTAGAGGACAAAATCTTAGTCCGGATGTTTTTGTTTACTATGCAAAGATTGAGACTTTTGATGGTCTAATTGAAGAATATCGAGGTGATGTGACCATAATAAAGTAGGGTTTCATTAATTTGTGTTTGGAAATAAGATTATGCATTGCAATAAGATCGCTTGAAAAATCAATACCTACCTTATTTAGCTATTTTTCTATCCATCACTTTGTTTTTACCTTCTTGTGATAAAACACCACAAGAGCCTGTAATAACTTGCCAAAGCCTAGACAAATTTATTCAGGACTTCGATCAAAAACATGATGCAGCCATAGATATCAGTTCCTTTGAATTGGACAATCAAGATATCTACCATTTCCATTTTTTTGATGGCTCCACCATATCATTACATAAAGACTGTATCGACTTAGTTAGTATAAATGAAGAAGCATGGAATCTTGAAATTTATTTCAAAAATACACCTCAGACTCGATTGTATAATTATTTAGGTAAAGCTGATATCCAGATCTTAGAAAATCCAGAATCATGGAATCCACTCGCTGCAAAACTCAATGTAAAAACACTTCGTCCTGTACGCTTAGGGTATAAAGTATTAGGACCAAGTCCCTTTCAATATTTATATGACGAACCAGGCAAGGATCAAAATCTTCAAATCCTAGGACTTTACCCATCAAGTACGAACCAGGTCGAATTACAAATTTTAGATGCAAATGCATCAATTCTATTTTCTGATACGATTAGCATTCAGACAGATGATCTTAATATTGATATTTCAGAAAGAAAAATAAGAATTGCTAATAAAGCGCAAATGGAAGAAGGCTTTACACTTGTGAGTTCAAGGAATCACAACGCACCTAACATTCCATACATGATCGATGCAGAAGGTTCAGTTAGATGGCTCTTAGATTTTAGCGCACATCCAATCCTCAATAACTTAGCTTATGACGTTGGGATGGAGCAATTAAAAAATGGAAATTTATACTTTGGGGATTGGACGACAGATGCCATTTATGAAATTGATTTTATTGGTAACATTATAAACAGCTGGGATCTTAAAGGATATGATTTTCATCATAATGTAGAAGAGAAGCCCAATGGAAATTTTTTAGTCACAGTTACAGATTTCAATTCATTTCACATTAATGGTAATAGCACTATAGAAGATATCATCTTAGAGTTGGATCGGAATTCAGGGGACATTGTCAATATATGGGACTTGAAAGAATCCTTAGATGAAAATAGGATAAGCCTTATAAATAATCTTAATAACAATCCAGTTGATTGGGCCCACACGAATGCAGTGATATTTGATCCAAGTGATAATGGAATTATCGTTAGTTGTCGTACACAGGGTGTAGCAAAACTATCTGAAACGAATGAACTTCAATGGGTACTAGCAGCACATGAGGGATGGTCTGATAATAGAAGTGGACAAGATCTAAACGATTTTCTTTTACAACCTTTAGATGCGAATGGAATGAAAATAACTGATGAGGCGATACTGCAAGGTCAGGAAAATCATCCAGACTTTGAATGGTCCTGGTACCAGCATGCCCCGGTACTTCATTCTGACGGAAGCCTATATCTTTTTGATAATGGAGGGCCGAATAGAAATTTTGGTAATTCAACACTCTATAGTAGAGCAGTAGGATATAAAATTAATGGACAAGAAAAAACGGTTCAACAAATTTGGCAATATGGTAAAGAACGTGGTCAAGCATGCTATTCATCCTTTTTATCAGACGTAGATATTTTAGAAAAATCAAATAATATTTTATTTGCTCCAGGAGCATCTGTGCAACATGAGGACGGTACTACAGGAGCAAAGATTATTGAGATAAATACTGATACTAAAGAAGTAATTTTCGAAGCTTGGATAATTGGCAGTGGAGGCCAGCTTCATCGTGCAGAGCGCATGAAGCTGATTCCATAAATTTACCTGAATTTTGAACCATTTAACCATCTAAAACATTGGTCTATTGAAATCACCTATAATTCATGATTGATTCAAATGAAATAAAAATAACTGTAATAGATCGAGAAGGAGCAAAGCATTCTTTAACAGGACCTACAGATATGAATCTGAATGTGATGGAACTGTGTAAAGCTTCTGATCTTCCGATAGAAGGAACTTGTGGAGGGATGGCACTTTGTGCTTCATGTCATGTATATATTAAATCTGATCACGAATTGAATAGTCCTTCACATGATGAAGAAGATATGTTGGATCAGGCATTCTTTGTGGAAAACAATAGCAGATTGTGTTGCCAAATACAATTAGCAAAAAACATTGATGGTCTAGAAATCGAATTAGCTAAAACTTGAAAAAGTCTATGGTCTTAGATTAGAACTTAATTCTTTTTTAAGCCAATTTTGATATTGATGAATGATGGAATGGTCAAAATTGGAAATGATTATATCACTTACCATTCTTACCTTATCATCGTAAAAGGATCTTAGTTCTTTGCTGATAATGTTCTCTTTATCAATTTGTAAAACACTTTTGGAATTTCTCAATAAGTCTTTAATACGTCTCAAATATAATTCAGCCAGGTCAAATTGCATGTTGCTGATTTCTATTAAGGCATCAGTTTGATCTCCATGCTCTATCCAAGATTTGTCTTTATCAAAATACAATCTAACAATTGGATTGGTAGTGATTTGACTAACGTCAAAAACCAAGTGAAGATGAAACATCTGATTTCCATCATTTATCATATTTGGAGCCTCTGCTTTGAAATCTTCAAAGACAATATGATACTCATTGCTCCAATTCTGCAATGAAATTTGTGAAAAAAGTGTGATTGGCAGCAGGGTTCCTAATAATGTTAGGAAACACAGTACTTTTTTCATAGTAATAAGTTAGTAGTAAGTTTCAGTTACTATTTTAAATAAATTTCTTGCTATAATGACGTAAACTCTGAGGATAGTCACATAGACTTTATGCAGATTTTCGTAGTTTTCCACTATGAATTCAGGTTTATTTAAGGCACTGATTGATGATCATCTGTATTCTTTTGAAAAGAATATGGCCCATGAATTAGATGTAATACAAATTGATACAGAAAGCTATCACATAATAGATCAAAAACAATCTTACATAATTAAAATTGATGCAATTGATCTTGACGATCACAGTATCAAGCTTAGTATTAATGGCCATCCCATTCAAATCAATATTCAAGATGAGCGGATGGAATTAATTAAAGCTTTGGGTTTTGATCTTGAAGCTAAAAAGAAAGTGGATGAGATTTTAGCACCTATGCCAGGCTTAGTGGTTGATGTGCTAGTGAAAGTAGGAGATCAAGTCAAAGAAGGAGATCCCATATTAATATTAGAAGCAATGAAAATGGAGAATATTATAAATGCTCCTGCTGACGCTGAGATTGCAGAAATTTTTATTTCAAAAGAAGACAAAGTAGAGAAGTCCGAAAAACTAGTCCAACTAAAATGAATAAAATCCTTGTTGCTAACCGCGGAGAGATTGCTCTAAGAGTGATGAAAACCATCCGTAAAATGGGACTCAAGTCTGTTGCCATTTATTCAGAAGTAGATCGAAATGCACCCTTTGTAATTTATGCAGATGAGGCAGTGTGTATTGGGCCTGCACCATCAGACGAATCTTATTTGAAAATGGATGCTATTATTGAAGTAGCCCAAAGTTTATCTGTGGATGCGATACATCCAGGATATGGCTTTTTGAGCGAGAATGCCACATTCGCCGAAAAACTTCACGCTGCAAAAATAAATTTTATTGGGCCGGGGATAGAAGCTATCCAAACTATGGGGAGCAAGTTAAAAGCAAAAGAAGCAGTTAAGAAATACGATATTCCCATGGTGCCTGGTACAGACCAAGCGATAACAGACCCCGAAGAGGCTAAAAAGATTGCAGCGGAAATTGGATATCCTATTTTAATTAAAGCATCTGCTGGTGGAGGAGGAAAAGGCATGAGGGTCGTAGAAAAAGCTGATGACCTCGTTTCATCCATGCAAAGAGCGGTAAGTGAAGCTGAGTCTTCATTTGGTGATGGTGCAGTATTTATTGAAAAATATGTGAAAGCACCTAGACATATTGAAATTCAAATTTTGGCTGATACCCATGGCAATACCCTTCATTTATTTGAACGTGAATGCAGCATTCAAAGAAGACATCAAAAGGTCATAGAAGAAGCCCCATCAGTAGTGCTTGATGAGTCCCTAAGAGCGGCAATGGGTAAGGCAGCTGTTAAGGTGGCGCAATCATGCAATTATACTGGCGCTGGGACAGTAGAGTTTTTATTGGATGAGTCTAAGAAATTTTATTTTTTAGAAATGAATACCCGATTGCAAGTAGAACATCCTGTTACTGAATTCATCACAGGAATCGATTTGGTAGAAGAACAAATTAAAATAGCACAAGGTGAGGCATTATCCTTTACACAAGAGGATTTAAAAATAAATGGACATGCCATTGAACTTCGCGTCTACGCCGAAGATCCAGAAAATAACTTTTTACCTTCTGTGGGTGTGCTGGAAAAATATCAAATTCCGCAGCAAGCTTTCGTAAGAGTAGATGATGGCTATAGAGAAAAAATGGAAGTGCCTATCTATTATGATCCCATGCTTTCAAAATTGATTGTATATGGAAATAATAGAGAAGATGCTATTAAAAAAATGAGCCAAGCGATTAAATCCTACAAAATTTCAGGAGTGAAAACAACCCTTCCTTTTGGGAGTTTTGTTATGAATCACGAGGCCTTCAAATCAGGAAACTTCGATACTCATTTTGTTAAAAAATATTTTACCAATAATGAAAAGGCTGTCGATCTAGATCGCGAGGCAGAAATCGCGGCTTTATTCTCTTATAAAATATTAGCATCAGAAAAAAGAAAATTACAAGTACCCAAGCATGAAAAAGATGCTTGGTTTACCAAGAGAGATATTTAATCATTTAGGGTTAAAATACATGAAAGAAAAAATCAATACTTTATTAGCTAAGCTCGAAGCTTCAAAATTAGGAGGTGGGGAAGAACGGATTAAAAAGCAACATGCTAAGGGAAAACTGACAGCCAGAGAGCGAATTTCCTTTCTTATGGATGAAGCTTCGTTTGAGGAGATTGGAGCTCTCGTAACACATAGGAGTAAGGATTTTGGAATGGAAAAGCAAATCTTCGAAGGTGATGGAGTAATAACAGGTTATGGCACCATCGAGGGACGCTTAGTGTATGTTTTTGCTCAAGACTTTACGGTATTTGGTGGTTCCCTTTCGGAGACCCATGCAGAAAAGATTGTGAAGATCATGGAGTTGTCATTAAAGGCTGGTGTGCCATTGATAGGATTGAATGATTCGGGTGGAGCAAGAATACAAGAAGGTGTAAATTCCCTGGGAGGGTATGCTGATATTTTTTACAGAAATGTCATGGCATCAGGTGTCGTTCCTCAATTGTCAGCTATCATGGGCCCATGCGCTGGTGGAGCAGTCTATTCTCCAGCAATGACGGACTTCACCATCATGGTTGAGCAAACGAGTTATATGTTTGTCACTGGTCCTAATGTTGTCAAAACAGTAACCAACGAAGAGATAAGTAGTGAAGACCTTGGAGGAGCAAGTGCTCATTCTACCAAGTCTGGTGTCACGCATTTGACTGCGGCAAATGACTATGATTGTATTCAAAAATTAAAACGCCTCCTCTCATACCTTCCTCAAAATTGTGAAGAACTTCCCAATAAAGTCCCATATGAATTGGGAGAAGAATATATAGATGGATTGGAAGAATTAATTCCTGCTAGTGCCAATCAGCCTTATGATATGCGAAGCGTGATCAATAAAATAATTGATCCTAATAGCTTTCTAGAAATACAAGAAAATTTTGCAGATAATATTCTAATAGGGTATGCTCGGCTAGGAGGAAGGAGTATTGGTATTGTGGCGAACCAACCTATGAGTTTAGCAGGTGTGCTAGATGTCAATGCATCAAAAAAAGCTGCAAGATTTGTGCGTACTTGCGACTGCTTTAATGTACCGCTTTTGGTTCTTGTTGATGTACCTGGGTTTTTGCCTGGAACAGATCAAGAGTGGAATGGCATCATTACCAATGGAGCCAAATTATTATACGCTTTCAGTGAAGCGACAGTGCCTAGGATTTCAGTTATTACCAGAAAGGCTTACGGAGGAGCTTACGATGTCATGAATTCCAAACACATAGGTGCAGATATGAATTATGCATTTCCTACTGCCGAGATTGCTGTTATGGGTGCGAAAGGCGCAAGTGAAATTATATTTAAAAATGAAATAAGAGCTTCTGAAAATCCAGAAGAGACCCTAAAGGAAAAAGAGAAGGAATACGCAGAAAAATTTGCTAACCCATATAGAGCAGCCAGTAGAGGATTTATTGATGAAGTGGTATTGCCCAAAGAAATAAGAAGAAAACTGATTAAGTCCTTTGCACTATTAGAAAATAAAAAGCATGTGAATCCCAAAAAGAAGCATGGCAATATACCGCTTTAGAGCACTGAATGATTGGATTCAATTCATGATGAAAATTTAAATACTAATGAAAGCTGCAAGTGTCAAAGAATTAAAGATTGAACTGTCCTCAAAATCACCAAAGGAATTAGTTGAGATATGCTTGACACTTTCGAAATTTAAAAAAGAAAACAAGGAGTTGTTGAGTTATCTTCTTTATGAAGCAGGAGATGAGGAAGGATATGTCAGAAGTGTGGAGCGCGAGATAGATGCAGCATTTGAAGAAATTAATACTAAGAATTTTTACTACTTCAAAAAAGGGGTACGTAAAATCCTACGCATGGTAAAGAAGTACATACGCTATTCTAAGAAGAAAGAAACAGAAGCATCCTTACTCATTTATTTCTGCAAAACACTACAAAATAATTATCCAAATTATAAACGAAGTACAGCCCTTAAAAATTTATTTACTAGGCAGATAGGAATGGCTAAGAAGGCAGTCGCAAGCCTTCATGAAGATTTACATTTTGATTTTATTCAAGAATTAGAATTGCTTCAGTAAATTCTATCAAAAACGCTGATAAATAATTCATTTGATTTATTGCAGCCCTCTAATGAAGAGTTGTACTTTTGTCTAAGCTTTTATGTCAACAGAATATTCAGACTTTCAAGATTTTAATTTATCTAAGCAACTTCATTATGCAATTGCTGATTTGGGTTTTGATAAACCTACTGCTATCCAGCAGAAGGCTTTTGCTCCTATCTTATCAGGTAAAAATGTTTTGGGAATTGCGCAAACAGGAACAGGTAAGACCTTTGCTTACATGCTCCCATTATTAAGAGAGCTTAAGTTTTCAAAACAAATCCAACCGAGGATTTTGATCTTAGTTCCGACACGAGAATTGGTATTACAACAAGTAGAACAAATAGCATCTTATGCAAAGTATATGAGCATAAGAGTCGTTGGGGTATATGGAGGTACCAATATCAATACCCAAGGACAAACGGTTGCCCAAGGTTGTGATATTTTAGTGGGTACGCCTGGAAGAGTCTATGATTTAGCTATGGCCAATGTTCTGAAATTTAAATCCATTACTAAATTGGTCATTGATGAAGTCGATGTGATGTTAGATTTAGGTTTCATTTTTCAGCTAACGAATATTTTTGAATTAATTCCGGAGCGGAGACAAAACATGATGTTCTCTGCAACTATGACAGATGAAATAGCTGCCTTAATTGATCAATTTTTTATTGCTCCTGTTAATATCTCTGTTGCAATTAGTGGAACTCCATTAGAAAACATTCAGCAGTATTGCTATTACGTAGAAAATTTTTACACCAAGATTAATTTGTTGAGCGAATTAATTGATCATAAAAATGTCTATCAAAAAGTATTAGTATTTACGGCTACTAAAAAACAGGCAGATATTGTTTTTTCAAGATTAGAAGAACGTTTTGGCCATGAAATGGGCATTGTCCATTCGAATAAATCTCAAAATTATCGAATCAAGTCTATTGAAGCTTTTGAGTCAGGTAATAATAGAATCCTAATCACCACGGATGTGATGGCAAGAGGCTTGGATTTAGATAAAATTAGTCATGTAATTTGTATGGATACGCCTAATTATCCTGAAAATTATATGCATCGAATTGGCAGAACTGGTAGAGCCGAAGAAGCGGGTAATGCGATCTTATTTTATTCTGAAAAAGAAGTAAGTGCTAAAGAAGCCATTGAGGGTTTAATGAAAAAAAAGATTGAGGAGTTAGATGTGCCAGAACAGGTAGAACGATCGACTGAACTATTGCCGGAAGAACGCTTAAGACCTGGCAAACATAAGAACCCAAACCGGAATTTGAAAAAGAGAGAAGGTGGGGGAGCATTTCATGAAAAAAAGGATAAGAATAAAAAAGTTAACCTAGGAGGAAAATACCGCAGAGAGCTGAAGAAGAAATATAAAAAGCCGCAAAAGAGGGGAGACAAGATTAAAAATAATCGGAAGAAGAAATAAACCTCAGCCAAGAACTCCATTCTAAATATAGCTGCAAAGAATAAACTGGTAAAAGCTCTGGTGCTAACATGCAGCACCAGAGCCGCTATTGTCTAACACGGATGACGCTAGAATCAATATATTTTATTATGAAAGGGTATTTAATGGGAGCTGAATAAGGAATACGTTTATAAATCCATTTACCCTACTTAAGAAATCAGATTATTACTTTT
>CALGNN010000169.1 GCA_937961455.1 uncultured Saprospiraceae bacterium
AATGGAGTTTTGCTTTTATATTTTGTCATCCCCATTCCTTTTATGCTGGGAGCAATAGGTTATCTTATTTATTCATCATGGGCGAGCAAGAATAAGAACGATAATATCGGTCACGATGCCCATTTTTATGGAGCACTTTTCGGATTCTTATTTTGTTTAGTTCTTGCATTCTTTAATCCTGATGCTCCAAATTTATTAACACAATTTATTAATGAATTTAGCATCAGTCAAATGTTTTCAAATTTAATTGGTGTATTTTCTAGATAGCTTTTAACTTACTTCTCATGGAAAAAAATCCTTGGAAAACTAAAAAGTCAGAAAAGGTTTACGAGAACCCTTGGATTTCAGTCTTACACAATGAAGTGATTAATCCTGGTGGTGGAGAAGGCATTTACGGTAAGGTAGCATTCAAGAATGTTGCAGTTGGAATCGTACCTCTTGACGATGATCAAAATACTTGGTTGGTCGGACAATACCGATATACACTTAATGAATACAGCTGGGAAATTCCTGAAGGAGGTGCTCCTATTGGCACCGAAGCTTTGGCCTCTGCTAAACGAGAACTTTTAGAAGAGACGGGTATTATTGCCGAAGACTGGAGTTTGCTCACAAAGGTGCATACGTCGAATTCTGTAACTGATGAGCTTGGGTTTATTTATGTTGCAAAAGGTTTGACTTTCACGGAGTCCGAACCAGAGGAAACCGAAGATTTAATAATCAAAAAACTTCCTCTCAAAGAAGCTATAGAAATGGTCATGGATGGAAGAATTACGGATAGCATATCAATGATTGCGCTATTGAAATTATCGAGTTTTTAGGCAACTATAGGAGGATTAGTAGCTTATTGGGGATTTTTGGTTTTAGCTTTTTAGCATTTTAGCCATTTAGCTTTTTAGCCCTTAACCTTTTGCCCTTAACCCTTTACCTTTTACCTTTTGCCCTTAACCCTTTACCTTTTACCTTTTAGCCTTTAACCTTTTACCTTTTAGCCTTTTAGCCTTTTAGCCTAAGTTTACTATCGCGGTCGCGATTCGCTCTCTTGTCGACCTGTGGGTCGCCACTGCTTCGCACTTCGTTCGTTTAAAGTTCAATTTCAAAAGTACTTTGCTTACCAAGTGTAAACACTCCATGTCCGTTTGTAACATTTTCATGGATGATTACTGGTTCAGCAAAGGGGTTGCCATCAGCTTCATTAAACTTGCCATAACTTACTTGATAAAAATATCTATCAGCAGTAATGCTTGATAATTTCGCAGTAATTTTCACAGGTTCTTGCCCATCGATTATATAAGAAAGGTAGCCTAAGGCCCTCAAACTAAATTCTTTACCATTAAATACCTTATCGTTGAATAGCACGGTCCCTCTGTAGCCTCTTTCGCCTGTCAAACCATCGGGTTCTAAATAAGTTGAAAAGATATTTACTACAGTATCATTTATAATTTCTCCTGTATCTGGATCTACATACATATCTACATATGAATTTTCAACTTCAACTTCCAACTCATAATAATCTTCTGTAGCACCATTATCTTCAAAGGTTATGGTCAATACATCAGACTGTTCTCCATATTGATCAACGCCTCCACCTAAGTCGATTTCAGCTGAGGATATTTCTACCTCAGATGGCATTTTTTGAGTAACCTCTACAGAAGGATATTCAGGCACATCCACTTTGAGCGTATAATCAGTCCCTGACATCAAAGGCAAAGACGCTGCATCTTGAAATTCATATAATTTAGATTCAGGATTAAAACCAAAATCAGCAATGAGATTATTGCCTTCAAATAAGCCCACAGTGGCATCTTCGAAGAAGGTATAATTAGCCGTATCGATAATTCCTAAACTGTTAGAAACTAAAACTTGATAGGAATTATTAAGATCCGTAAAGTGACCATTTAATGTTACTAAGGATTCGTGCTTTTCAGCATCCACTTGAATCACAGTTGTGAAAAAATCTTCATCACAAGAGCTAAATATAAAAAGTGGTAAAAGAATATATATTAGATTTTTCATCTTCATTTAAAATTTAAAACTGTAAGAAACTGCAGGAATAATTGGAAGAATTCCAAACTCTTTGACAACGCGCTCTGATCCAATGAACTCCCCTTGATCGTTATATTGGGCATCATTCGTAGCAAGTACAAAATATGGATTCACGTGATTGTAAGCGTTGTATGCACCAATGGTCCATTTTCTCTCGAAGCGCTTCTTTTTCTTAGTAAAATCTACACTAACATCCAATCGATGATAGTTTGACATTCTAAAGGAATTTTTCTCCCCCGTTACGGTCACCTCTTGTCCGGGAAAAACATAAGTGGTTCCTCCCCAGGTATACGTTTCTTGTGGAGTAACTGGATATCGGTAACGTGGTAAAGTGAAAGCATTACCTGTGCCATACACCCAAGCTAAAGAAGCTGAAATTCGATCTGTAAATTGGTGTGATACTGTCAAACTTGCATCGTGTCTTCTATCATATCTAAAAGGATATCTCCTGCCTCCATTGATCTCATCAAATTGCCTCCAATTGTAAGACAAAGTATAACCGATCCAACCTGTCGTCTTACCTTTCTTTTTTTGTAAGAAAAACTCTAAACCATAAGCTTGCCCATCACCCTGTGTTACTTTGTCTTGCCAATCATCATTAAATCCTGATAAGAAGCTTGCCCCTTCTTTATAGGAGACCACATTTTTCATTTCTTTATAAAAGCCTTCTAAACTAACTTCGTATTCATCATTAATCGTTTTGGCCGCTCCTAGTGCAACTTGCCAAGAACGCTGAGGTTCGATACGATCCGTACTTGGCACCCATAAATCTGCTGGAAGCGCTAAGGCTTCACTCGTCAATAAATTAATGTATTGAACCATACTGGCATATGAAGCCTTCAAGGCTACATCTCTAGGTAAAAGCAAATTCAGACCCACTCTAGGTTGTAAAGAAGTATATAATTTATCATTTACATCAAAGCCAGAAGCATGCAATCCTACATTAGCTTTTAAAGGACCAATTGAAAAATCATCTTCGACATACAGGTCATACTCTATGGCAGTCTCATCAGCAGAGCCAATCAATGTATCAAGATTAGCACCTGCAACTTCGATTTTTAAAGCTAAGGCACCAGGACTGTACGTATGGTGTGTAGCGCTTGCACCGAATCTAATGTAGTGATCAGGAGTAGGAATAAAATCAAAATCGATCTTAGCAGAAAAGTCTTCAATTCCAGATTTATATTTACTGCTAAAAGTCTCAGGCATATCGCCAAACTTTTCTTGATATTCCGATCCAACATTAAAGGTATATCTACTATAGGTGAGCGTGGTATTACTGAATAATCTTGGGTTTAATTGCCAATTCCATCTCAATGCAGCAATCTTGTTGTCCCAATCTAATCCTCCGCCGTATACTTCATCTTCTTCCGTATATTGGATATTAAATACATCTTGACCGCTATATCCACTTAAAAAGAGTCTATGTTTGTCATTAAACTTATGCTGGATTTTTGCATTTAAATCATAGAAGTTTAGCTTAAACTTATCTATGTCGTCTTGGAATTTTTTAATAAATGGACCAGCGACTAAATCTGCATATGTCCTTCTACCAGAAACCAGAAAGGAAGTTTTACCTTTAGCAATCGGGCCTTGCAAAGTCAATTTTGAAGAGACAATTCCAACAGAGCCTTCCCCTTCAAATTCCTCCATATTCCCCTCTTTCATATTGATCTCAATTACACTAGAAAGTCTTCCTCCATATCTTGCTGGGAAGCCCCCTTTCGTTAGGGTGACATTCTTAATAGCATCTGCATTAAAGACAGAGAAGATTCCTAATACATGAGAAACATTATAAACAGGTACTCCATCTAATAGGACTAAATTTTGATCTGGGCTTCCTCCTCTTACGTAGAGACCACTGGTTCCTTCTCCGCCAGATTGAACACCCGGCAAAAGTTGAAGAACTTTAAATACATCCACTTCTCCCAAGAGAGATGGCAACTTCTTAATCTGCTCTACTGGCACTTCCATCTGACTCATTTGTGTTTTCTCTTCGATCTTATTACCACGCTCTGCAGTAACTTCTACTGTTGCTAAGGCGATATCATCTGATAGAAGGAAATTGATGGTGGTATCACTTTTTAATAAAAAACGATGCTCAACTGCATTATATCCTATATAAGAGCCAGACAAATAAACACTATCTGCGTCTATGGTCAAGCTATAAAAGCCGTATGTATTTGTAACCGCGCCTTTTCCACTCTTTGCATCAAATACATTGGCAGCAATGAGTTTCTCCTTAGAACTTGCATCTTCAATATATCCGCTGATGGTAAACTTTTGACTAAAAACTAGGCTAGTGCATAGCATGAATGCTACACACAGATAAAATTTGGTTTGATTCATTTATTAGGTCTTAATATATTAAACTGCATTAATCAGTTAAATCATATATATAGACGGATTAATTTTCCAATGGTTGGTTGGGAAAATTTAAAATGACTTATGTTATACTTTTTATTTATTTAGCTTTTAAAAAAGGATATCTGTAATCATGTGGAGGATTAAAGTTTTCCTTAA
>CALGNN010000170.1 GCA_937961455.1 uncultured Saprospiraceae bacterium
GGTGCAGTTTTTATGGCGATTTTATTAGCACTCATCGCTTGGAATCCAAAATTCATAAGACCCAAGAACGAATAGTTGCTAATCCATCTGAGCTGATAGTCAATCATTTTATTCGGCTCAATGTTTTTCCAAAACCAAGAAGAATTTAAAAATTTGCTGAAAACTTCAAGTAGTATATTTATTATTATACTTGAAAATATATCATAAAATAATACGATGAAAAACTTATTTAAGCTGATTGCTTTAGTGCTGATTTTGGTTTCTTGCAAGCAAGAAGTGGTTAAACAGATTGATAACAAACCAGTCATAAGCATTGCTCCAGTTTCTGATGCCATGATGGAGAAGGCAGTTATCTATGAAGCCAACATTCGACAATATTCTCCGGAAGGAAGCTTTAATGCATTTACCAAGGACATCCCTGTTTTGAAAGAACTGGGTGTTAAGATTATTTGGGTCATGCCCATCAATCCCATTTCTAAAATAAAGCGGAAGGCAACAGGTGAAGTTTTTACTTCTGAAATAGCTGATGAAAAAGAAAGAGAAAAATATCTGGGAAGCTACTATTCAGTATCTGACTATAAGGCCATCAATCCAGAGTTTGGAACTTTGGATGATTTTAAAAATATGGTTCAAGTCGCTCATGAGAATGGGATTTATCTCATCATTGATTGGGTGCCAAATCATACGGGCTGGGATCACCCATGGATTACCGCACATCCTGATTGGTATACCCAAGATAAGGATGGAAACATCATCGATCCCATAGATCCAGGCACAGGAAAGTCTTGGGGCTGGACGGATGTTGCTGATCTCAATTATGATAATCAGGATATGCGCGCTGAGATGATTGCCGATATGAAGTACTGGGTGACAGAGGCAGATGTTGATGGGTTTAGAGTAGATGTCGCACATAATGTGCCTGTCGATTTTTTCGAAAAAGCATTAGCAGAGCTGAGAAAGGAAAAGCCGCTTTTCATGCTTGCTGAGGCAGAAAAGCATGAGTTGTTTCGTGTTGGATATGATATGGGCTATGCATGGGAAGGACATCATCTTTTAAATAAAATGGCAAAAGGAGAAGCCAACGGAGTGGATTTTGAAAAATACATAGAGAAGCAAAAGTCGCTTTTGCAACCGGAAGATTTCAATATGAATTTTGTTACCAACCATGATGAAAATTCTTGGGGTGGCACATTAAGTGAAAGAATGCCAAATAGTAAAGAACTATTTACTGCCTTGACTTATGTCATGCCTGGAATGCCACTCATTTACAGTGGCCAAGAATATGACTTGGATCATAGATTGAAGTTTTTTGAAAAAGATCAAATTCCAAAAACAAAAGGAGCCTATTTTGAGCTATTGAGAAAACTGGGTCAATTAAAGATTGCATCAAATGCCTTAAATGGAGGTAAAGATGCAGCAAGTTATTCGAGCCTAAATGGGGGAGAAGACCTTATTGCATTCTCTAGGACTAAAGGTAGATCTTCCATTTCTTTCGTTGGGAATATTTCTAATAAGGTAAAGCAGTTTAAAAACTTACACGGATCCTATAAAGATTTTCTCAATAATACGAAATTGGAGTTGAGCAATAATCAACCCTTGGAGCTTAAACCCTGGGAGTTCAAAATATTACTGCACTCGAGGAGGTAAGATGAGCTGCATTGCATGATCTTAGACTACGATAAAATTACTGCGTACCATTATGCCGCTTATCGTCCTGCGCTACATGAAGGCATTTTAGCTGAATTCCTTGAACCCATTTCCCTATTTGAAATGGGATTAGATATAGGTTCCGGTACAGGTCATTCCTCCATAGCGCTAGCAAAATATTGTTCTAAAGTTTATGGGATAGAGCCCAGTGCATTTATGATGAAGAAGAGCCTTGACCATGATCAGGTGACTTACCAGTTATACAATAAAAGCACGATAGATTTTGAAGACGATTATTTTGATGTCACCACTTTTGCAGGCTCACTTTATTATGCAAAATCTCAGCTGCTTGTCAATGAGCTGATCAGAGTAAGCAAGAACCAATCAATAGTGCTGGTTTATGACTTTGAAATATTGCTCGATGAATTGATAGCGAAACTTATTAATTGAGACGATCCAACTCAGCAATCCGCATACAATCACCAAGAAAATTTTTCAGGATTGGATAGACAAGCAATTGTAAAAGAAGCTGAAGTAAGTAATGAAATATTCATAGCGCTTTCTCTTGTAGAATGCAGCCATTTGTTATTATCCAATAAAGATTATTACAGGCTTTTTTATCAAGTTTTTAAAACTGAAAAACTAAGCGAATGTATTTCTTCTAAATTACATTCGTTATTCAAACAAGATACAATCAAATTGGGCGCTTTAACATTCAACACTTTGTATAAAGTAATTAAATACAATTGACAATTAGGAAAGATTATTTTTTGTGCAGACTCACATTGGGGAATCAAAACTGATTATAAAAAGAGCGTAGTTAAAAAAGGGGCCGACCTTATTCATTTTAGTTTTTTGTTGAAAAAAATCTGAACAGATATAAATCCAATAGCCAGCAACAAAAATCTTAAGTTGCATCTCTTCACTTTTACAAGGACAGTATTAAATTTACGTAGGTGTTAGGCTATCTTATTTATATCCAGATTTTTTTCAATAAAAAGCGTAAAGAAATGAATACAGTCTTGATTTTTTGGTTCTTTTGCATCAAGGCAAAAGAACACTATCATCTGCATCACGACAAAAGAACACTACTATTAAAATTAATAAAGGAAAGGCGCTTTAAAACTTTAGTCATAAGTGATTAAAAAACAAGCAGAATAAAATATAATAAAAAGGGAATATTTAAATTTGACGGAAGTACAAATGCAAAAGATCATCAAAAATTGATCTATTTCGCTATTTCCTTTTTCATAGAATATTGTCTAATTTAAATTTTGTTTCAAGCATAACGAACTATGAATAAGATTAAAAGAAGAAGCTTCATAAAAAATACAGGAATAGCCGTATCATCCATATCTCTTTTACCACTTTCTGATTTGGCAAAAATTAATAAAAAGAAATTGAGAACGGCCCATATCGGCGTGGGCGGAATGGGAATGGAAGATTTGACATTTATGAGTTCGCATAAGTCTGTGCGTGTAATGGCACTTTGTGATGTTGATGCTAATAATCTGAAAAAGGCTCATGAAATGTTTCCTAAGGCAAAAATCTATAAAGATTATAGAGTGATGCTCAAAGAAATGGCAAATAAGATTGATGCTGTGGTTGTATCTACACCGGATCATACGCATGCGCCAGCATCCATGAAAGCGATGGAAATGGGGAAAGCAGTCTATTGCCAGAAACCCTTGACGCATCATGTGTCTGAAGCAAGAGCCATGAGAAAAATGGCGGAAGAAAAAAACTTGGTAACTCAAATGGGGATTCAAGTACATTCCTTTTATGATTATAAATTGGCCACCATGTTGATTCGATCTGGAATCATCGGTAAGGTGAAAAGGGTGAGAGCTTGGTCTCCAAAAAACTGGGGCTATGATGGACCAGCACCAGTTGGTGAAGATGAAGTGCCATCCACATTAGACTGGAACTTATGGTTAGGTACTTCTCCGATGAGGCCCTATAAAGAAGGTGTGTACCACCCTGGAAATTGGAGGAAGTTGTTAGACTATGGATGTGGTACCTTGGGCGATATGGGCGTTCATATTTTTGACACACCATACAATGCTTTAGAATTAGATATACCAAAAACCATCAAAAATAAGTGTAGGAAGCCCAATGGTTTTGGATTTCCTGAGCACAACATTGTCACCTATAAATTCCCTGGAACAAAATACACAACTGATAAATTTAAGTGGGTATGGTACGATGGAGAAGGCGCTCCAAAAACACATAAAGATTTTCGATTGCCGAATGGTGACACACTTCCAGATCAAGGAGCTGTTTTTATTGGAGAGAAGGGTACCCTTTTGCTCCCGCATTTTATGCAACTGCCTAGATTGATCGTGGATGGTGCGTATAAAGAATTTGATGTGGCACAGTTTCCTGAATTGGGTGAGGTCATCCGAGATTACAATGAGGAAGGGAAATGGCATTATCACCAGTTTGTTGATGCATGCTTGGGGAAAGGGGAGTGCACCGCACCTTTCTCATATGCAGCCAGACTGACGGAAACCATTCTTTTAGGAGTTATAGCAGGAAGATTTCCTAATAAAACCTTACACTGGAATAGCGCAACACAAACCTTTAGAGAGAAAGAAGCGAATCAATATTTAAGTTCGGTCTATCGAGATTTCTAGGCGAGTTTAGCATTTAGCAATGGTGAAATAAATCTTTGCTCCTTGACCTTCATTTGATGTTGCCCAGATTTTACCTTGGTTGAGTTCGACGATATTTTTTACGATAGCTAGACCTAAACCCACTCCAGATTGACTGTTGTTTATTTTTCCAAAATTTTCAAATATCTTATCCAGATTTTCTGCTTTAATTCCGATGCCATTATCGGACACAACAAATTGGTGAAATGTATTCGTTTCAGTATACCCAATATGGATTTGAGGAGCTACACCTTTTCTGCGGTATTTAATGGAATTAGAAATTAAGTTTTGAAATATTAATGCTATTTGAGTCTTGACGATTTCAATGCTAGGTAATGGATCAGTTTGAATAACGCTATGGGTCTTCTTTATTTGATTGTCTAATTTAATTTTAACGCCCTCAATTACTTCATTAAAGTCTGTAAGCTCCTTTCTATAT
>CALGNN010000171.1 GCA_937961455.1 uncultured Saprospiraceae bacterium
GTTTTATCTGACAGTTCACTCAAACGAATAGGCTTTTCTACATTACGTTCATATTTATTTACTAAAAGATTTAAGGAATAAAGTAATTCTTCTTCTTCAATCTTTTGTAATGTTCCATAGATGTGAACTGAAATATAATTCAATGTAGGGACCTCTTCTATTTCGTACCAAGAAGAAGAAACATAAGAATGCGGTCCTTGAAATATGCATAGTATTTCTGTGGCTTCTGAAAAGCTACGCCATTGCTTGTTGGCTTTTGATACGTGACCATAAAGGACTTCATTTCCGTTTTGATCCATTTCAAGTTCTAGGGGAATGTGGCTTCCAATGATTTTACCTTCATTCGTACTTAGTAATATTCCAAAACTATTTTGCTTGATGAAGTCTTTTACTTCTTCTATATTTTCATTTTTATAATAATGTGGAATATACATAGCTGAGTAATTTAAGGACGTGTGAAAAGTGTATTAAGTTGTGTCGTGGTATGAAGCTCTCGATTATATTTAAAATCTCAAAATCAATTTACAAGCAGAGTTGAATTCTTTATTTTTTCAAATGCTATATGAGCACTTGATATGGCGCCTTCCATATATCCAGGGAATTCTGATGAACATTCTGAGCCAGCAATAATAAACTGCTCATTTAAATAAGCGTCTTGATACAACTCATGCCCATTATTTTGATGGGGTAGCATTGAAGATTCGTATTCGACAAAAGTGTAAGCTTCATTTCTCCAAACCAATTCTTGATATTGAACATAATTTTCAATAGCAGCACCATAATATTTTTTCAATTGATTAATGATGAGCTTCGAACGATCTTCTTTGGACAGTGAAAAATAGGAGCCATTTAAAAATCCTTTTAATGCATGCGAATTATCTTCAAAATTAGAGTGATCATACATTTCTGGTATGGGTCCTACATTACTGAAAAGGGTGCCACTAAGATTTTCATTCCTCCAAAAAGCCTTGTCAAAGTTCAATCCGAATTTTATTGATTCTCCCATCCATGTATGTGTCTGTTGCATGATTTGCTGAAAATGCCCAGGCAATTGTGGTTCAATTTTAACCGTCTTATGAAGTAGAAATGGAGGAAGTGTGGAGACTACGATTTTAGCACTAAATGGTTTTTCATCACACGCCACTGTGAAAATGCCATTTTGTAAACGAATAGATTTTACTTGTTGATTCAAATAAATATTTTCTTGATCGATTTTAGCAGTAAGCTGTTGGATCAATGAATCTGTGCCATCCTTTATCCTAAAACTTGGACTTTGATTGGGTGGCAGACTTACGAGTTGATGAGGACTTGTTGATATAGGTTCATAGATCGCTCTGTCGCTAAGTTCTTGTGGGAACTTTTGTATGTCAAGTTCTTCAAGAAGTTTGAGAACATTTTTATGTTTATCACCAAACCAAGTCGCGCCTAATTCTATAGGCGCACAGTTGGGTTTTCGACTTGTCAAAATTCTTCCTCCAAGTCGCCCTCTTGCTTCAAGTATGATAGCATCAATAGACTCTTTAGATAGTAAATATTGTAAGCACAAGCCAGTTAGTCCTCCTCCAATAATGATCAAATCGTGTTGCTTCATAACTCAAAGTAACAAGATTAGTTGGAATATTTTGATGACGACTTAGCTTAATTAAATGCCTCTAATTCGCTTAATTAAATTTTTGTAATTTTTAACTGGCCCTCTTTTTTGTGATGTGTAATCAATAGAAATTTGATCATCAGAGATATGGTTTTCATTAAAACAAAGTGGATATACAAATTCTGGAATCCCAAAGTAATTTATGGGTCCATATTTTATGGCATAGATTTTTAAATTCCCTTCTTCATCTTTTTTGATCAAAGGAAATTCTTGAGTATAAGCTAAATAATATTTCACAAGCTTATTTTCATCAATCTTGTCAAT
Organism: uncultured Saprospiraceae bacterium; assembly: GCA_937961455.1. Taxonomy (GTDB): domain Bacteria; phylum Bacteroidota; class Bacteroidia; order Chitinophagales; family Saprospiraceae; genus CALGNN01. The sequence continues at coordinate 1,916 of CALGNN010000171.1, forward strand.
TACTTCATGATAGCTTTTTTCAAAATGAAATTCAATTGAAGACCTTTTATCAAACAGACTATAAGTGCCAAAATAATATCCCGATTTAGTTTTGACAATGCCGTGCCATAGTACAGAGTTGAGCGGAGTAGGAGAGACCAATAATTTTTCGTAATTAATATTTTGTTCTGATAAGGCGGTTTTAAATTCATTATTTGCTATTCCTTTAGAAACAAAAGTCCACAGAAAATAGATACTTGAAATAAGTAGACTAAGCTTTATGACTTTTTGTCTAATTATATTTTTTCGAAATAATAAGATGACAGTCCCTATTAATAATATCGAAGTATAGATGGGTTCAATTACATGAATGTTATTAGTGGAGAAAAGGTGACTTGAGAATGGACTTAAAAGCTTAGTGCCATAAGTTGTTCCCCAATCCAAAATTCCATGGGTCATTATCGCGAGGAAGAAAGCAGTGATCCAACTTAATTTAGAGTTGCTGCTTTTATAAATTTTATGAAATAAGATTCCCAAGAAAATGCTCATCCCCGTTGCAAAAATTATAGAGTGGGAAACACTTCTATGAACACTTAAAAATGCAACCTCGTTAAAGAGTGGAGCGAGCATAACATCTAGATCAGGCAGGGTTCCTGCTATCGCTCCAATAAGCAAAGATTTATTGCCTATTTCTTTATCCTTGATTAAAGCAAATGTAGTTGCACCTAAAAGCCCTTGAGTTAATGAATCCATATTTCATTTAATAGATATTTCTATCTGTTTATTGTAAAATCACTCACAGATAATATTTTAATTTTTGAAAGAGGGATAAAAAGCTTAAGTGTTTTTTCTTTTAGCTCCAGCAAACATAGCTCCTAAATAGGCCATTGGAATATAGGCTAACCCTAGATCTAATAAGGTAAATGTCATTGGACTTGGTGTTGACATTACCATTTGGATGCCTCCTACTAAGAACACAATACCAATCACCATAGCCAAAATTAATTTTCGATTTGCAGCTAATTTAGCCGTAGTGAATGCTCCTACTAATGTGCCTATTGCATGGGCAAGCCATGGCATAATATAATGCTTGGTTTCGAATAAGTGCATTCCTTCAGCTATACTCTCCGGATCCATAGGGTCAATCCCTGCTGGCCAAGGTATAATGTATGTACTAATAATAATGATTCCCATATTGACAATACTGCCAGCGATAACACCTGCAACTACAGCCAAAATAATTCTAAGAACTGGATTCATATCTTTCTTTTTATGGTTCTTTGCGTATCAAATAAATTCAAATAAAGTTATATAAATATTTGAAATAGCGCTTGGCTTGCCAACGATATGTTTTTCTTATTCGTCTTACAATCGTATGCCTTAATTTAAAATTTCTTTTTCATGTTATCAAAAGTACTATTCAGATCTCTATGTCTATTACTTAGTCTTTTTATCATAAGCTGTGAATCGGTACCAGACACAAGCACTGAATTCAATCAAGAGTTTGTTTACATGGAAGGCTTGTGCTGTCAAAATTTGCAAAGCATTTCCAATGTAGAATTGCCAGATGAATGCAAGCCAGATTTTGATTTATTCTTCGCAATAAATCTTGAAGAATTTAATATTGCCGATCTGTATAACTTAGGAGATACCTTATCCATTAGCTGGGATTTTACGGATGACTGTGAAGCACAAGAAGATCAGTTTGATTGCATCATAACCTGTGATATGAGGCATGGTGTACCAATAAAAATCACTTCTGTAAACTAGTTTGTAAGCTACATCTTCTAAACCTTTGCTTATGAATCTTTTAATGAAACTAAAGCTTTAGAACTGCCATCTTATTATTTTATTTTTCTTGTATTATAGATTAATCTAATACAACTAGTATTCTCAATTTCAAGCTCTTTTGTTTAAAAGCTAGTTTAACTCCCTTTATGCTTAAATGAATTAATAAAAAAGAATACCATACTTAAGTATGGTAATAAGATGGTAACTACTTATTTTATTGTAAAAAAGTATCCCCATGCTTAGAAAAACCATTCCAATCTTTTTACTCTTTTATGCTACCGCATTATTGGGAAATAATGAATCTTTGGATTCATTGTTAGCGTTGAAAGTGATAAATCAGGATACCCAACAGATTCATAATTTGATGGACATAGGTAAAATTTACTATTTAAAAGGAAACAATCATTTATCCAAAAAATATTTTTCGCTCGCAGATTCATTATCGACTATAAGTAATTTCACCGCTGGTAAGGTTCGTTCTTGGAGAAGTCTTGCTTCTTTGTATTCTAGAAATGGATCTTTTGATACCGCCCATTTATATATTGAGAAGGGACTTTTGCTAATAGATGAATTGGATCTTAATATTGTCAACAAGGTAGATTACCTAATCAATAAAGGCGTTATTTTTTATTTTGCTGGTGACATAGCGAGTGCCTTACAACCTTATATTGAAGCAGTTCAGATATGTAGAACTCATGGCTTTGAAGAAAAGCGATCCATGCTATTGAATAACTTAGGAATCTTCTATCGTCAATTAGGAAGACTTGATGAAGCCATGAAAATTTATGAAGAGTCTTACGATATACGTCTTTCAAAAAATGATAGTTTGGGTATGGCCAATGTGCTTTTTAATAAGGCAAGCTTATTTAGCCACATGAATGATGAGCTAAGTTCAATTAAAACTGTACAAGAAGCCAGAACCATTTTTGAAAGAATAAATAGTAAAAGTGATGTGCTACTTTGTGATCTTTTATTAGGTACCTCTTATCAAACATTAGAGAAATATGAGATCTCCAATAAATATTTAAACACACTAAAGGACATAAAAGATTTACCTTTCGATCAAGAACATAAACAGCTTTTGTATTTGACCCTAAGCAATAATGCCTTATCCCTGAATCAACCAGTAAAAGCCTTAGGATATTTAAATCATATTGAAAATGATATCAAAAATGTACCTGTAGGTTCAAATAGTGCTAAACTTCAACTTTTTAAAGCAAAGACATTTAAAGCATTAGCTAAGTACAAAAAATCAGTTGTACATTATGAAAATTATCTGGAGCTTAAAGAAAAGGAGATTGAAGAGGATAATCAGAAATTACTTAAGGAAATGGAAACCAAGTTTCTATCTGAAAAAAAGGATTACCAAATTGCCATACTGGATTCAGAGAATAAAATTAATAGTTTAAAACTTCAAACTGCTAATACAAGAAATTGGATTCTTTTAATTGGTTTGACGGCCCTTGTCTTAGTGCTTACTTTCTTGTTTCGATTGTACAAAAAGCTTTCTCAAAAAAATTGGCAAATTTCACAAGCTAATGATGATAAAGAAGTGTTGCTCAAAGAAATTCATCACCGAGTAAAAAATAATCTGCAAGTAATTTCCGCATTATTAAGTTTGCAATCACGATATCTAAAAGACGAAGGTGCAATCGAAGCAATTCAAAAAGGCCATGATCGTGTTGAATCCATGGCGCTTATTCATAAAGACTTATACCAACATGATAATCTCAAAGGTGTAAATACGAAAAATTATCTTGAACGTCTTGTGGACAATCTTTTTAGTTCGTACAATATCCTTGAAGAACGAGTCAAACTTGAATTCGATATTGATACTATTTGGCTAGATGTAGACACAATGATTCCCCTTGGACTTATGATTAATGAACTCTTAAGTAATGCCTTAAAGCATGCATTTGTTGATCAAGAGAATGGTGTTTTATCCATGAGCCTTAAAGATCATGGAGGATATTTGGAGTTAATCGTTGCTGACAATGGAAAGGGAATTAAAAACTTTGATACATTGGCAAGTAGCTCTTTTGGTTATTCCTTGGTCCAATCATTTGCGCGAAAATTAGATGCAGATATTCAATATGAAAATAATAATGGATTAAAGATGAAACTTCAAATCAAGGATTACAAAAAAGTAGCTTAGCGCATGATTCCCTTGCAAATAATTATAGTAGAAGATGATGCCATAATTGCTCAGCTAATCGCTCAGTATATGGAAGAAGCAGGACATAAAGTGCTCAATATTTGTCATAAATATTTAACTGCATTGGAGGCATTGAAGTCTTTTAATCCTGACTTGGTTTTTCTTGATATTAATTTAGGGGATGAATATGGTGGATTGAATATTGGCAAACTCATTCAAACTACTTATAAATATCCTTTCATTTATTTGACAGCACATTCAGATCCAGATACCTTAGAAAAAGCCAAGCAAACTGAACCCTGCGGATACGTGTTAAAGCCGTTTAAAGCTGCTGATTTATATACGGCGATTACTATTGGATTGTTCAATTTTAAACAACGGAAACAAAGTTCAGAACTGAAAATTGAAGAACTTAATAAAGTTGCTCTAGACAAAGTTTCTCAAAGAGAATTTGAAATTATTCAAGATATCAGTAAAGGGCTGACCAATTCTCAAATATCCAAGAAACAATTCATTTCATTAAATACGACCAAGTGGCATATCCAAAATATCTATTCTAAATTGGATGTCAAAAACAGGACTTCTCTTGTGAAAAAAATATATGAAATCAATTAAGCCCAATTAAAACCACACTTAAGTATTGGGAAACAGATTTAATGACATTGCATTTTTGTGGATGTAAATGAATACGTCCTCAATTAATTAATAACCACTAAAATTTTGCAATGGAAAACAAATATTTTAAAATAGGAGTCATGCTATGTTTTTGTTTCGGCATCTCTCTTCAAAGTTCCGCTCAGATACTTACTGAGATAGAAGGAACTACTAAAATCAAGATGAATTCAACATCTGGCGAGCCGCATCTTTTACTTGAAGAAGATGATACTTCGCCAGGAGGGTCTGCTAGGATAGAATTTAGGCATGTAAATGACGCTGTTAACAAATGGGAAAATAGAGCATTCCTTGGATACACAGATACAGATTACATTACTTGGCGCTACAATAACACCAATAAATTTAGTTATAGAATGGGGCCGGATGAAGGATTCGGTATTGGTACAACTTCACCCTCTGCTATGTTTGATGTTATAGGTAATGGAGAATTTACTCATAATTCTACAAGCACTGATCCTACGCTTGCGCTTTATGAAACTGGAGTAGACGATTATACACGTTTATTTTTTTACAATGTAAATTCGGCCGATAGATGGGCTTTGTCAAGTCGCGTTGGTACTTCTGTAGATAATTCTTTTGGTTTTTATTACAACGGAGGTGCTCGAATGGTGTACAATGAAGAAAATGATGGATTGGGAATAGGCTTGACGAATCCTACACAAAAGCTTCATGTTTATGGAACGGGAAATAATGGTGTCAGGATCGAGGGAGATGGTTCTGGTGATACAAGAGTTGCCATTGCAAATACTGGAGGCACACATTATATTTTTGATGATGCAAGTCAAGACAATGACCTTAAAATTCAAAGCGCTAATGAATTGGCATTTCTGACAAATGGAGTAAATGAAAGAATGCGAATTGCAAGTACAGGAGGTGAAGTAGGGATTAATGGAGGATTAAATGTTAATCGTCGTTTTGGTATTCAAACTGATAATGATCTCTATGCGCTTTATTCAGACCAAAATGGAAATGGAACAGCTTATGGTGCATACATCACTACAGAAAGTAATGGTGCTTCATCAAAATATGGAGTTTATGGGGCTATTGGGACATCAAATGGTACAGGTAATTCATACGCAATCAGAGGTGTTGCATCAACATCACAATCAGGTTGGTATGGAATGTATTGCCAAGGAGACTTCTGGTATACAGGAAGCCTTACTGCTCCTTCAGACATCAAGTTGAAGAAAAATCTTAAAGCTTTGACACCTGTGTTAGACAAGCTTATGCAACTTGAGCCGAAGACTTATGAGTATAAAACTAAAAGCTACGATTTTATGAACCTTGCTCAGGGTACTCAGATGGGATTTGTTGCCCAAGAAGTCCAAGCTATTTTTCCTGAATTAGTAGAAGAAGAAAGTCACAGCTTCGAAACTGAAATAGATGAAAGAACGGGAGAGCCTACGGAAACAAAAGTTAGCATTTTAGGACTTAGCTCTATTGAGATGATTCCTATTTTAACAAAGGCCATACAAGAACAACAAGTCTTGATAAATAAAATGGCTGCAGAGATAGAAGCTTTGAAAGCTAAGCAATAATCTATCACACAAATATGCAGAGGTCATTTGCTCTAGGCAATGATCTCTGTTTTTTCAATCATAAAAGCTAGGCTCATGAAAAGTGTATTTAAGATCTTTATGAGAAAACCGAAAAAGCAGGCAATTAAAGAAAATGAAATGACATCGCTTGTTTTTGATTCATTCAAAGAAGTTGATGACAAACTAAACGAATATTTTGAAAAGCATAAGTCTAAAAAATATACAAACCATGAAGACTCAAATACTTAACAACATCACCCACCGAGAACGAGAAATTTTATTGAATATATCAATGGGACTTACCGCAAATGAAATTGCAGAATCCCTTTTTGTTTCAAGCCATACAATTAAATCTCATCGTAAAAATCTCATGCGAAAATTGGAAGCGCGCAATACTGCAGGCTTAATGAGAATCGCCTTTGAGACAGGCTTGTTAGAATTGCCTCAAAGAATGGCTTCTTAAGTATTATGATCTGAAGCCCTTTCTGTAAAACTTGCATAACCCCTTACTGTCCACGTTAAGACGAAAATTGAAGACAAACTTGAGTAATTTTGTTGCAAATCAAATTATTCAAATGGCAGTTCGATTCATTACAATTTTGAAGCTTGTGTTTTTATTGTGCTTTACTTCTGGACTTTTCGCTCAATCAAAGGCTCAAGAAGTAGTAGACAAAAGCATTAAAGTACATGGCGGTAAAAAGTATAGCAAGAAAGATTTTCAATTTGATTTTAGAAAGAGAACTTATAGCTATCATAATGATGGCACCCTCTATGAATATAGAAGGCATTATACTAAGGATGGAAATGAAATTCAGGATGTTTTAAACAATGAAGGCTTTATAAGATCGATCGATGGCATTATTCAATCATTGGATGACAAACAAATTCGTGCTGGATCTAACGGAGTTAATTCCGTTATCTATTTTGCTATGTTGCCGCATTTCTTAAATGACAAGGCGGTCTACAAAGAATACTTAGGAAAGACCGTAATTAAGAATCAGGAATATCACAAAGTAAAAGTTCATTTTGATGAAGTGAACGGAGGGGATGATCATGATGATATTTTTGTTTATTGGTTTAATGTTAAAAATTACAAGCTTGATTACTTAGCTTATTCATATGAAGTTAATGGTGGAGGTGTGCGTTTTCGTGAAGCCTATAATTCTAGGAAAGTAGGAGGAGTCATTTTTCAAGACTATATCAATTACAAAGGTGATAAGAATATTGATGTTCAAGAAATGGATCGTTTATTCCTTGAAGGGAAATTGAAAGAACTTTCTAGAATTGAACTTGAAAATGTAAAGCTGATACGATAGTCAAACAAAGCAGCTATATAAAAAGAAAAACGTGGGAGCAACCATTACTCCCACGAATACCTCATACTTTTATTCTTTAACTATTTTATCGACATACACCGAACCATCAGTTTTTCTTATTACAATCATATTTAATCCTTTTGATAAATTTTTAGATTCAATTATCAAATTAGGAGAGTTAATGGTTTGCTTATTTATTACTTTTCCGTCAGCAGAAAGTATATAAAGCTCTTGATAATCATTAACCTTATCAATTTTAATATCTAAGTTTTGTCCATCGGAAATAGGATTTGGACTCATCGTGATATCATTTGATGGAATCATATTCATGTTTGGAATAATCGCTTTATTACTGTGATTGCTTAGAGTAGTATGTGAATGACTCATGTTACCATTGAATGGATCCGGTGTTTCATGACAGTCACCATAGAATCCACAATTGTAGTAACAGTCCACTTGACCAGTACATCCAGGACCACAATCAATACCAAACACATCCTTTAGAAAATCTGGATGTATTGCAAAAAACATCTCTGCAATATTTGTTTGAAGAATAGCTAACTCATCTGTTGGTGTTGCTTGAAACAAATCTTCATCATCTAACCAAACACCATCATCTTGTATAGGATCTTTTATTTTAAGATGAAAATCATTTTCAAAGGTAAAGTCATCTTCATCGTTCCCTTCCATAAAAGGTGTAAAATCAGATTCAAAATCTCCTAAATGACCAATCAAGTACCCACCTACTTTTTCTTGGCAACAAGTTGAATCTCCAGATGATTCTAAGCCAGCAGCTAAATAATAGTCTGAGATTAAATGCATTTCTGCGAATGCTTCATCATTGGTATAGTCTGTCTTAGTCAATGCATAACTATATACTGTGTAATTGATATAATCATTTTCTGGTGTGAGTGTATAATTGTCACCCGTAAAGAATTGCGTATAAGTAGTGTCTCTGTAATCTCCACAATCAATGAGACTTTGTAAAAAATTATCTACAATGTCAATGACCGCACCACCCGTGTTAAAAAAGGATTCAATCTGCCCAAGTACGTTCAATGAAGTATCTGTAAATGTTGGAGCAACGCCTCCAATTCCACCTGCCAAAGTACCTAGGTCTGTGAAAAAATTGGTCGAATCTTCTGAGTTGCATTGGGTGCAAGTAGAAGCAGCTCCACTTTCGATAACGTCAAATCCCTCTCGTGTAAATCTTGTTAGAAAAGCAAAATCTTCCATGCAAGTTCTAACCTCTCCATTACCACTACCTGTTATATTTCCATCAGTACCAGAATAACCTCTGATTCGAGATGTGTACTGAGCGCCAGCAATGACGTCTTTCTCGCATACGCAAGAAGTATCAATTTCAGCCGAGTGTGGATCGAAACATTTCATAGACAGGGTGATGCTAGATCTAAGAACTGAAGGAGAAAAACTCCATTCCATATTACGACCTTCATCTCCTCCTTTGTAATTGTGAGAGATGGTGTATAATGATTTTGCAGCACCCATTCTAGCCCATTTTGTAATCAACCAATTTTGATCATTATCTGTGCCATGTCCAGGCCCAGCACCTTCAGCCCATATTTCGTAACCTTGTCTTACAGATACATCAGGGCAATCTTCAAGGGCTGTTCCTGTAGAAGCTCCAATACTATGATTTACAAATACACTTGTATTTATAACTTTACATTCGCAATCATCTTCTCCCCCAGAACCTGAATTTCCTCCTCCATTCCAAGTAATAAATGCATCCCAAAACTCATTAAGAAGATCACAGTATTTTTTTGACCATGTTACAATTTGGTTTACATTATAATCAATTTGACTCTGTGCAAATAGCTGCTTGATTTCACAAATTTCTGCTTCACTAAGGCCAAGGAAATCTTGGAAAAATGAAAGTAACATTACCTTGCTTACTTTCTTACCACAGAAATAAGTAAACATGTCAAACATTTTAGGGTTGAGGTAATTGGCATTTAGACTTGGGTCTTGTAAGTCGTGGCCCATATTCATTATTAAATCCATGAAACTTTCAGGAACTTCTACATTACCAGCTTTGCGAGAAGATTTTTCAATTTTTGTGGTAATGACTGCTCTGTTAAATCTATCGTAAGCTTCCAATTTAAATCTGATAAATGGATCTTGTTCAGTTACTTTTAATCCATAAAATTCTCCTTGAAAACCTTCAGCTCTTGTCATTCTTATGGATTGAGAAGGATCATTTAGAGATGTTACTTTGATGGTTTCAACAGTTGTTATCTCTCCTGTGCTAGCATGCTGAATGGCTGTTGGATATAATTCTAAATAGGTGTCAGTAAGTCTATTGCAATCTGTTAATTGCGCCATATAAAATTCTATTACTGGAGCATTTGTTGTTAAATCGGAATCTGTTGGTTGTGTTTGTGCCTGGATATTATTGAAAGAAGATAAAAGGGGTATCAAAAGTATTAGGCTAATGCTTAATACGCATTTAGTAATTTTCGTTAATGACTTCATCGTTTAATTAATTTTTAAATATGTCCTTACTTTGATTTAAGGAGTGTTCAGGTAAATTTTTTCTCCCATACTGATCAGTATTTTGTTTTTAAGAAAATATTTTAGTTGAAATTTTCTTTTACAAGGAGTTAATCTCATGATAAGTCAAAAGGTCATAAATATTGAATGGAATCTAAAAGGGAGAAAGTAACTAAACGTAGAATATTAGGAGTTACATTTATGAATCTTCGCCTAGGAAAAATATTAAAATGAAGTTCTTAAGAAATGATTATTTTACTTTTAGAAGCAATTTTTTTGCTTGATTTAATTATTGCAACTACTACAGTTTTCTGATTTTAATATTTCTAAACCATAGGTCGCTCCCGTGATCTTGGAAGCCGATATATCCAGTTTTAAATTTGCCGTAGTCTGGACTAGATTCCCATTTGCCGGAATCTCTTCGTTTTTGCCAATCTTCAGACCATGGCACAAAGGATAAAACTTTTTGTCCATTTAACCAGTGCTCAGTATTTTCAGCTGTGAAAACAATTTTAGAACTATTCCATTCACCTGCAGGATTCAATAGCTTTGTACCTGGTTCTGTTGTATGCATAGCGTAGTCTGCCGCTGTCATTTGCCAATCTTGTAATTTAGCAGGTTCTTTAGCACCAAAGCTTTCATTGTAAGCTGTTAAGTCATGAATGCTTGCATAGTTTTCATCATCAATTAATTGATATTCTGGAGCCACTTCTGGTGGTCCTCCATAACCTTCTTTCACATGGTAAAAAATACCACTATTCCCACCCTTAGGAATTTTCCATTCTACATATAATTCGAAATTATCAAATTCTTCTGCACCATAAATTATATCACGACTTCCTTCATAATTGTAATCTTCTTCTAATATTTGTTCTGTGTTGAAGGTGAGTACCTTATCCTTGATTGCCCATCCTGGAGGTAAGTCTTTGCCATTATAAGCTCTCCACCCATCTAAGCTACTTCCATCAAAAAGATGGATCCATTCAGCACTTTCTTTTTCTGAACTTAATTCCTCTTTAGCGTTTTCTGAATTACAAGAAAATAGGATAAAGCTTAAAGCGAATGTTACGATGTATTTCATAGTTGTTTATTGATAGGTTCTCCAATCAGGAAAATTTGAAAAAAGGGCACTGTTTATAATTTGTTTTATTTTGATAGCATCTTCATCCTCAAAATCACTCGCTTGTAAATCTTCATCTTCAATAAATGCTGCTGAAATATGCGAAGCAATGGTTAGAGCTGAAACATATGAGCCTAAGGGATTTGGATGAAATTCATCAACATCCCACAAGTCTATATCAATGTCATTTTTGATAAACCACCACATCATTCCAGCTGGTGCAATTTCAGCCTCAAGTAATTCTTCCATCTTCAGATAATTTCTTCTTATCTCTGTCTGCATTAATTCATATGTGCATACTAAAGGATTATCGTCACACCAAGAACCCCCATTTTTATACCCATGGGTCATATATAATACAATCTTAGTATCCGCATGATTATCTTTGATTTTTTTCTTTAAATCTCTCGCAAATGGATATATTTTTTCTTGTGCTTCTGTAAGCGGGTAAGTAGCAAAGGCTCCATTTTCTTGGAGAACAACATAGTCCCAATTATCTGATTCAATCGAGGTATTAGTAGAAGACAAAGTGGCATGATCTTCTAGCCCAAGTCCTCCACCAGTAGAACTCATTACAAGGATTTCCTGATCTGTAATTTTATTATCCAATAAATTAGAAACGGTAGTAGGAAGGCTGTTGTAATAAGTATGACTATTGCCAATAAATAAGATTTTTAAAATTCCGTCATCTAAAGAATTTAGCTCCATTTCTTCTTTAGGCTCTTCAGGTTTATCACAAGCAAGACACAAAGACAAAACCAAAGTGAACAACAGATATTTCTTTATCAATGACATAAGCTGTAAAGTTCTTTTGCTTAAAGATAATCTATACAAAACTGATTTCGTATCAAATTATTCAAGTTTTATGAATTGAAAATCTCCACTTTACAAGCAAATTTTCAATTTTACCTATTTAATAGCTATTTGTGGAACTATTTAGTCTCATAAATTGCTAACTTCTTATACACATATCTTGCTCAAATGGGCAAATTCTTAAAAAATAAAAAATTTCAATGACGAATTTAATTAACGAAGTTAGTAGACATCTTAATGATGATGTGATCATCCAGTTATCTAAGCAAATTGGTGCTCAGAATCCAAACCAAGTAAAAAAAGCTGCTCAAGGAATAACAGAACTTTTATTAAATGCCATTTCGAAAAATGCCGCACATCAAGAAAGAGGTGGCGGGTTATTTGGAGCCATTCAAAAAGATCATGATGGTGGAATCTTAGGAGATTTAATGGGTGTATTCAGAGGGCAAAAACAAGTTAATAATCCTAGCACCATGAATGGAGCAGGTATTGTAAGTCACCTATTGGGAAAGCAACAGTTAGAGGCGGCACAGATCATAGGTCAAATCAGTGGATTAGATATTTTTAAATCTGGTGTCTTAATGCAATTGATTGCGCCTGTAATCATGGGCGTCGTTGGACAAAAACAAAGATCAAATGGACTTGATCTTGGTGGCTTAGCTCAAATCCTTTTAGGCGGAGGGCAACAGCAACAAAGATCACAAGGTAATAGCGGCGTGTTTGGAAAATTATTAGACATGGATGGAGACGGAAGTATGATGGATGATCTACTTAATATTGGAATGAAAATTTTGAAAAATTAATTGTAATTTTTTTAATTGATAATAAATTATAGGTGCTGATTGTTTCAGTGCCTTTTTTATTATGGGTACTTTTTATAAAAAATGAAAGAGGCTAAACCGCCCATAAAAGAGAAAATTGAAAGTAAGCCAAAAACATATTGGTGACCTAATGCTCCAGGAAAACCATCAAGGAACCAACCTAATAATGGCCCCATAAAAATGTCGGGCGTAAAGCCTACTAGAGAAATGATACCAACTGCTGTACCCGTTAATAGAATAGGAATCTTACCCTTTTTCATCACAGCAAAATATAGTGATCTTGCTGCATATACCCCTATAGCTAGAATAATGACAGAGATAAAAAACAGCAAAGGAACTTGCGCCGTAATAATTCCGCTGGCTAATAATAAGGTGCCTATTAGAGTAATTACAAAGCTTATGAATAGACATAAACTAATCTGAGTACGGTCAGCCAAGATGCCTATACTAACACCAATTATCGGACGCCCATACAGTAACATGCTTCCAACACCTGCGGCTTTTATTTGATCGAAGGACATTACATCACTAGCATACAATGAAAAAATATCTGTAACCTTATAAGAAACATATGCGCATAAAATAATAATCATTAAGAACCATACAGATGGAAGCTTTAATACTTCTTTAATCTGGTGTAAAGAAATTTTTTGTACACTCACAGCCTGCTCTTGTTCATATCCTAATTTCATAAAGAACCACACTAATATTCCAATTAAAATTACTAAAGCTGATGTAAGCAATATAACATACCGGAAAGCTGCTTGTATATCTGCTGTTGAAGCATTTTGAATTTCCCCTTGGATAAAAAGACTAAAAATGAATAGACCTAAAGTACTCAGAAGTGCACCGACCATGCCTCGACCTCCATCAAGAAAACCGTAGGCCTTGCCTTGTGAGCTTGATCCACCCCAAATTCTTGCAGCTTTTATCATAGGCGCCCAAAAAAGGAAAATGGTGGTGAAGCCCCAATATGCGTACAACAATTTTAAGCTGAAATAATTAGGGAATGAAGCATAAACCCAACCACCTATTCCCGTCAAGCATAGTGCCACAGCAATCAATTTTCTTGGAGGATATTTATCTGCTAGAGGCCCACCAAATATATAAGATAAAAGCGCTACTAATCCATAAACTGAAAAGCAATAACCCAATTGTGTATTGTCTAGATGAAAAACCTCCAAAACAGTTGGTCTGAAAACCCTTGATAAAACAAAGGGTAAGAAAAAGACAGCCTCCCCAGCAAGTATCAAAAGCGCAAGAAAATACCAAGGAGGTTTTTTTTCAGTCATGCAGTATATTCAAGAGCATAATGTACATGAAAATATTTGATTCTATGCATTATTAGGTCAAACGCTCTTAAATCAAATTTCCAAAGGCTTAAGTCATTAGGATTGGAAAGAAACAGTCTAATGCTTCTCGGCCCATAACTTGAGTTAATAAAATAGCTATGTCACATGCTTTTGCAGTATTTACAAGTAGCATTTATGAATAAACTCATTCAGGGTCTGACTGCCACATGATGTTCATGATTTTCCAACTGCCGTTTTTTGATTTGCTCAAATGCATATAATCTATTCCCCAGACTGCTGTAAGTTTAGCTGAGGCTGTCTTGGAATTTACTTCGTAGATTTCTATATCAACGGGACTTTCATTGTTCGCTTGATCTCCATTTTTATTCCAAGTCTTGGACAGCTCGTATAATTTCTCAAAGCTCATTGGTACATGGTAGAAGGCTTCTCCATTATAATCAAAATAGCCAATCTTATGTAGACTCGTATCGACACTCCTAGCAATTCGTTCAGGTGCTACATCATACAGTCCTAGTACATAATCTTCAACAGCATTTGTTACTAAATCACGATCAGTCTGCCCAAATGAATAGGAGTAAAATCCTATTGCAAAAATTGTAATTAATAAACACTTGAGTGAAACGGAAACAAACAGATTTTTCATATTTAAACGATTGATATTAAAAGAAGAAAGACGCTAGAATGTAGCGTCTTTCAGTAAAACATAAGATAATAAAATATTATTACTTGGCTTTTAATAAGCCTTCATCAATCATTACTTGGAATGCATCTTCCATCGTTTCTTGTAAAGGACGGAAGCTGATGCCTAAGTCATTTTTTATTTTAGAATTGTCTGCCTTCCATGGAATATTCACATTGTTTTTTACGAATTGTCTCGTGAATAATTTATTTGTCATAGGTCCAACAATCATAAGCAACCATTTGGGTAAAGCTTTTTTTGGTAATGGAAATTTGTCTCCATATTTAGGTAGCAATACGGTGCCCATCTCCAAAAAATTAGATTCGTGTGCAGCTGTTATATAACGACCCTTTGCCTCAGGAGTGAAGCCTGCTTTATAATGCGCTTCAGCTACATCTCTCACATCTACTATTCCCACACCCATTTTAGGTGCGCCCATTTTCATTTCACCACCTCCGAGCATTTTTAAGACATTTATACTTTCTGAAGAACCTCTTGGGTTAAGGGCCGGCCCCAATACAAATGCAGGATTGATGGTTACAAGATCCCATTGATTTTGATTGTTAGCTATTTCCCAAGCTTTCTTTTCAGCCAATGTTTTAGAATAGGAGTAGGGTTGATATTTCAGGGATGCAGTTTGATTCCAAACATCTTCAGTTAATCTTCCTCCAGGTGCATTCACCGTATCAATCGCATCGGTATACATTGCTGCGCAACTACTTGTTAAGACGACACGCTTGACTGAAGGTATTTCATTTGCAGTGTTTAATACATTCTCCGTACCATTCACAGCAGGATCTATTAATTCCCTCTGAGGATCTTTTACATCAGTGGAAAAAGGTGAAGCTGTATGGAAAACTAATTCACAACCAGTCATGGCTTCTTTGTAAGAATCTGGTACTAGTAAATCTGATTTGAAAAACTTAAGCGTACCTGAAACATTTTCTGCAGCTCTTTTGAGGTGCCCAATCTTTTTTTCATTCTCAGGATTTCTAACCGCAGCATGGACTGTATGACCGTCAGATAATAATTTCTTTACTAACCAGCTTGCTACAAAGCCATTGGCTCCAGTAACCAATATGGGATTTGATTTATTAATATTTGTCATATTATAGTTTTTTTCTAATTCAAGTTTCGAAATTCAACAGGCGGCTGACCCATCTTGGATTTAAATAGTGTTGATAGAAGTTTGTTTTATTATGCGATTACAGCTTGATAATATTCCATTCTTAAATCTTCTTTGATCATTACCTCACCTAAGCGCTTTGCTTTTTCTTTGTAGGAAGTATTTTGAAACAAATCAAGAATTTTTACCTCTAGATTTTTTGTGCTAATCTTACTGACGTCAATTCCTAAAGGACCTAAGCCTTTTTTAAAAATGATTTTATTCCATAAATATTGATCAATGATATGCGGAATAATAAGTGATGGTAAACCATGCTTTATTGCCATGTGTGTAGTGCCTGAACCTCCATGATGAATGACCCCATATATACGCGGGAAAATATAATCATATGGAATTCGTGTGACAAAGTGAAACAAGTCTTGATTATAATTTTCTGGTTTTATCAATCCTCCTGAGGCCGTATTAATGATAGCTGGAATATTATTTTTTTCAAGTACTTCTAGAATAATTTTTGTTTTCTCTGGAGGATTTAGATTAATCATGCTTCCAAAAGTTACAAGAAGCGGTTTTGTATGTTTTTGTAGAAATATTTGGAGTGCTTCATCTGCCTCCCAATTCACGGTTTTATTTCTTTCATGATATCCAAGCACTTTGATATTTTCATTCCAATAATCGGGTCTTTCAAAAAGACTTGGAGAAATGGTGTAAATCGCATTGTTTGAGAAAAGCGCTTTTTGAATTTGTTTCTGTGATATTTTATTATGTTTTTTTAACCACTTTACAGAATTGACAATGGTCTTTACGAGGCCATAATTTGCAATGCTGTAACTTAGTTTATTTAAAACTGGACCCAAGTTTTTATTGAAGGCTAGGTGAGAATGGTCTTTCACATAGTGCAAGTAGGGGACTGGACTGAGCCATGTAGTTTTACCTTTATTTTCTAAACTCCAAATGACAGGATAAATCACTTTTCCATTGTGAATAATTCTATCAGGCATTTCATGTTCAATTACTTGTTCTTGCAATTGAATCATTTCTTTGTTTACTTCTTTTTGGACAGAAATGAGTTTAGCATAGGCTTTCATTTTACTTAGTCCAAATTTTCCACCACCCATCGCCGTCTTGCCAGCAGGACTATCTAACATTTCAATAAACCCTTTACCCAAGGATTCAAATTGGAGATTTGAATCTTCAGCCAAATTCCTGAATTGTTCTGGGAAAAGACAAATCACTTCATGTCCTTCTTCTTTTAATATTTCTCCAATTGCTAAGAAGGGTTCCATATCGCCTCTTGTTCCAATTGATGTGACAATAATTTTCATGGGATTTATGATTGGGTTTTCCTTTTATAATGACTTTGAACAAGTTGATTTAAGTATACTTTAGTTTTTATGTGCTCAAATTCCAGTCGTTGATCAAGTATACCAAATAAAGGAAATCCCTTGCCAAGGATAATCGGTAAGCTTGTGATTCTCAATTCATGAATGAGGTCCTTCTTTAAAAAGTTTTGCACAGTTTTCCCACCATCGATATAGAGGTTTCCAAATCCTTTTTTTCGAATATCAGAAAGAATTTCCTCTAACGAACCTTGTGTCAAACTGACCTTGTCTTGAAGCTCATTAGGAATGTTTTTCAATGTATTGCTTAGAACAAAAACATGCTTGGTATAAGGCCAAGGAATATTAAAACCCAAAACGGTTTCAAATGAAACTCTACCCATAACAATTGCATCAACCTCTTTCATCAATGCAAAATATCCCATATCATCTTCATCAGGATTAGGAACCATGTCAAGCCAATCTATTTCCCCTTTAGGCCCTGCAATAAATCCATCAATACTTTTCGCTATGAAAACGATATTCTTATGTTCCATGCTCGCTATTGTTGATTGAATATACCGATTAAAGATGTGCTTTGAAAAAATAACTTTACTGCAGTTTGAAAGCAAGTTTCAAAGAAGACAATGAAAGAATAAAATAGAATGTGAGTTAATAGTAAGTTATTACTCCCTGCTTACATTAGCCAGGTTAACAGAGCAACTTTCTAGGTTGCCAAGCATGAAAACAAAATCTTGATCTACCTTGGTTCCATCTGCATAACTTGCGGGTGACCAGTTAGGCATACTTGTAATGGCCTCTAATAATATTTGATCAATCTTTTCATCTCTAGAAGCTTCGAATACATGAACGTTGTTTATAGCTCCAGTTTTAGATACCGTAAATTTTACAATCCCAATATGATTTCCAATCTTATCCGTATCTGAAATTTTATCTACGGCATTCTTTTTTAGAAAATCATACATGACTTTTTTACCTCCAGGAAAAGCAGCCTTGATTTCTGGATTTACTAAAAACGAAAAATTCATTTCTTTTGGGTCATTTTTGCTCAACTGATTATTGGGTAGATAATTGACCCGCACAGTTATTTCTTTATTTACATCAGAAAGTAATAATTGATTTTTTTGTTCTGCTGTAAGAGTGGCATTGGTACCAATGGATTTTTTGGTTTGCCCATCATGGCTGCTTAGTATTTCAACTGAAATATATTCTTTGACCCAATCAGGATTAAAATTCCCATTAATATCCATTATAGTTTTTGCTTGCTCCAAAGTATACTTGCTTATTGATAAAGGTATCATTACACTATTTAAAGAATAGCTAAGTCCATTCTCTGCTTGATGTGGTCTAGTTGCAGATTGTGCGGTGAGCAAAGTTGCCGCAGCAATAAATATTAGGCTTATCAAAAGATTTCTCATGGGTACAATTTATTACTATTTTTTAGAATTGCCAATACCTAAACAAAACGATATGAAGTTTCTAATATTGCTAGCCTTCTCCTTAACTCTAGCAAAACAAAAATTATATTCCTAGATAATTTAGTATCACTATTAAAATCAATGCCAGACCACCAAGATGTTTTCCCTTTATGTTTGTAAAACAACCAAGCGCTAGAAAAGTTAGTCTGAATTAGAGGAAAGAAAGTCGACAATAGCCTTCCATAATTTTTCATATCCCTTTACGGATTCCCACATTATTTTAGATCCATGAAAACCTGCTTCTTTCGGCTTGAATTGGCTAACCCACTTTTTATTAACACCTTTAAACAATTCATTGGTTTCTTGAATTTCCTTTTTTGCTGATGCTGCAAATATGGGTAATTGAATGTGGCGAATAATTTCTGATAAGTTAACACCTTTTAAATGTTCACCCGCACTGAATACCAATACAGATTTTAATTTTTCATTCTTGCATGCTATTAGTAAGCTTAAAGCAGCTGAATAAGAACTACCTAAAAGGAAGATGGCTTGATTGTCATTTAATTCATATGCTTTGTCAATTCCAGCTTCAATGTCAGGTTTTGCATCAAGATATCCCGTAGGCAGATTTTGAGCCTTAGCACGATCTTTAGTTTCATTACTTGTCCCAAATACTTTCATTCCAGATCTTTGATCAATGGCTAAACAAGAATAGCCTAGAGCATTAAATTTTGGAGCGGTTGCTCTATATTCTGCTCTATTGCAGTGTGAACGATGACACAAGAGCATCATGCCCTTGTGTCCTTTTACTTCGTAATAGTCTGCTGAAATCAGCAGCCCGTCTTTGGATTTAAATGTGATCTTTTTCATGAGTTGTTTTTTATAGCAACCATTACATCAACCTCTGCATTTTGGGGATCGTGTGCTTTCTCTCCATAGATTTCAAAGTCAGCGGTGAAGACCCTATCCAGATTTTGTTCCCAAATCTCTGTCCAAGTTCCATAGATTAATCCCTTGGTGAGATCTCCTTTGGCAGTAAATTTTCCGTAGTTGCCTCCTTCGAAAGATTGTGCTATCATTCCTTCAGGAATCTGATCGATAGTGCTGACCCTACACCCTAGGATTGTATCATAAGGAGCGGTATGGTCTCCTTGATAGTTGGTGTAAATAGACAATACGTTTTGATCCAGTTTATTAGGAATCTTGTCGGCAATTTTTTCTGCCATAAATTTTTCCCAAAGTTGGCCAATGTCTTGTGCAGATTGTCCATTTTCATTTGTAGTTCTTACTGTGATTCCGATTACGTGAAAAGCTTCAATTTTTACCTTTTGCATTTTTTTTGTTTTATGATTCGATACAAAAGTACATCCAGCTTATGTCAACGGTATGTCAGGGGTCGATTCCCATATTTTTCTTTTGTGCTCAAAGTATTCTTGAAGGGTCATTTTATGAGGCTCAAAATATTCACTTAGACTAGAAATGTGCTGTATGCAATCCAACCTAAAGGCACGAAAGTCTTTCCTCAATCTGCAATGTGCAATGAGCACCCAATTGTCTTGGGTATGTAAAAGCGCAAAGGGTTCTATTTTTCTTTGACTTTTCTTTTTTTGTAGAGACAAATATTCTAATTGAATTAATTGATAATTCGTTATGGCGGATTGCAATTGAATCAGATAGTTACTCGTCTTTTCGGAAGTTACATTCGTGCGGATTTGCAGACGTTCACTCAGCAATTCTGTTTTATCTTTTTGACTATATTTTAATACAGACTTAATTTTTTCAATCGCACTGTTATACTGTTCCGCCAGTGATTGATCTTTATTTTTAGCAATAATTTCCGCAGCAGTAATTAATGCATTGGCCTCTTGTTCAGTAAACATGACTGGTGGCAATTTGTAGCCTTCCATTAGTGAATATCCTTTTCCTTCTTCAGTTACAATTGGAATTCCAGATTTTTCAAGTGTTCTGATATCGCGATAAACGGTTCGAATACTTACACCATGTTTTTCTGCAATGTTTCTTGCAGTGAGTATATTCTTCGACTGCAATTGTGTAATAATAGCAGTTAATCTTGCCAGACGTGGTTTATCTTCTGCCATCAATTTATTTAGGTGCCAAATTTGGCTCAGTGAATTCTTTTATCTCCAAATAAGTCTTAGTTGAATCAATATTTGTATAGTCTAATTTTACAAATCCATTTTCAATATTAAAGTAAGCTGTTAAATGGGTTTGTCCAATTCTGCTCATCGCTGTTGATTCAATAACATAACAACTTAGATTTCCAATTGAAGTTTCAATGTTTCGCTTGTCCACAATTTCATAGGTGTAAATATTTTCTATTCCTCCATCCCATAGCTTCCATCTTTTGTCACCCCAAGAACTGCCAATCTTTAATGACCAATCCCATTTGGTGCCCACTTTATACGGAGCCATTATAAAAGGGAATGGATTTAATTCAAGAATACGAAAGAAGCGATCTCTTGGTGGATGCATCCATATATTTTTTTCATTTTCAATAAGGCCGGTATAGGAATTGAAATTTTTATCACCATCTAATTGAGGATATTCATATGAAATAATGCTTTGATTATAGTCAGGTACATTTTGTATCAAAGGCTGCAATCCAGGCCTTACCTCAAGTTCAATTTC
>CALGNN010000172.1 GCA_937961455.1 uncultured Saprospiraceae bacterium
CGATTAAACATAGTGCTATCTATTATAAATTAAATCACCAGGGGACTTTTGTAAAGTGCTTTTTATTACTCGAATTGCAGTAAATAAACTAGAAATGTATAAAACAATAATAGCTAATAATATTCTATAGTCCAATAGAAGTAAAGGAATTTCTGCTTTACATATATAGTTGTTAATAAATAATAATAATAGACTCGCTAAGAAAGCAATTATGGTGCACAATGAAATGTAATAAACAATGATTCTCAAATACATATTTTGAGTTGTATTGTTATCTACTCCAAATGCTTTTAAAGTTCCAATGTTCTTTTTGATTTTCTCAAGGTGGCTTCTTAGTAAGTTTTGAACAAATAAAATAATTGAAATCAAACCGAATGAAAATAATAGTATTGAAATGATTAAAGTTAAAAGACCTACTGTATAATAATTTTCTTTATCCTTAATCTTACCCATAGGAATCTCAAAGTCAAAAGTGGTTTTCAAAAATTGTTTCACTTCTGCCACCTTGTCTAACTTGGTAAAATTGAATGCTAGATAATAGGGTTTTTTAATTTCTAATTTTTCACCAATATCGCAGGAATATGATGTATAAGCACTAAATCTAGCGTCATGCTTTACTATTTGATCAACTAGTTTATTTCTTTGTTCAAATGAAATGGGATGGTCTAAATATATTTTAAGCAATTTTGCAGATTCACCAAAATTAAATTTCTCTGTGTCTGTAGCTTGGATGCTAACATTTAAAGAGTCCAATAAGGGGAATTTAAAATCTAAAGCTGATTCAAGTTTTTCACTTTCTCCATTAAATAGTAAAGTGACTTTATTAATTACGCCTAAAGAAACAAAAGAACTACTTTCCCAGTCGTCTATAAGTAATTTACTCAAATGATTAGTTACTACAGCATCTGCATTATCCGGAAGATCATTAACAATCGCAATAATGGGTAAGTAATAAACATTTTTATAGGTCGCACCTTCTTCTATAACTGGTAGGTACAAATAATCAGGAGAAATAGGTATAGCCAAATTATCAAAACAAGCTTTCTTGATAATAATGCCACATGCATTATCTTTTTGTTCAAAATAGTATTTATCTGAAAAAATATTATTCGGAATTAAAATTTCTTGCCTTAGTTTACTCTCTTGATGAATCGAACGAATCTTGAAGGTATTTACACGATTTGTATTATTTCCCAATAATTCTCTGTAAATAATAATGTGCGGACTTAGGGATGAAATATTAAATGAGTCTCTATTTTCTTTCTTTTCAAAGAAAGCCATTAAATCATATGCATTTTTTTGTTTATCGTGAGCAATCGGTAATTCTATCCAATTGCTAAAAGGATTTTCCATTTTATCCTTTAATTTTTCTATTCCGCCAATAGCATAAGCGAGTGCTGTAAAACTCAGGAATAACATAATAGATAGAATTATAATATTCCTATATCCTGCACCTGATAAGGAATTAAATTCTCTATTAAAATATATTCTGTTATATCCAGTTTTCATCACTCCACTTATAATACTTCATGTAAAAATGTATTAGCGTCCTTTATAGGATTGCCCGCATAATCAACCCAAGAGTCATTTTTTCTGATTATTTTATTTTCGTTTTTAATATTTCCAATCACCCTATTATTTCTTTCAATAGGCTTAATATAAATGATCTCATCAGCAAAATCTAAGGCTAGTTTTATGTCATGGGAAACAATTATACCCGTTTTGTGATGTTTTACTAAATGATCACTTAGCATGTTTAAAACATTCTGGGCACTTATAGGGTCAAGATTACCTGTGGGTTCATCACCAAATAAAATATCAAAGGGTGCAATAAAAGCTCTAACAAAAGCCAAGCGCTGTCGTTGTCCTACTGACAATTCTTGAACCGTCCTATCATATAATTCAGGACTTAAATCTAGGTCCTTCATATACGATAAAATTTTTGGCTTAATTTCTTCTGGATTTCTATTCTCTAAAAGGAGGCTTAAGCAAACATTTTCACCAACCGTGAAATTTTGCATCAGAGAACTATCTTGAAAAATAAATGAAAAATATTGCTTCCTTATCCTAGCTTGTTCCTCAAGTTTTGAATTCCAAATCTTGATTAAATCTATTCGATTGTTTAATTCATCAAAAAATACACACTGTTGTGAGTCTTTGTGGATGGTTTCATTCATTAAACCTAAAGTCTCTATCAAAGTACTTTTCCCCACACCAGACTTTCCGATAAGAAAGTACAATTTACCTTTATGCAGTTCTAAGTCAGGAATCTCAAGAACAACATCCTTATCATTATAACTACAATATACCTTTAATAGATGGTACGCTAATTTTTCCATTTATAATCATCATCACAGCCATTATATATTTTAGAATAGATAGCTTTCTGGAATCCAATAATAAGTATTTAATTCACTAAGGTGATAGGAAAACTCATATTGATTTTTCAGATTTTCTATATTTTTAATTTCTTTCCTCTTCCTAACTATTCTATCCATTAATTGAACAATCTGATCATCTGTAGTCTTTTTATCGTTCAGTAAGTCCCCAATGTTAATCCCTAATTTCTCCCCTATAAAATATCCTTCAGAGGAAATGCCTTGAATTAAAGCCCTAAAATCATCTATACTCGTTCTTTTAATTTCTGCTTTTGAATATCCTGCGATTTGTCTTAACAACTCTTCAAAAGCTCCATATAAACTTTGTCTTTGAACATCAACTGGCTTTTCTGCATCAACGGAAAGTTGGTCAAGCATTCTCCTATATTCCATCAAATCTTCATGAGGCATAAAAAGTACATACTTGTAAAGTGGATTTTTTGTTCCATCTAATGAAGTAGGCAAAAAGATTTCATAATAGAGTTTATATTTTTCACTAAAAAGCTTGAGTAAATTTGCCTTTACTTCTTCTGAGTTTGCATAGGTCTCATGAAAACTTTTGTACAATATTTTAGCGATCTCAGGACCCCAGGTTCCAGACTCAATATTAATGCTTTCTCCATGAATCAGTATTTTGTCAAGCTTACTATATGTGGCATTAATAAATTTGACAATGTTTTTAAGGCCATTATAAAGCCCATGATTGATCTCTGATTCACTTAAGGTCTTTCCAAAAATGGGTTTCAATATTTCCGAATAAAGAGAGCTGTTTTGTAATACTAATCTATTACTCGATTCTACCTCTCCTATCGTAGGGTTTTCTATATCAATTTTAAGATGCTTCTGTAAATTTTTATATTCAAAATAACTCTTGTATGCCTGGCCAATTACAACTTCTCTCATATTAGTTTGAAAGTAACGATGGCTAGAATTGTCTAGAAAATCTTTTTGTATAACTAAGGTATGCGCATCATATTTTTCAAGATCACTAATAACAACTGACATATCCATAAAATATTTTTCGTCGCCATTTTGTGAAGCAGTAAACTCTCTTAAATCATTTTCTGTGACATCAGGATTATTTGCCAAGACACAAATAATGTTAGTTGCATCTTTATCAAAACCCCCTCTGAGTAAACTTTGTTGAATGGCATAGAATAAAGCATTTTCTTTATCTGTGTCATACATTTTTACAAAATCTTCTTCTTGAAAAAATGCTTCAATTTCACCTATCGAAGGCGTCAATTCTTTAATTCGAATATCTTTATTTCTTTTCCTCTCAAGAGCGTCTTTATAAATGCAAGCTCCATAACGGACTTTTGCACTACTCGGAAAAACTTTACTAATATTATTTATGGTACTTCCGATGCCTGTCCTTAAATAATCATACTCTTTAATTCCTTCTACAATAAAGAAAACATTATAACTTCTTTTTTTGGTAGAATACTCCTCTAACAACTGCTTCTCAAAGAGACTCATTGTTTCTGAAGGAATGGTACTATTTTGCAACTCTTCATCAGTAAATATAGACCCTAGTGTTACCGTTCTCACATTCCCTACTGTTGCCGTTCGAATATATTTTTCATTCATAGAGCTACTCAAAAGTGGAAATCTTACTATCTGCCCTATGTATCTTCGTGGGTCAACCTTTGACAAATAATTGCTTTTTGCTATTACTGGATCATTATCCCATACAATTTTGTCTGAGCTTAATTTAGTTGCATACAATTTAGCCGTCAAAGGATCATCTAGACCCACAATTCTGAAATTGTCTTGTTTAGATCTTTCTTCAAAAGCAATTGGGTCAAAATTTGGCTCCAAACAAATTCTGGTATTCCAGATGGTAAGTTTGGATCTATCAACCCAACCTAATATTACATCTTCGACAGAGTTTCTCCCGAAGGTGCTTTCCTTACCTATTAAATATCTTTTAGGTTCCGCTTTAGAAATTTTATATACATAGTATATTTCATAGAGTTTGATGGTATCAATGACCCCATTGCCTTCAGAAGAATTATATAGAACAGCAAAGTTTTTTGATTCTTCTTTGAAAATTTCTCCTATATCTTCGGCTTTGTTCAGTATCATCGCCTTACTGTGAATATTAGATTTTGGGGCTCGTCCTCCAGAATTCCACAGGAGCACGTCAGATCTTTTTACCCATCCTTTATTAAACCCTTCTTTTATAACTTGATTCTTCACATAGCTTTTTGCTTTTACAATGTTTAGCCATTTATCCTTTTGGTCTATTACATAGTACACTTCATTAAAAGCCAACTCAGACACAACTTTACTGGTTTCGTTTGGTGCTTCATAAGTTTTTGCGCCATGATGATCTGAGACAACATACCAAACCCTTAATGCTCTATTCTCTTTCCCGTTATCATTTTCAAATCGATCTACTGAAACAGGGTCTTCAAACAAAATTGGACGCAAGAATTTTTCTGGTCTTATTTCAGCCTTAAACTTTTCTTGTGTATAACTTGGAATGGTTTGTAAAAAGAAAATAAATACAAAAAAGGAGACAATTTCTATTCTATCTAATTTCATAATAATACCCAATTTTAAACCCGTAATTCAATATTCTGGAAGCTTTGAATAGATCTTCATGTATGGCATTTTTTCTATTAATTGACACACCTTGATTGGCATTATCCATGCCCGTCAAAAAATCATTTTCGTAAGGCTTTTCATTAAAGGCAGGCAAGAGATCAATGAAAATATCCAAGCCTATTTCCAAGCCAGAATTAAAATTATTTAAAAACTGATAACTCGGACTCAGAAGCAAGCCTACAGCAAAACTTGGCTCATTTGATGTAATATTTTCGGTGAATTTTTCTAATTCGACATATCTATCTGAAGTGATCTGTTGCGCATTTTGATTAAAATTAATCAAGTCAGGGAAACTATCATCTATTGGAATTTTTGTTCCTTTTATCTCTCCATCAATCTTGCCACTTAAACCGAATCTAAGTTCCGGAACTAATGATACATCTAAATGGATTCTACTTGAAAATCCCTCTTGCAATAATAATGAGATACCTAGAGGGGTTTGTATCCCCCACGAGGTGAGGTTTTCTGAAGCAGTTTCTAAAGAAGAAATTTTTACTACTGAGAGCGAAAGTTCATCTCCATTAGCTCCAGTTTGCACACCAATGCCATCAAAAGTATGATGTACAAATCGAACCGTATCTAAAGATGTCTCATACCCAAAAATATTTGATCCTTCTGAATTAAATGAGTTAATCTTAGTTATGAAATTATATCTATTTATTCTCAACCCAGCATGCCAAAACAACTTTTGTTTATTGGGTAGGTTTTTTCTATACAAGGCAGATATCCCTACTTTAGAAACCTGTGTTTGAAAATCTCCAATCACATTACTATGTGCCTCATTGATGATTTGTCTTCCATACAAGGTCCCCCATGAATAAAAAGGATCGAAAGAATAAGATTTGATATCTGACATGATAGCCACTTGGATATCATCTCCCGAAATACTAGAAATTTGGCCATCTCTCAAATCATATTCTGGAATTATAACTGAAAATTTTAAATTTAAATCCCTTCCTGAATTATATATCTTAATTTGATTATTGTCGAGCAAGCCGATATACATGGTTTTTTTCATGTAAACATTGGCTATATAATATCCCGCACCATTATTTTTAATCTCTTCGCAGTAAATTTCTGAAACTTTGAAATCAACACCATAGTCTTCTAAGTGAACCATGACAAGATCAATATAGTCTAATGAACTAATATTATATGGTTTTCGGGCCAGGTCATTAACTATTAAAGCATTTCTAGCAAAAAGACTATTCATCACCTCGAGCTTTTCTAATGAAAGCTCATCTGTAGTCTGATCCCTAAAATCCGCATTTAATTGATACAATGCCATGACGGCTTCTGTTGTAGATTTTAATTGATCTAGCGTAGTCTCATCAATAACACTTGTAGTATGCTTAAAGTCAACAGGAACTATATCGCCATTAGATTGAGCTTGTACATTTATAGATGATATTAACATTAAGATCATCACTACTTGAACCAGACCATTTTTCATTCGACAGCTAATTTTCTTGATCATGATTTAAATTTTGATGATTTTAAATGTCTTAAAATCTTTGTTCGAACTTATAATTTGAACCGTGTATAATCCAGGTGGATATGGGTCAATGTTTATTATCTTTTGTTGAGACCATTCATTCTTTTCTACATTGCCTTTTGTGACTACCTGACCCAATTTATTAAACATAGCATATTGGTAATTGTCAGAGAAAGCGCCTTCAAAAGATAGCGTTATAAAATCCGAACTTGGATTAGGATAAAGTTTTATCTCAACGTCATCTATTGTGTTAGCCTCTCTCGGAGCTAGCGATCTACTGTAATAAAAAGCTTGTGTAACACAAACATCCGAATTACAATCATTTTCTTTCAATTGGGTTTTTACCCAATATAATTTTCCCAATTCTCTTGCACTAAAATTGTTGTGCAAAGAATCAAAATAACTCTCGCTAAATCCTGAAGCATTGGCTGCATAAAAGAATTTGGAGTTAGAAAGAATCTCATTGCTTTCTTCCCATATTTCTTCTATATCATTATAAGTAGAATAACCCCAAGTAAAACAGTGTGTATCTTCATCTGAAGTACTAGCAAAAATATACCCTGGCCATAAAATAATCGTATCTAAATCTGGCGCTTTATTATCAGAGACTTGGATGGTCACACTTTGGGTCCCTGAACACAATAGATTAGGATTGCCATTATATTGAATGGTTTCCTTGAGCTCTAGATTAGCTACACTTTGGTCAATTAATAATTCATCCAAAATTAATATCCCTTGATTTTCTAAGGCATCTGGAAAATAAGAACTTGAACTTCCATTAATCAACCACTCACTAATTCTATCTACTTTATTATTTACAGTAATCGATTGATTTAAACAAAAAGGATCATCTGTATTTAAGTCAATGATGGGCTTAGGGCTTTCTTGAAATGTAAAAGGACGCGTATCTGTGCCTATTTTAAAACAACCTCGCTCTTCTGGGAATGTACTAGCATCTGAAGTCGCAATAGCCACGGCTGTAATAAAATATTCTGTTCCAAGTTCAAAAGGTCCATTAAATCCGTCTTCAACACCAAATGATAAACTGCTAATTACTTTAAATGTGGAAGGATTTGTCAAATCGTCATTACTCTGTTTCGAAATAATAAAACGAATGACTGTTTCGCCAGAAGCAATTGGACCATTGTATGATATTTCAATTTCGTCTGTTTCACAAAACTGGCTACTTGTTAGAGACAACGCCTCTACCACATCATTTAGGTCCGTAACACCATAATCAAATGATAAATTATTTATTTCTGTAAGGCAATTATCCTCATCATCAGAAATGGATGTAAATCTAATTGTGTTATTCGTTTCCGTTCCAACTAAATCACTACTAATAGGAATGGTTGTGATTCCCGAATCAAAAATGTTTACTGAGCCTGAAGTTAAAGGATCATTGTTAACGATAAAATTGATTTTAGCAGGATAAACATCTAATGTCTGAAGTATATCAAATATTAGATTACTTCCTGAACAAACTGTATCTGAGCTTAATGCTAAGACTGGTGGAGAAGGTTTTTTTAGAACAGTTACTTCTACTTCTTTTACAGCTGTACAACCTTTTTCATCCGTAAAGGTGAAGGTTAATAATGATACTCCTTCAGTTGAAGCAATGACTGTAGCCGTTTTATTTGAAGTACAATTATCCTCATCATAAATAACCGTAATTCCGAAAATATTCTGAGCTAGGTCACAAGTAATTACTGAACTGTTTGGTGTATTAAATACGATATCTATTTCTTTCGTATCTCCTTCACACATCACAATGTCCTCAGCAATAATATGGCAGTTGTTTGCATTGAAAAAATCTACATCTATTTGTTCAGTGTCTTTGCACCCATGAACATCTTCTATCTCAATCAGTATTTCTACCTCTGTTGGTAAATTATTAGTTGCATCAGCCATGATGTTTTGCACACAGTCTAAACCAACAACCGGAAAAGGATCATTAATAAAAGAAAAACTTGGGTTGCTTATATTAGTGATCTCCCATTTTGTTTTACTCTCGTCCAATTGGTGATCTCCAGGTATAGAGATATTCTTTAGATCAAAAGCTTGGTTATAAGCTAAGTTTCCTGTTGGGTTACTGTTAAACAATGCAGTAAAATCTGCTTTAGGTTTTTCTGCACCAGGTTCAATATCGAAAAAGCAACTAGTTTCACATCCACCTTCATCTTCGATATGAATTTCATAGCTTCCTTGTATAAGATTATCAAAAAATCCTGTAGTGTTATTGATTCCTTGATCAACTAGTGTATAAGTGAAATTTTCTCCTGATCCTCCTGAAACTATAACCTGCACAGATCCTTGTCCATCACCTGAACACAATTCATTGTTTATGACAAGCTGACAAGTAATTGGAGGTGATTGATCAACGACGGCTATTTCTTCTGTCAAACAGCCTTTATCATCCTCTATTAGAATACTATAACTTCCTGCAGAAAGATTATTAAACACTCCCGTGCTATTCGTAACATTATCTATTGTGTAACTGAAAGGTGCTGTCCCTCCAATACATTCAATTTCAACACGACCGTCATCTGAACCAAAACAAGTTACATTCTCAATTGTAAGATCACAGCTGATTTCATCTGGTTCTTCAATGGTTATGGTTTCCTGATCCGTACAGCCTCCTGCATCAGTCACGATTACGGAATAGTCACCAGGTGCTAGATTTAATTGGACTCTATTTTCTGATCCATTGGACCACAAATACATATAAGGTGTAGTTCCTCCTGAAGCATTAGCAGTTGCGGTTCCATCGTTTCCACCAAAACAAGAGACATTGTTTACATTTGTTATATTAGCTTGTGGTCCCGATAAAGATTGTAAATCGATTTCACAAGTGTCTTTACAGTTTGAAGCATCCGTTACTTCTATCAAATAAAGATCTGCTTCTAAGTTTGTATATACTCCATCATTGTCTCCAGAATTATTGCCATTGCCGCTGATGATTTCAAAAGTATATCCGGGATTTCCATCACTTGCAGAAGCCGTAAAAGATCCATCTGCATTTCCACAACTTGGCTGCATATCAACAATAGCTGTACAACTGGGTCTTTCTGGACTTTCTAAAGTTATCATACAAAAAGATTCGCAGCCATCGTCATCTGTAAGTTTAACTTCATAAGTTCCTGCTCCCAAATTCGTATATGAACCTGTAGAATTTCCAGAGTCATTCCCGTTGCCACTTATGATTTCAAAAGTATAGGGTGGTGTTCCTTCTTGACCTGCAACTTCAAATGATCCATTATCAATGCTACAATCAGGACTAGTTGAATTTAGGATGGTACAGCTTGGGGGAGGTGTATCAACAAGTGTAATATTGCATGCAACATTGCAGCCATTGGCGTCATCTATTTTAACAACATAGGTGCCTGATTCTAAGCCTGTATAGGTGCCTGAAGTGTTTCCTGAAGAATTAGACTGTCCACTTATTATGCTATAAGAGTAGGGCGCTGTTCCTCCTTGGGGATCAACTGTAAAGCTCCCATTATCTTGAGCACAATTTGGATTAATAACTTGAACAAAAGAACACAGCAGTTCATCAGGTTCAACGATGTTTAATACAAGGCTTAGTGTACAAAAAATGGCATCTTCAACTACGACATTATAATTGCCTGAACTTAAATTATCAAAAATACCGTCTGTGTTAGTTTCACTCCCCAGTGTAAAATTATATGGGGGAAAATTACTTGTGGGAATAATTTCTGCGGAACCATCGTCGCCTCCATTACAAGAAACATTTTCAATATTAACCGTGACACTTATCGGGTCCTCAGAATCTGCAACTATGTCAAAATCATCCACAGTATTCGCTCTAGTAGATATTTGTATGTAATATAAATCAGCAGGTAGGTTGCAAAAATATTGGTCAATATCTGATATGTCTCCACAAGATCCATCTAAAAAATTTCCACATGGCCCATCAGCAATTACCATAGAAATTACATCTGAATCGAAATTATCTACCCTTAGTTTTATAGCACCATTTGTATAGTGTTCATAAGTATACCAAACTGATCTCCGGTTGACGTTTCCCGAACAATTAGGAAAACTTGGATTGTAGTTAACATCAAATGTAGATCCAATGTTTGTTTCATCAATTAATATTTGACCTGCTATTAGTTCCGTTGCAAATTCACAGTCATCGTTTAATGGTTGTGATACTAATGTAAATGAAAGCATACTTAAAAGCATTAACAGTCCAAAATTTTTCATAGTTGCCGCTATTCTCATCATCAATACTTTTTGTTATTCAATATCAATTTTTAGTTCTGAAATAATATTTAATGCTGAGCCACTTAAGTTTAAATAAGGTCCATTTTCTTCATCCTTTGAACAAAGGGAGATATCTTTTAAAGATAATTTTTCTGAATTCGAGCTGCTTATTTTAAGGGTATAAGTTTTCCCTGGTTGTAGAATAGTTGAAAACCCACTCATCCCCACTTCGCTTTTTCCCCCAGGCAAAAGAACTCTATTTTTTAATAGACCATTGTATCCACCTGAGATACTAATGTCTATGGAAGACTCTTGATTTGAATACAAGGTCAATTTATTTAAACGCATTCTAACTTTTGGAACAATCGTAAAGCTAAAAGGTCCTGACTCATATCTACTCGATTCACAATCCGTATTCAGCGCAATAGTAGGATATTTTGTTGGACTAAATTCTTTGCCAAATTCTTCCCTTTTAATAAGCTCTCCTTGATTCTTTTGTGAAGCACTCACAATGGTTGATTGATCCTTTTGTTCTTTTGGTACCCTTGCTTGATCCGTTGGATCTGGTGCTTCAATGATCTTTTGGTTTTCTTGAGTATGGGTTTTGACTTCCGTCACAATTGCTGGAGTGCTTGGAGGCTTTGCTTTGCTAATTTTAGGTGCTTCTTCGGAAACCGTTGAAGCGCCTTGAGAACTAGATACACGATTTATTGGTGGTGTTTGTATTATTGTTTCCGTATTAGTTTTTGCAGGTTCTCTTTGCCTCGTTGTAATTGAAGCGCTTGTTTTTGTACTTGAGTTAATCGTCTCTTTTTCCACTGTCTTAGGTGGAGTTGTCCTTGTTTCTGATTTGATGAAGTTAGGATTCGAGGCTGTCACCTTTGGGTCTGGCGTTTTTGTTTCTTCTTCTTTTGGATATGTTTGAGCGGTGTTTTTTATAGGCTTTGTTGCATTGCCAATGTTATTCGTTTCTATGGTAGCATTTGATTGTATTCTAGGTTTTGGGGCTTGTGCTACTTCAACTATCGTTTCTTCTTTTTTTATAACAATGGATGGTTCTTTGGTTGTTTGCACTTGAGGAGTAGTGTATGCATTTTGGCCTTTTGGTATCTCATTTTTAGATTTAAAACTTATTTCCTTCGCAGCTTCAGACGTTTTAGCGTTAGCTGCAGTATTAGAAACTTCTCTTGTTATTACCTCATCATTTGAATTATCTGCCAATATGGTCTCTGTAGACAATTTGCAATTACCATCATTCAACTGTAATAAATAATTGAAGTCCATCATATTGCTTTGAATAGATTTGTCCTTCATTTCAATGGAACACCTAAAGTCTGGACCATTCATTCTGATCTCATCAGCTGTAAGTCGAATTTTACTTTCGATATCAACCCATTCGTCTTGGAATGAAACTTTATACTTACTGAATCTGCACAGTGGAAAAACCTCTGTGTCGATAATGTATAGGGTGTCTCCTTGGCTTATCTCGCATGTTGCTGATAAGGACCAAGTAGGCACAATAGATAGATCACAGCCTACTTCATTTTTGCAAGAAAACAAAATGAATGTACTAATGAATAAGCATAATCTTATAGGGGTGACCAGCTCAATAGCTTTACCTTTCATGAATAGTAATAATAAATTAAGGGGAGTTGTTAATTACAATAATACGAATTAGTTCATGGAAATCTTCAACTATGGTATTTTCATTTTTACTTATTTTGTCGTTATTTATAATAGGTTTTTGTCTTTCCTTTAGGTCACTTTTAGTTATGGTAATTTTCAATTTTTGCTCATGATTTTCTTCTTCGTTTTGTCCAATTTTAATTTTTTTAGGAAGGGTTTTTTGAGCAAGTTCTACCTGGTTAATGTCATTTCCATTTTTTGAAAGGATTCTAATTCGCTTGTTTGATCCTATCTGTATCTTTGGTTTAATTAATTCTTTTTTAGGCTTAGTTTGATGGTCGGTTCGTTTTGGCTTCGACTCCTGTGTAAAGTGGGTTTTAATATCTAGATCATTAAAAACATCACGAGCTTTAAATGACAATTTTCCGCGATCATCAATATTACAACTTAGTTGAAAATGATTAAGGGAATATTCGAAAGGTAACTCTAATTTTAAATCTCCAATTTTGGTGCTGTCTGCATTACAATACTCAACAATTTCAATTTCACATTCGTCACTTGACAAACTATTTATCATACCATCTTCTAGTACGTTGTTAATGCATACAGATTGATCCAGGTGTTTTGATAAGCTTGTTATATCATAGCTCTTTTCAAATCCCATAGATGATATATTCAGCTTTAGTTTACTTCCAAGCTTATTTTCATGAGTATCACTTATTTTTAAATGCTTGTATGGTTCAAAATCAAATAGTGCTAGCCCCTTAACAAGGATATCGTTTTTTGCAGAAAAAACTTTCTCTTTCCAAACTGGATTTTCTAATTTTTCAAAAATTTCTCTAAAAAAGAAAATTGAGCCTAGCCTACCTGTGAAAATAAAATAATCGAAAACTGCTTCCGGTTGATTATAGGCATTCATCAAAGTATTATAGCTTTCAATAATTCTATTTCTGAATGTGTCATTTATTTCATCTAAATCCGTTTTATTAATATTGATTGAAACAATATTATTATTTATGATTATCGTGTTTTCGTATAGGTCTTCATTCCTAAAATAAAATTTATCTATAACCGTATTGATAATTTTATTTATGACTACCAAATTACTTGCATGAAGGACTATAGGGTCTCCCACTTGGTCCTGATAACATTTTTTTATAAAATCTATTAAAAAAGGCTTTACGCCATTAATGCTTTCTATCTTGATGCTAGGGCTACTTAATTGATTAATTTCTTTATCAGAGATTTGCCCTATTCCCATTTGGATATAATCCCAATCTCCATAAAAATAGATTATCGAAGTGGTTTGTTTTAATTGATATTTATGAATCAGATATAAAGACGCACAAGAAAAATGTCTATAGGTCTTTTGTAATTTAAGTCTATTATATAGATAGGCTGTTTCTAGGTCTAGGATATTAATCTCATTATATAAAGGGCTCACCCCAATACTACAAGACTTTATGGTCTGCATAGTATTAATTTCAATGTCCTTTTTTAATTTGGATAATACAAGACTTAAAAGATACAACGCAGTCCATTTTCTATTTGAATCATCTTCATATATAAAGTCTGAATTAGAGAGATTCAACACAAAATTTTCAACATTCTTAATGTTTGGATCTTCGTATTTTATAATGTCAATGATATCTCCGACATAAGCATTAATTCCTTTAATATAAATATTGCAAGGAATTTCTGTTTTTAAAGAATTTAATCCTTCCCCTATTTTATAAACCAGCACATTGCCATCTAAATCAACCGTTGCCGCTTGTAATCTATTGGATTCTATATTGATGGCTACATGCAT
Organism: uncultured Saprospiraceae bacterium; assembly: GCA_937961455.1. Lineage (GTDB taxonomy): Bacteria > Bacteroidota > Bacteroidia > Chitinophagales > Saprospiraceae > CALGNN01. The sequence continues at coordinate 14,150 of CALGNN010000172.1, forward strand.
TTAAATTAAGATATTTCTTTTTGAAATAATTCTAGTTCTTTCTGCATCTTACCAATTCCCATTAGGGTCTCTTTCAATTTTTTTTCTTTTTCTTTAAAGTTTTGAGATCGCTTTTCATAGAGTGATTTTTTCTCCTTTAACTTAAAGGTCTCATCTTCTACTTTTACAGAAATATTTGTTTCAACATCTCTCGTTAAAATATCTTGAACTCCTTTTAAAGTAGTATCAGATATATTTTTCCAAGAACCAAATATGGAGTTTCTGTATTTATGAATCTCAGTTTGAAGTGATTGCAACAAACCTATCTTTTCCTTTTCAACTAAATGCACTTTTTCTGAATTAAAACTTTTGTATTTATTTCTCACATAAACAGCTATAAGCAACATTAATAAAAAAAAGATTAATCGTGGATTAGGTAGTCCTGCTAAGGCTTGGGCTATTTTACCAAATCCGCCACCCCCAGATACCGATGTTTTCTTTTTTAGAAGATTTAAACTTGGCTCCATCAGTTTTGCTGTGACATCTGACCTATCACTATTTAAATAAAGACTTATTTCTTTATTTTCCTCATCGATAAAAAGCCTGGCTTCCTTTCCGTTTTTTCCCTGTGTAAACATAACCGCCTCTACTCCATGAACTAAAAAATCTCCAGCATTAAGTCTTTTATTCAGTTCTTTTTCGAATTTTTTGCTTGCTTGAGGAAAATCAGAACCTAAAAATTCAGGAAGCATAGTAATTACAATGACATCCTTTCCATTCTTTAATAAAATATTTTCATCGATGGCTCCCACATCAGGTTTAATCAACAAAGCTCCAAGTATCCCCCACAACATAATCAAAGGCATAAGCATAAAAATAGGTGTCCTTAAATCCATAAATAAGGAATATAAACCTTTTTTAGGCACTGTTTTCTCTATGTTGTTTTTTGGCTTTAATACACTATTAAATATTTCTTCTTTTTGAACATTAATAGCAGGAACTTCTTTTATGGGTTCAACATTTATATCTAATAATTCTTGATTAATTTTAAGCCCTAATTTATTAACTGCCGTTTTAATAAATTGTATTTCCTTATCAATATTTGATTTTACATTACTTTGGGTTTTTTCAACGATACTGTCAATAAATCCCTCTGAAATTCTAATGGTTTGTTGTTTGCTAGACTCTTCTTCTTGAAACCCAATATATGTTCTTATTTCTTCACTTACTTTACCTTTTCCTGTATTATTCTCGTTCAAAAATTTGCTAGAGTTGGCTTTTACTTGATTTCCGATATGACTTATTTCTGCGCCAATTGTGCTTCTAAGAGATGTAGAATATTTATTCAATTTTCTAATATCATTAAACTGCATTTCAATAAACTCCCCCTTATTTAGAATATGTTTTGCCTTAAGGTTTAAAATGTTATGATTAATTTGTTTATCAAGAATATTATATAAAGTCTTGGTTGAATGTAACTTATTGGCAAGCATGCCATCAATCATAGAAATCTTATCATCAATGGTTTTTAAAATAGCAGATGTACTTTTATCATGTGTTTTGACAATCAGCATTTTTGATTCATCCAATCTTTTAAGGGAAAGAAAAGTTTCTTTATGTGCAGCGTCGGTAAAAACCAAACAGTAAGGAGTACCGTGGTTTTTAACTTGTTCTATGAAACCAATAAATTCAGCATTAAATTCATTTTTATCAACTACAACAGCTATAAAATCCGCTTGTGGAATTTCATTTATGGTATTTTGTTCGCGGGTTTCTATTTGCTGTCGACCAATATATTGAGTAGATTCAGTTTCATCCTTAGATTCATTGGAAAAATGAATCATGCTAAGCTTAATGTTTGGTAATTTAAGTCCTTCATTAAGTTTGGCAATTATTTGATTAATTACCACCGAATCATCAATCTTATTTAGACTGAATTTTAAATTTGCCATATTAGTTTTAATGGCATCGATCGTAGATAATCTTTCTCTAATTTTCACTTCTTAAATGATTTGAGGAATCGATTTATGTTTAGCCTTGGAGCTGTAATTTTCTTCTTGAGCTTGACTCGTAGAAAATTCTTTAAACTTAAATTTAGTCACCGATCGTTCGCCTAGTTGAACGATATCTCCATTTTTAAGTGATGTCTCTGTCTCTACTAAATCACCATTGATATATACGATTCCTTGAAAAGGCTCTATTTTAAAATCAAAATTCTTAGCCGAAATTAATGCATGCTTTTCCTTTGCTTCTATATCCATCCACTGAAGCCTTATTTCGCAATCAGGCGCTGTTCCAATTATATAATTTGACTTTGTCTTTCCTTCTAATAAATATTTTTTTCCTGAAAACGCACTAGGTTCCAAGACCATAAATCCATAACTGTTATACTGAAATTCATCCATGGAAAAAATAAAAGCCATTCCTGATGATATACATAGTAATGCTAATAAGAAATTTGCACTTGAAGAAAATGGTGTAAAGAATAATATACTCGCAACCAAAGTAGTAATTAAAGCTCCTAAGGCTATTACTTTATAAATTAAAGTTCTCTCCACTTGCATTTGGGTTTGCAGATAATAACTAGAGCAGAATATTACAATACTCCAAGCACAAAATTGAAAGCCAATATTTAAATAGACAATATTTATAAAAAAATAATACACCCCAATTAACAAGGCCCAACAGCTAAATATACTTACTACTGTCAGTTGCAAAAATGAAAGAACGGGCATTTGTGTGCGTTTGGCCAAGTGAAGGCCAAGACGAGTAAAAGAAAAAGAAAGAACAATTAAAATAAAACTGAAAATAAATAATTTGGCTAAAGGAATTGAAGAGAAAAAAGGTAAATCAAAGTGAAAATTATTATCTAATTCATTTAAAAGATTTTCATTGAAATATTCAATAAAACTATATAGGCCCCAAGTAATAAAGAATCCAAGAAAACTAAAAAAGAACCAAAACAAAGGTTTGAACTCTGTTTGGTATTGTCCAAATAACGAATCGCCTGTTTTTCCTTTAAAGAAAGCTTTATAATCATGGTTTAATTCAGGGTTATCCATCTTTTTAAGCATCTTCCATGTTTCTAAAGACATCATTTGCTCGTCTACTTTGACGACCATATCCGTGCACTGGAATTCTTGTCTAGTAACTGGATCTCTAGATACTTTTACATTTGGTTTTTGAATATCCCCAAAACTGAAAATGTGATTCTTTTTAAATAAGTATCTTTTGTAAAGTGGTATAAAGACATAACAAAGAAATAATATAATCCCTCCAAGTAATAAGCTTTTCATTAAATGCTCTTTCTTTTCAAGTTTATTATTGGAACTCAAATTCAATCTAATCGGAAAAAGGCGACTTTGCAATTGTTTGGATGACTGAGATCCATTATGGAATTTTAATACAATTTCTCTTTTTTCTGGCCCTAAAATATAAGAATCTGGTTTTGCGTGTGAAGGTGTCAATTTAAGACTGAGATTGATCCGTTCAGGATCATAGGTTTTCTTTGTAAAATTTGGAATACTTGGATAGAATGCAATTTGATTTTTTGACTCAAGTGTTTTAATGATGCTATTGAAAAAATCAACATTGTAGTTGTTTGGATTTAACACCATCGGATAAATCTCTATTTTGCTCTCAATGTTTTTTTCTCTTAGAGCTTTTAAAAAGACATTATATTCCTCATCTATTTTGGAATTTCTACTATCGACAAAGCCTGAACTCAATAAAAGTATTTTCTTAGATTGGTGTAGCAATTTTCTCAACAATCTAAACTTTGTCTTACTGTGTTTAGTTCTTCTTAGTTGGTCTTTCAAAGACTCTAAATCTCTTTCAGAATTAAAATTTTCAAAAACTACTTGCAGCTCATCCCCTAAAAAATAAACACTCTTTTTCTTCCCTTTAGTTATCTCTTCATGTAAATAATCTGAAAGTCTTGTAAGAAGTCGCTCTATAAGAATTTTCTCATTTTTCCCAACAGATGACCCTACATCGATTACAATATGATAATCATCAGCATGGAGATCTATCTGCTCCATATTTGCATTTACTATCTCTGCTTCTAATAAGCTTAATTCTCTCTCAACACTATTATTGATAATTTGATAGGATTCAATTTGATCTTTATTTTTAAGGATATCTTTTAAATCTGCAAGAGGTCCTTTAACGATAGCATTAAAACAATTGTCCTCTGTGTTCGGATTAATCTCTTGTAGGAAAATTTGAGCCGACAAGCAAAATGGAAATAGAAGTAATATGACTAAAATTCTAATCTTGGTCATTGCCCAATAAAATATTTAGTACTGAAAGATAATAATATTCGATTAAGCATATTATAGCTCTTCTTATCTGTATAGCTATCATCATTTTCTAGATCTACAAACAAAAGATCTGGATCATAGCTGGCCCTAACATCAATAGAAAATAATATAGGTTTCCATATTCTGAAACTAAGTGAATTAACCCATTCAATTTGCATTGGGCTAGAATCAGCATCTGTGAAAAACTCAGAATAAGCTAAAAACATATCTAAATAAGTGTCCCAAAAAATCGTCTCATTGGGATTAACCACATCGTATCTAAGTTTGAATTGTGCGCCAACACGTGTTCTCGTTTTCTTGCCAACATCATTCCCATGTAAAAGTCCTAAAGGTTCACCTTCTGCATCATTTACAATTTTTGTTGCTAAACTTTCATTTCTCACATATTTTAAATTCAATGCCATTGGAGAAAAATAAAAGTAGGTCGGTTGATCTTGAGGGCGATATTCTAAGCCAGCACTAAGTGTAATATTCGCAGGAGATAAAAATGCAGAAGTAAGGTCGATTGCGTTATTTGTTTGCTTAAACAAATAATCATCCTTATGGCCTTTAAGTAGTTGTGTTCTAATACTCATATCCGAAGAATAATATAATTTACTCCCATAGCTTGGCTTTATGCCATACTTTAATGATAGTTCTAGTCGATCAGCGTTTTTTTTCCAATCGTCATCGTCCACTTTTTGCGCATTTAAGTCTAGTAGTGTCCGAAATTCTAGAATCTGCTTCAAGTCAAATTTGACAAATTCAAAATCTAATTTTGCGCCTGCGTCAAAGTTGTTTTCACCACCCGTTGCTTTTGGATTAATCTGGAAAGTATTTATAAAATCCACTCCAAATACAAAGTCTATATTGTTTCCAATTTCATAATCTTCCATTTGCGCCGACATGCCTATTGAACACAAGTTCATAGCTAGCAGGAGCGAAATAACTACAGAAAGCTTTGTACGCATACAAAATCATAAATAAGGGAGTAAGAAATATAACTAAATGTAACAATGAATTAAGTATTAGTGTCGAACAAATACTTGATTCCAACTTAATTCCAACTAAGGTAATTTCTTTCTTTTAATATCTTAGCAATCATAATTTTCGCTTACCGTGGCTATTCAGATACAAACACATGCAAAAGATTGGGAAGAAAATTACAAACGCTTGTCATGGTGGGACTCCGAAAGTGTGAGGAAAGCAAAAGTAATGGTCGTAGGTGCAGGCGCTTTAGGAAACGAAGTTTTAAAGAATCTCGCGCTTTTAAATATTGGTCACCTTTGTATCATTGACTTTGATAGAATAGAATATTCCAATCTCTCCAGATCCGTTTTATTCAGAGAAAAAGACTGTGAGCAAAATTTATATAAATCAAAAGTCGCTGCTGAAAGAATTAAGGAAATCAACCCAATGGTCAACATTCACACCATTGAAGGAGACTTTCAATTTGATGTAGGTCACGGATTAATATCCGCTATGGATGTTATCATTTGTTGTGTAGATAATAGATTAGCCAGATTACATATTAACCGCAAGTCCTTTTTTAATAAGAAAGCTTGGGTCAATGGAGCCATTGAAAATCTGATCGGTCAGATGGAAGTTTACAAAGATGCACATCAATGCTATGAATGTAATCTTAGCGAAACCGAATGGCAGAGCATTAATGCAAGGATTGGTTGTGCCGATATCGCACAGAAGAATATCATTGCCGGAAGAGTCCCTACTACTCCACTTAGTGCGTCTATCATTGCCGCATTCCAATGCCAGGAAGCCTTGAAAATTATTCATGGTTTAGAGTCAAATGTTATGTATGATAGTAATTTATACATTGAAGGAATGAGTAATACATTTTTGCAATTGCAAGCATCAGCTCAAAAAGAAAACTGTTATAGCCACTACGCTCCCGAAACAGTACATCCGCTTTCTGTAAGTTCTAAAGACAAGCTTGAAAAGTTTTTCCAAGTCTTGAAGTCTGATTGGAATATAGATCGTCCCATCTTAAAGCTCAATCATAATTTATGCTTGAGCCTCGTAAACAAGGATACAGATGAGCTACATCAGGTGCTAGCTCCTGATTTTGGTTTAAACGACCCAAGATATGTATCCGAACAAATAATACAAATAGAAACTAAGCTCGTCAAAGATATGGTGCATGAGATTACTCCAGAATCCGAACTCCTTGAATACCGTTTAGAAAGCATTGGTATCCCTGCTTGGGATATTTTAAAAATAATCACAGAAGATGAAATACGATATTTTGAACTAGCAGAGGATAATATATATAGCTAAGATTAAAATATTTAAAAGAATCATGCATCGCTTATATTTTTTGTATATTTTCTTCTGATTAGTATGAAGCGCAAATCAATAAGGCACTATTGTTATGACTAAGGAAATAAATATTATAATCAGAATTATGCCTACTGCGGATGATATTGAGGTGAGTTTGCCCCTTGATGCTACTCCCAAAGATGTCATAGACGCTCTTTTGGATGCTGGACTTGGCATTCCAAAATTAGACGATCAAGGCAACCCCATAAGTTATAAACTGGTCCCTAAAGAAAAAGGTCAAGAAATCCCCCAAGACAATACCTTAATGGATGCTGAGGTGCAAGAAAGTGATGTGGTATTAATGCTCCCTATGGTGTGGGCAGGATAATTGATGGTACATGAAGATATATAAAGACCCACTATTGCAACGCTTAGCGCTGGATCATGAAAAAATGATTGCCCTTAGCAAGCAAACAGATCTTATTTCTTTTGAGCTCGTTAAGCCTCATCGTTCTCTTCCCCCTGAACATTATAAAATAACTTATAAAGTCAAAAGCATAATATCCGTGAATCAGGACCAAAGTCCAAATTATAGTTCAGAGCATGTAGCTGAAATTAAATTACCTGCATCCTATCCTGCTGTGCCTCCCATTTGTTATATGAAGACTGATGCATGGCACCCAAATATAAGATCTAGTGGATCCTATAAAGGCAGAATCTGTATTAATAATAAAGCTATTGGTTTTTGGCAAACCTTAGATATGTTGGTTATTCAGATTGGTGAAATGCTTCAATACAAAAATTATCATGCACTCCATGTCGCACCCTTTCCCGAAGATCCTGTAGTAGCAAAATGGGTTCGAGAATATGCAGAACCTCAAGGTTTATTAAATTCAGATAAAAGTATTTTTGTTGATGACCGATCCTTAATGAAGCCATCAAAAGAGTGGGTAAAAAGTAGAAACAAATCTAACGTAATTAAAATTCTGAGTGTCAAACAAAAAAATAAAGAAAAAATTAATATTAGTAATTCAAATAATCCTTCAATAAGTCTGAATAATAAAAATGAATAGGGCTCAATTATATATTGTAACTATTTTAATATTGACGGCTTCCCATATCTCTTCGCAATCTGTCTTTAATTATTATAATAAATTTTGGGGAAAGATAGACGTAAGTTATTCCATTATTTATAATAATGAAGTGCTAGTAATTCAGCCTGGAGACGATATTAAATGTCCTGCAGGACAAAACTGTAATTTGTCTGTCCGTTTTGAGAATTTGCAATTAGGCTACAACAATAAATTTTCAAAACTGATAGATAAAGAGCCTACCCTGTTTCTTTTTGAAATAAGTGCAGATGGATCTAGTCGCACAGAAAAAGCAAACGGACTAACATTACTAACAAGTGGAGTAAAACAACTATCTGTTAATAAATTAGGACGTTCAACATCAAGTATTCAATATCTGTATAAAATAGAATCGAGCCCTACAGAGGATATTCATACAGAAGTGTTTTTTAATCCACATATTTCCTTCCCATTAAAAGATGAAAGATTTAAAGCTGATATGATTAAGCAATCATTTACAATTAAACAAGATATTGAATCCTTACAAGCTCAGCATAAAAATGAAAAAAGAAATAATGCATATGATGCGCTAATGTCTCAGTTAAATGAAGAAACAGAAAGTATCACCAAAATAGATGATTTTATTTCAACATATCCAAGTCTTGATAATGCTAAAAGAGAGAAGCTCATTAAAATCAAAAATGATATTATTGAAAAGATTAATAAGGATAAGCCTAAAGCCTCCGAACAAAAGTATCTAAGTGATATTCAATTTAACATTGATAATGCTATCGAAAACGAAGCAAAAAAATTAATAGCAGAGTATATGAGTTTTGTCAGTGCTGGTTATTTTAATCACACTAGTCATACTACAGAACAAGTAAGATATTTAGACATCGTTCATTTTGACAAAAAAAATGAAAAAAAATTATCGGCCTTTCAAAAGAGTTTTCCTCAATCAAAATTTAATGGTGAAATTTATGCTTTGATTCAGGATTTAGTTAAAAAAGAATCTTTTAAATCTCCTGGGTCAAACGGTGCCTCAGCTGGCCCTTATATTCCTAAAGATTCAGACGATGATGGAATAATAGATAAAGAAGATAATTGCAATGAAGTATTTAACCCCAATCAAATAGATACTGATCAAGATGGTAAAGGAGATGCTTGCGATGATGATGATGATAACGACGGCACAAGGGATGATGATGATAACTGTCCTTTGACTTACAACCCTGATC
>CALGNN010000173.1 GCA_937961455.1 uncultured Saprospiraceae bacterium
ATAAAATGAATCTGGTGACCTTTTTTTGCCAATCCCATTCCAACTTCCGTTGCAACAACTCCGCTACCTCCAAAAGTTGGGTAACAAACAATACCAATTTTCATATTAATTCTTTTATCGATGACTATAGAACAAACAAAATGCCACGAATATTAGAATGCAAAAATTATAAATAAGTTTAACTATTAGTATAATTTACGTAAACATTAAAAGACAGTTGTTGTTAATTTTAAGGGCTTAGTAAGTCTTTCGATTATAATTGGCAATTTTGGCGGTTTATCAAATAAAGGATTTAGAAAATCTAACGGGTATAAAAGCTCATACCATTCGGATATGGGAAAAACGATATGGAGTTATTACTCCAAAGCGAACCCAAACCAATATTCGATATTATGAAGAAGACGATCTAAAAAAACTTTATAATGTTGCTGTTTTAACCAGACACGGCATTCGCATTTCCAAAATTGCTTCAATGACGGATTCAGACCTTATTGAACAGGTAGCTGAAGTCAGTGAAATTGAAGATCTTTCTAAAAATCAATTAGATGGTCTCACACTGTCCATGATTGATCTCAATGAGTACAAATTTTGTAAAATTTTGGATAAGAATATCAATCAACTAGGAATGTATCACACCATGGTTGAGTTGATTTATCCTTTTTTAGAAAAACTAAATTTACTGTGGGTTACTGGATCAATCAATCAGATTCATGAATATTTTATCAGTAATATCATCAAAAATAAAATTTCCGCTTCGATTGATGCCATCCCAAATACTAAGGATGAATCAGCAAAGAAATTTATTCTTTACCAACACAAAGACGAGACTCAAGACTTGGCCATGCTTTTTATGCACTACTTAATTAAGGAGCGTAATTTTAAAGTATACAATTTGGGAAAAGATGTCACCATTGAGGATCTTTGTATTGCAAAAAGTATTATTAAACCAGATTGTATTTATACGATAATTAATAAGCGTCCAAATGCACTTTCAGGTCAAGAATATGCACAAAAACTTTCCATATGCATGAATGAAACTGTTGTCGGTTTGAGTGGACTTTTGGCGATGCAAATTGATATAAGTACATTGGGAAATATTAAAATACTTTCAGGCATTAACGACACGAATAATTTTATTAACTCTTTTTAACCCAATAAGGAAAAGTACTTATGAAAAATCTATTTGCTTCCGTAATATTCATTTCATTATTAATCTCTTGTCAAAGCGAGGTAAAAGAAAAGGTGGAATCAACTCCAGCAAAATCTACCAAGACAGAAGCTGAACACAATTATAAAGTTGACATAGCAAAATGTGTCGTTTATTGGGAGGGATCAAAACCTACTAGTAAACATTCTGGTACGGTTAATTTATCCAGTGGCACCTTAGGCCTTACTGACAACAAAATTGTTAGTGGCGAAATAATTATAGACATGAATTCCATAGAATGTACAGATCTATCAGGAAACTCAAAGGTCAATCTTGAAGCACATTTAAAAGGAACAGTTGACGATCAAAAAAATGATTTTTTTGATGTAAGATCTTATCCAACTGCAAAGTTTGAAATTATTAAAGTAGTAGCCTTAGAATCCGATGCAACAGCTAATTCTATGGTGTATGGCAACCTAACCATAAAGGATGTGACTAAGCGAATGGTTTTTAAGGCCATCATCAAAGATGAAGGAAACAAGATAAGTGCTGAGTCAAGTCTGTTTTCAATTGATAGGACGGAATGGGGCATTAAATATGGTTCGGGAAAGTTTTTTGATAACTTAAAAGATAAAGTTATCAATGACGAAATCGTATTCTCACTTTCACTTGAAGCAAATAAAAGTTAATTCAAGCTTTATTAGTCAGATTTTCATCCAGCTTTTATAATTTTGGCGTCTCAAACCCTTCAGCCAATTCAATTATTTAAATTCTTACTATGAGCTGGTTTTATAAAGCCATCTTTTTCATGTGCTTGATGTTGAGTTCTTTGTGCTTAAGTTCACAAAAAAAAGCTGACATCAGAACCTACTATGGGCTTAATGGAGCATTAAACCTTACCAGTATTGCCAACCAAAATAATTATGGCTATGTCGAAATGCGATATGATTTTGCGATTGGCACTTTGATTGGCATCCAAGCCGGAGTTGAAAGAAACAAAGATGCATTCCACATTGAATTGAATTACGCTACTATGGGTCAGCGCTACGAAGATAAAATTGCTGATGTATTGCATAGAAAATTAGTTGCGTTGAGATACATTCAGGTCCCACTCATTTATACACGAATTTTCGGAGAGGATCCAAACAATTATGATGGTGATGTACGTATTTATGGCTCCATTGGTTTACAATTTGCTTACTTACAGGATGCCAATCTTGAGTGGTATGCAGACGATAAAGAATTAGACATGCTAAATTTTATTGATCATGTGCCTGGACGTAATGCAAATATTGAAACCATAAAAGCTCAGGGAGCTCCAGCCTTAGATAGAGATCTTTATCAGGATTATGATTTTGGTGGATTGATTTCTTTAGGTATCATTAAACATCTTTCATATGACACAGCCATATCTGCCGAGATACGTGGAAGTATCGGTTTTTTAGATATGAATGCCGTTCCTTGGAGATATCCTAATCGATTTGATATTTATGAACCTTCAAGAAATGCACATGGAGGACTTCATATTAACTTATACCATTACTTTGGAGACAAGAGGAAGATGATCAATTGAGTTTTTTATCGTCCGACATGAACTAATAAAATAGAAATGTCAGAAGGAGAGACTCCACTGATTCTACTTGCCTGACCTATTGATCTAGGTTTTATTTGCATTAATTTTTCTCTAGCTTCCGCTGAAAGACTGGTCATGCTATCATAATTTAAATCACTTTTCAATTTTACGGATTCCAAGCGATTCATTTTATCTACCATTTCTTGTTCTTTTCTAATATAGCCTTCGTACTTGAGATTAATTACTGCGGAATCAATATGGTCATCAGGAAATTGGCCTAAGAAGTTTCTTAAATTTTCATCTGCCTCGATGAGTTCTTCTAGTTCAACCTGGGGTCTCACTAGAATATTAACCCATTTGATTTTTTGCTTGATAGGGCTGGTGCTTTTTCTTTCCAATAAAGGATTAATGATGTCTGGGATAGCGCTTACATCTCTAAAGTGCTTCATGATTAATTTCATGTTTTCCTCTTTCTGATTTAGTTTCTCTATGCGCTGCTCTAATCCATTCATACCCAATTGCTCTGCTAATCTTGTGAGACGTATATCTGCATTATCTTGTCTTAATAAGATTCTGTACTCTGCTCTAGAGGTAAACATTCGATAGGGCTCCTTCGTGCCTTTATTCACTAAGTCATCAATTAATACTCCGATATATGCTTCTGATCTTTTGAGAACGAAGGGCTCTTCCTCATTGATACTTAGGTGCGCATTAATACCCGCCATCAATCCTTGACAAGCTGCCTCTTCGTATCCAGTAGTGCCATTAATTTGACCCGCAAAAAATAATCCTTTAACCAATTTTGTTTCCAGATTAATATCTAATTGTGTAGGAGGGAAATAGTCATACTCTATGGCATAACCTGGGCGAAACATTTTGGCATTTTCAAATCCTACAATTTTACGCATGGCTTTAAATTGCACTTCTTCAGGTAGGGAAGAAGAAAAGCCATTTACATAAATCTCTATGGTATTAAAACCTTCAGGCTCGACGAATAATTGGTGCCGATCCCGATCAGCAAATCGATTGATCTTATCTTCAATTGAGGGACAATATCTCGGACCTGTACCTCTAATGCGCCCATTAAACATAGGTGACTTATCAAAGCCTTCTTTTAAAGTTTCATGGACTTCTGTATTAGTATATGTTATATGACAAGGCAATTGTTTTTCTGGTCTTGTCGTATCTGTAAAAGAAAATTTGCCTCCTTTCTCATCTCCTGGCTGAACTTCCATAAGATCCCAATTCAGACTTCTGCCATCTACTCTCGGTGGTGTTCCAGTTTTCATTCTGCCAGACTCAAAACCCAGCTCATGCAATTGAGCTGTAATTCCTGTTGCAGCTTTTTCACCAGCTCGGCCTCCTCCCAATTGTTTTTCTCCAATATGAATGAGTCCATTCAAAAAAGTACCATTAGTTAAAACCACTGACTTAGAAAGTATTTCAAGTCCAAGGCTTGTATAGATTCCTTTTGCTCTTCCATCTTTGACAATAAGTCCTTTGACCATTTCTTGCCAAAAGTCAATTAATGGATGTTGCTCCAACATGCTTCGCCACTTAGCTGCAAACATCATTCTATCACTTTGTGCTCTAGGGCTCCACATAGCAGGACCTTTGGATCTATTCAACATTCTGAATTGGACCATTGACTCATCAGTTACGATTCCTGAATAACCACCAAGGGCGTCAACTTCTCTTACTATTTGCCCTTTTGCAACACCTCCCATTGCAGGATTGCAAGACATCTGTGCGATGGTATTCATATTCATGGTTGCCAATAGGACACGAGATCCCATATTGGCTGCTGCAACTGCAGCTTCACAACCTGAATGGCCCGCGCCTACTACTATGACATCGTATTCTGGAAACATCTTTATTTACATATCAAAAAAGTGTCCAAAATTAGCTTTTAAATGTAAGGGAGGCAAGGAATATGGAGGAAGCTTTGTCAGATGTTTTAAGAACTTCGATTATTCTATATCAAAATGTATATTTTTAGATCAGTTCTTTTTGTGAAAATATTTCGAAATAAAATGATTATTCAACTATAGCAAATAACCAAAACTCTTTATATGGATCAAAAAATAATCAATCAATTCCCCTCTTTAAAAAGGGAAATAAATAATAAAGCCATTTGCTATCTAGATGGTCCAGCTGGCACTCAGGTTCCATCTTCAGTAATAGATGCTATTTCAGATTATTACAAAAAATCCAATTCTAATACACATGGATTTTTTGCAAGCACTCGAGAGACCGATCATATGCTACAAGAGACCAGAGAAAAAATTGCTACATTTTTAGGAGCTGAAGCCTATAGTTGTATTTCTCTAGGTCAGAACATGACTAGTTTGAATTATTCATTAAGTAGGGCGCTTGGCAGGTATTTCGAAAAAGGCGATGAGATCGTAATTACCCAATTAGATCACGAATCTAATAGGGGGCCGTGGTTGGCTTTGGAAGCTCAGGGTATGGTTATAAAAGAAGTTGCTATCACTTCGGACGGAACTTTAGATTATGAAGATTTCAAAAATAAAATAACGGATAAAACAAGATTGGTAGCAATGGGCATGGCCTCCAACTATACAGGCGCCATTAATGATTTTCATTTTGCTAGAGCCATTAGTAAAAAACATGGAGCCTTTTTACTCCTTGATGCGGTTCATTATGCTCCACACTTCAAAATTGATGTACAAAAAATAGATTGCGATTTTCTACTTTGTTCGGCATACAAGTTCTACGGTCCTCATGTTGGAATTCTATATACCAAAAAAGGACTATTGGAAAAACTTCCTACGGATCGATTAAGGACAGTGGATCAACATCCTCCTTATATTATTGAGACTGGAACTTTAAATCATGCAGCGATTGCAGGAGTTAATGCCGCCATCGATTTTATAGCTTCAATGGGTCACGGAGATCATCTTAATAATAAGCTTGATAGTGCACTTACAAGTATTGGAATTCATGAAAGATCATTAGCCGAAAAACTGTATCAATTTTTGAATGATGCAGAAAAGTATCAAATTGTTGGCCCTTCTTTTGGTGATGGAGAACGTGCACCAACCATTTCATTCTATGCAAATGATCATACTGCAGCAGAACTTTGTACCTTGTTGGGCGATGAAAATATCTATGCTTGGGATGGGCATTTTTATGCCATTAAGGCTTCAGAAGTTTTGGGATATGAAGCAAAAGGAGGTGTAACAAGAATGGGTATTTCGGCTTATACTATAGAGGCAGATATTGATAAGGTCACTTCATTTTTAAATCAATTGTAAACATGCGGATTCTTTTATTGTTACTCTTAGTCAACATTCAATTCAACTTAATGTCACAGTCAGAAGCAAAACTTATTTACGTAGGAGATCCTATGTGTTCTTGGTGTTATGGTATTGCTCCAGAACTTTCTAAGGTGATGGATCACTATGATGAGCAATTAGACTACGAATTGGTATTAGGAGGTCTGCGTCCTTACAATACACAAATGATGATTGAGCTCAAAGAGTTCTTAACACATCATTGGGAAGATGTAAATAAAAGAAGTGGACAAAGTTTCAATTATGGAATTCTAGATAGTCAGGAGATCAGTTATGATACAGAACCTCCTTCAAGAGCAACTATAGTAGTAAGAAAACTTTCAGCAGAAAAAGAAATCCCTTTTTTCAAAAAAGCCCAAGTAGCTTTCTATCAGGAAAATAAAAACATGCACTTGGTTGAGAGCTATCAATCCATTCTTGAAGAATTAAATATCGACTATAAACAGTTTAAAGAATTGTTTGAATCACAAGAGATGAAGGATGCGATCAAATTGGACTTTCAAAAATCACAAGAAATGGGTGTCAGAGGATTTCCTACTTTAATTTTAGAACATGAGGGTCAGATGCATTTACTTGCAAATGGATATTCAACAAGTGAAAAAATCATTCAACGAATCAATAAAATCCTTTAACTACTGATTACACCCTCCAATGAGTGCTTGAAAACTTGCACCTACTATGGTTTGAAATCCTGCTTGTAATTCTATTTGAATTCCAGCAGATAAACTAATGTTTTTATTAGCCCCAATGATACCATCTGAACTTATAGAATTAGACGCGTAGTAAGTACTGTCATTGACTGGGTAATTGGATAGAGCCAAATCTGTTGGGCAATTATTAGTTGCAGTCACACAAAAATTAGTCGATTCTCCTGATCCATAATTCCCTCCTGAGGCTAGTATAGTATTTTCTTCATCAGTCAAAGTATAAGATCCGTTGCCTTGATTACAACAAAGGCCATCTCCAAATGAATCATACATTTCTAAATCGTAACAACCCGTTTCAAGGCAAAAATTTTCTATTACTGTGCTGCCTGAAGCCAAGCCTCCATAGTTTCCACCGCTTTCGATTACTACAGCATTCGCATCGATGATCTCCCAACTAACATCCTCTGGATAATTATCCATTACTATCGTTAAAGTCATATTTACACAAGTTGGGCAGGGTGCACAATCTGGTCCTCCACAGTCAATGCCTGTTTCATTACCATTCTGAATTCCATCACTGCAAGTTGGACAGCTTGGACAATCTAGGCCTCCACAATCAACTCCCGTCTCATCAAAGTTTTGCACTCCATCATTGCAATGTGCAATCGCCGTACTATAAATACTTAAGTCATCAATGTATATGCCGTCTCGATTAGTGTTGCCTGTGGCATAATGCACAAATCTGATATAAAAATTAGCTGCACCATCATATGCTGAAATATCAAACTGCTCCCTTACCCAATCCAGTTGAATACCATCATATAGTGGATCACCTGTGGGTTGATTGGTATTAAAAAATCCATCGGCCGTTCCTACCTTAGTATAGTTGCCACATAGATCTACCCAACTAGATGCGTCTGTTGAAACCTGTACTTGAGCATAATCAAAATTCCAATCGATGTCCCATTTTGCATAATACTCCAAAACAGCATTTTGTACTCCTGAAAGATCAATTGCGTTGGATGTGACTGTGACCGTCCCATTTGTACTAGAGCTTCCTTCTGAATCTGTTAAACAGCCATTTGCTTTATATCCTTCATTAGGATCTTGCTCCCAACTCCCAAGATTCCAATTTGAAGCATTGCTAAAGTCATCATTGAAAGCGACTGCAGGAGTGTATTTTTTTGTAATCGTCCTTGTAAACAAATCGTAATTACCATTATTTAAAGAAATTTCAAAAACGATATTCGTGCCTGGAGTTGTGTTGGCATCTAGCGTCAAATTGGTTGACAGTGTCTCAAATTCTGCATCATTCATTGTTGACGTCGAGAGTGCATTATTAGCAATATTGATAATCTCTGGACTTATAGGATTGATATTTATGGTAAATGATCCTGGAACTATACTGAGATGTTGCACAGAAAAATCAATACTGGGATTTAAATTATCAAAATTCAATCCCGTTAAATCATTCACCACACCATAGTTGGAAGCCATGGCAGCCAATTGCATATTCATCCGCATTTGTCTTTGAGACTGAGGAACTACCAATGAGGGTGAAGGCCAAAATCCTGCACTTCCCACTTCTGGAGTCCAAACCATTATTTTATTCTTAGTAGTTTGCTCTCCGTAAAACCAATCATCAGAATCCCCTGCTGTTGGATAGATGGTACTGTTTCCTCTACCATAAAAATATCGATTGTGCCAGCACATTTGCTCTGTCATCTCATGGAAAAGTTCGTCATCATCAGAAGCATCAGGCGTATAACCCCAAGGGTACAAATGCAAATCTCCTGAGGTATGATCATTAAAAGCATTTATAATATTTCGTGCTTCAACAAACTCTTTAATAATTTGGGTTTCTGGTTCAGAAAAAGCAGATGGACCTCTGTAGACATCTGAGCTTGGGCTACTACTAGAACCACCGTTAGGAAAGCCCCATTGAAAACCATAATTCCTATTCAGATCCACACCTATGGATCCTCCATTGTCCCTTCTATTCTTTCTCCAAAAGCCTCCACCATTTGGATTGGTAGATTCATTATAGACATAGCCATCCGGATTGACACACGGAATAAAAAATAGTTCTGTTTGATCTACTATATTTTTCACCTCAGGATCGATTGCATAATTTTCTAGTAAATACCACATATAGAAAATCAAATTCATCATGGAGACGGGTTCTCTTGCATGATGCAATGCTGTGTATAAAACTTCAGGCTCTGATTCGTTTGTATTGGGATTATCTGAAATTTTTACAAATTGAATTTCTCTGCCTTCAATACTGCTTAAGCTACTACTTGCACTTGCTTTTGTAGTAATGAGATTAGGATACTTGTTGTGCATAGAATCTAATTCGGCAATCATTTCTGTATAAGTAAGCATGCCACCCATCGAGCCCAGTTTGAAATTACTTGGAACGGGCCAGCTTTGTTCGATACAAGAAAGATCTTGACCGATGTCGGAACCTCTAAGGACTTGATTCATCTTTAGTGATTCTAAAGCTTTTATTGCGATAGGTAATTCTTCTATATTTCTTTTACCGATGGTTTGTGAAAAATTTTCATCTAAGGTCTCGAACGAAATATTTCTATTTTTAAGTAGGGCCAATTGATCATTGTGTAATACCAATTGAATAGCATGCTCATCATTTTCATGCGTATGTTCTGAACCACAAATGATATCTATTCCTAGATCTTGAAGGTCCTTATGAGATTGATTTTCGTTCAGAGGAATTTCAATTTTTTGATAAATCAAAGTCTCTTGACAAAAAGAATTAATGGGTATAATAAAAAGGACTAAGAAGAAGAATAATGATTTTGCTGGATTCATTTAGCTATCGAATTATTAGAAATAAAAACTTAAACTACAACAAATAATTAAAGTAAGAAGTATCCACTATAGTAGATGTCAAGCTAGATACAGTATTTTTATTTTATCTTCAACGAAGAAATAATACAGAATGAAAATCCAATTACTTTCATGTGATGCAAAGCGGCCAGATAAAAGAGCTATTAGTCAAATGATAGATTCCATTGCTATGGATATGGATGCCTCTTTGGCTTATGAATTGACTGAAATTCTATTGGATGGAGATCCAGTTGAAATTGAAGTAGACGACAAAACCACTAGTTCTGCTTTTAGGTCAATTCGAAAATTAGATATTGATTATGAAATTTTGGAGGATTAATATTTAGTTATATTCTTTTTTTATTTTTTACACTCTTTCCTTTTTTTCTTGTAATTAATGAATGAACGAACGATCTACGAAGTAGTAAAGCACGACAGTGCTTTAAGTGAGTGAAGCGCGACTGCGCACTTCAACAAAGGTTAATATTTATTTATGTTCTTTTTTTACTTTTTACACTCTTTCCTTTTTGTCTTGAAACAAAAACGAAACCAAAAAATTCAAGGCTGTAATCATTTCTTCACGCCATTGCTCAGAAAAAATCTGGACACAAATAAGATCGCTTTGAAGCACTTCTCATTCTTTAACATATATATTAATTGAATTGTAGTCTCTTAAATGAGCTTTTGTATAGCGATTGGATTTGAGTCTTCTCAGATTTTTTTTGAGCAATGACTAAAATGATTAAGGCCGGATTCAATAATGAATGAACGAACGATCTACGAAGTAGTAAAGCACGACAGTGCTTTAAGTGAGTGAAGCGTGACTACGCACTTCAACAACGATCTACGAAGTAGTAAAGCACGACAGTGCTTTAAGTGAGTGAAGCGCGACTGCGCACTTCAGCAACAATCTGCGCAGCAGTAGATAGCCAACTGGTCGTTAACTGAGTGAAGCGTGACTACGCACTTCAACAACAATTTACACAGAAGTAGATGGCCAGCAGGTCGACAAGTGAGTGAAGCGCGACTGCGCACTTCAACAAAGACTACTATTTTTAAGTTTTAATATTTTTTACACTCTTTCCTTTTTGTCTTGTAATGAACGAACGATCTACGAAGTAGTAAAGCACGACAGTGCTTTAAGTGAGTGAAGCGTGACTACGCACTTCAACAACGATCTACATGGAAGTAAATAGCCGACAGGTCGTTAACTAAGTGAAGCGTGACTGCGCACTTCAACAACAATCTACACAGAAGTGGCGACCGACAGGTCGACAAGTGAGAGAAGCGCGACTGCGCACTTCAGCAATGCTATAATCATTTCTTCACGACATTTGTTAACAGAAACTTCAAGGGCTTAATTTGTGCGCTATTGTTTTACAAAATTATAATTCTTCGTTTCATGGTCTCTTGATATTTTTAAAATATAAAGACCTTGTGGGTAGGGGCTAAGATCAATGAGCAAATTTTGATTTAATAATTGATGGTTATTTTTTTCATAAAGTATTTTGCCCTCTGTAGAAAATATTTTAATATGAATTTTTTCATTCATATCGGTGCCAAAAACGAGATGCAATAATCCACTAGTTGGATTTGGGAAAATATTTATATTGAAGGGATCTATATTCTTATTTGCATCAGGCAAATTTTCATACAAGCAATATTTAAATGCACCTGAAGTTGTGCCATTGACATCCCAAAATTGAATAAACAAGCTATCTATTTGAGTGCTTATAGAATCTAATATTTCATTAATATTAAACATGGGCATATCTCCTATTCCATCATCATCACTACAGGCTAAAAAAATAAGTGAATCGCAGTTTCCTCCATATAAGACAGCTTTTCCATCGGTTATGGGATTAGCTGCTAATGCTTCTGTCTCAAATATCAATTCCTTATCCAGCTGGCTTTTAAAACTAAACCAAATGTCACTTTGTACAGAAGCTCCACAAATGGGTTCAATCCCTGAAAAATCATTTGCTGACATATTGGCTATGGACGGATCTGATTCTTGACATTCAATTTTATTTTTTATTGGGGCTAAAATAGCTGAATGACAAAAGTTGCCTTGTGCTTCAAAAGGTTCAAATACACAAACACCAAAATCCCCTTGTGATTCATTTTTATACGAATAAAATTGTATGTAAATTTTTTCGCCAGCAAGACTGAGATCATTCAAATACCAAGAAGGCATATTCCCAGAACCGGAATCATCATCACAAGCGATCCAATTTAAATTATCACAGCTTCCTGAATAGATTGTCATTGCTCCATCTACTAAAACACTGCCTGTAACATATTCAAAAAAGACTACTGCTTTTCCAGAACTTGGCATGATAAAATCAAACCAAACATCCCCTCCATCATAAGCATTACAACTGCTTGTAATTTCGGATTGTAGCGCGTTTAAATTATTGAAAATAACGGGTGTTGTACATAAAGCATCTTGAACAAAAAGATTTTGTGATTTTTGGCAAAGGTCTAAAGGATTCTGACCATTGTTTAATTCTTTGGCGCAAAACGATATTTCATTTGCATCATTTGACTTAGATCCAAATTTAATAAATAGCTCATCTGCGAAAAAATTGCTAAGATTAAGTTGTTTTTCATTCCACCCAGATGACACTTCAAAACAGTTGATAAACTCCAAATCATTGCAACTGCCATGATATAAACTCACAAACGATTCATCTGCATCGTCACTTGAGAATTTGTATTTTAATTCAATGAGACCATCATTAGAGAGCTGGGTTGTAAGCCATGTATCAAAGAGTGGGAAATAAGAAGTACATGATTCACCAAATCCAGAAAAGCTATGTCCATCAATAGTGTAATTCTCAAATTGGCACTCATCAGTCAAATTATAATTCATAGCTCTGGAACAATATTCTCCCTCTTTCGGCTGATTTGTGTTTTGGCTAAGGCGCACATCTCCATAAGATATCGAACCGCTGGTATGAAAGGCTGGCTTATGGATTGCTATATATATGGTATCATTTATTAAATCAGGGTTGTGTATTAAATAGTCTATAGAAGCAAACAATTCATTATTACAAGCTACTGGGACAAGATTATTACAGCTTCCTCTAAATAAGGTCATTCGTGAAGGAAAAATATTATCTATATTATCTATTAATTCTATGATTTGTCCGTTAGAAGCGGTGTAAATAAACTTGTACCAAACATCTGGAAATTCCGAACAAGTATTTTCAATTGAATTAAGTGAACCTGCTACTGAATAGGGATATGATTCATTTTGATTAAGTATCCAAGTGGCATTTACACAATCATTATTCATAGGAAGTGGGGGAAAGATAAAACAGAAATTATGCACTAATGAGTTAATGTCTTCATAGGGTCTTGCGCCAATTCTAAAAAAGTAATCTTGATTTATTTCATCCAGATAAAATTCAAGATGGTTAGCATCCCAGATAGAATTTCCAATAGACGAACAGGCTACCAATTCTAAGCTGTCACAACTTCCTTTGTATACTTGAACATTAAATGCTGCACTAGATTGAGCTGAAAGAAATTCAGCCGACACAATGATGGGAGTAACTTTCTCAATATAGTAATGAAACCAAACGTCTTTTTGAAAAGTTTGTCCTGGACATCCTTGATTGTTACTCAACCAAGCTTTATTTAAGTCTAAAAGAAAATGATTATCACAATTTATATTTGATGAATCCGAATGGATTGTAATGGCCTGTTCACAAATTTCATTGGGGTAAGGATCATGCAGGCTTGCACAAATAACATATGGCTCTTTATTTAAGGTAGCACTATTTGTTCCTAATTGTAAATGATATGTGACCATTTCATCGCTACTATTCTCTATGTATGCTACAATACTCTTATGGTTAGATTTAACCAAACATGAAATTGGGTATGCTTCAGATCCACAAGTATCTTGAAAAACTGCTATTTGCATTTCATCAAAATGCTCTTCAAATGTAAATTCAACTAGAGCGAGTTTATTTGGTGGCACTTCTACATCATACCATTTTCCTGGTGTTTCTAAGTAGCAAACGAAACTGGTATTCCCCATAAAATTGATCCCATGAAAATCCATTGAATCATAAACCCATAAAGAAGTATCACAGATTGACTCTTGAGTTGGAATGTCAATAGCGTTTTTACAAAATATATTTTCTTTTGAAATATCTTTTTGTTGAATACATATCAGGAATTGATCATTAAAATCATCCTCTGCAAATACTCTTAGATAAGCAGTATCTGTAACATTGGTAAAATCTTCAAAGGTATGATTCAGATTACCAAATTCGGATGCTGTTTGGTCAACACAAGTTGCATTCGCAAAGCAATTTGATTGATATTTAGCTACATAAGGGTTCTTTGCTGAAGATATGTTTATTATGGATATTCGAATTGCAGTAGAATCGGCTTGTTCATATTTGAACCAAACATCATTTTTTTCACTAAAGCAATTAATCGTTTGAGCTGATGGGCTCGCTCCGATAAAATCAAATTGAAAGTAATCACAGTTAGCGTCTGAAAATTCGAGCAAGGTTGCTGTACTGCATTCATCGTTTGATACTTGAGCAATTAAATTGCTTTGGATTAAGAATGAGCAGCAAAGAATTACAACAACTCTTTGTAGCATAATTTTCATATTTATTAAAATACGAAATATTGATGCATTAACTTTTTTAAATCAGTATTATGATAAAGATTTTACATTTAGGCATTATTGCCTAAGCGTTTTTGCATCCCATTCGGACAGGGTTGCATCAGCTACTTTCTGACAAAATAATGCGTCTTCTTTTGTTAGAATATTGAAATATACTTTCTGTCCATTTTCATCTTCCCCAATCAGTCTATTTGGAATACCAACAGCAGAATCATTTGTCAATGCCTTATAAAATACACAAGCAGTTAAGTAGGTACCCAAAGCGGATTGATGACTACCATCATCAAAGTAAATAGGAAAACCTGGCCTCAATTCTCTTGCCTTTTGCCAAGCTAAACCAACAGGCACCACTTTGGCATTAATTTGTTTACCAAGTTCAGCATACTTTTTCGCAATGGTGTCAATCATCAATGGATCCCATTCTCTCGACCAAGTCATATATAAATATACTTCTGCTCCTTTCCTAGTTATAAGATCAGAAAACTTTTGCCCATAGAGCATCATACTGTCTGGACGGTCTATAGTTGCCATACTGTGGTTTTGTAAAACCACTATATCAAACTTCTGGTCTGTTAATATTTTTTTTGTTTCTAGTCCTTTTTCACCCCTCCAATGTTGAGACCAATTGGCACCGCCTGCAGTTGATTGTATGGCAAAATAATTATGTTGTTTTGCTTCTACCATTAAATTAAAATGCTGGGGCAAATTCCAAAAATAGGTGTAACTGTTTCCTACAAACAATACTTTCTTTTCTTCCTGTGCCTGACTGAAAACAGAAGAGATTAAAAAAGAAAAGAAAAAACAAATTGTGAATAATCTTTTAAACATTTTAATTGCACACTTTTATTGCTGCATGAAAATTAGCTCCTAAACTTACTTCAAAATTTGGCAATAATTCAATAAAGTTGCCTGCCTCAAATGTAACCTGATCACCAGGATTAATTAAGCCATTTGAATTAATAGAATTAATGGCATTATATAAACCTGCATCGATCGGTTGTCCATTTTCACTTAGATCAAAAACACAGTCCTGTTCTGTAAAACTTTTTATTTCAAAATCATCAAAATAAAATCCATCCGAAGGGGTATCGCCATCGGTGTCCATATAAAATCTAAATCTCACACTTGAAGAAAAAGTATAGGCTGATAAATCGTACTTAAATTGTTTCCATGATTCATTCAGGTTAAAAGTTTGAAGTGTAGACCAACTATTCCCTCCATTCGTAGAAATTTGTAAACGTACAAAATCTCCTTCTTCAATAGAGTACTTGGCAAAAAACTCCAAGCTAGGATCTGATACATTGCTTAAGTCAACATTATTTTTCATAGTGAAATAATTCAAACTGTTGTTTTCTGAATTAGCTCCATCAGAGTCACCAAAACAAAAATCACCACTATAAGAATCATCAGCCATTTGTCCCCAATCAATATTATTGCCAGACGCCGTCCAATTTGCGGATCCTGATTCTCCATCATCGGAAAATAAAATGACGGTATTTCCTAGCATTATATTTAAAGGCTCTCGATCTATTTCAACTCCATCTTGATATACTACGATATCCAAATCAAAATTGTCGCTGGAGATGTACGTTCCTACATGTATGTTAAATAGATCAGTAGTATTATTGACTTTAGATTGCACCGGAATATTACCAAAGGAGACAGGACCAGAGACCGTAATGTGAGGGTTTGAGGTTTCTAATTCGACGGTTACGTTTGGAGCAGATGTTCCAACACCTTTATTTTTTATCGCTACTTCCATTTGAAAACTGCCTCCAAGCAAAGCATCTCCTAATTGTTTATGGCTTTGAAAATTGGCATATCCACCTGCAATCCAAGATTGATAAAATAAAGGTCCTACATTTTCGGCAACGAGGTCAAATATTTCACTTGGTGCTGGCCAAAATCCAGAACCGTCTATTTCAGGTGTCCATCCATAAATTCCTTCGGAATGCATATAATCTCTTGTAGTACCACAAGAGGTATAGCCCAACATCTG
>CALGNN010000174.1 GCA_937961455.1 uncultured Saprospiraceae bacterium
TTTCCGGCCGATGAAGTAATGATAACTTGTTGCACAATTTGCAATTCAATATCACTTGAGAAAAAACCTTTATAATTTACATTTACATTGTTTACTACTCCAATATTTCTATTCATCACATTTGCAGTAGAACCATACTTCGCGAAAATAGAATAGTCATTAGCTATAGCATAAGGAGCTTTTACACAAGACTCATTTTCAGCATTGTTGTTTGTATTCAGTTCTTCTTTTTTATGATGATGTGCAGCAGTGACACCGCATGAAGTATTTGGATTTACTTTTGCATCTTTTTCATTATAAATGATAAAATTTGAAGAGCTTTTCACCCAGTCATTCTCCGGTTGAATAAAGTAGCTCTCCGTTCCATCATAAATAAATCCATAAATAAATCCATCTGCAATTGTCAAAGCAATTTCAGAATTTTGTTTATTGGTTAGATAACCGTAATAGGTTTTTGGTCTTTGATACGCTTGAACATCTTGTAATTGTCCATCTTGATTTGAAGTAGTAAGTACATAATCATCAGAGAGTACATCTCTTTCAAAAAGATATAAATCAAAAGATAACGCATCGCTAAATTTCAATTTGAATTCAGCTGCTCCATCATTTTCATCAATATATTTTGTAATACTTTTTTCATTAATGTCAAAAGCACTATAGGCGTTTAATTCTTGTAAAACTTCTTGATCATTCCCATTTCTAAATTGTTTGGTTTGAAATACTTTTTGTGCTTGGCTTGTTGAAGCACTCAATAACAACATCAGAGAAAGCAGTATAAAGTGTCCTCTATGTTTTATTTCAGGACCAACAAAGAACTTTTTAATAGACAAAAATTTAAAAGAGGATGAGGACAAAATTTCACTTATTGCTAAGGCTTCTTTAAAAAAATACAACATTTCTGTAGGCGTTTTTAATCGTTTGCTAATAGGGGTAGCGACATTAAAAACAAAAGGAGCAAAGTGATCATATGACCTTCTACGAAAAATCAAAATCGTATGCAAATATTTAAGTAAGACATACAAATGTAGTAGCTTATTTTACCCGATTTATCCCCATACTTAGGGAAAAAAGGAAATAGCTAATACTAGTGATATACTATAGCTAGAAGTAGTGATATAAACTAATAGAGGATACTAGTTAGTGGGGACATTCTATTTCAATTAAAAGCTTACTGTAGAAATTGTATGAGCCAAGACACGATGTCTTCAGGGAGTTTTGCAATATCACAGTACAATGCCTGCTTTGGCTCTTCCAAGGCTTCAAATTGGGAATCCAAAAGGCTCGCAGGCATAAAATGATTTCTGCTTAGCATTCTTTGATGGATTAGCTCTTTATCACCTTTTAAATACACCCAAATAATTTTTTCGGGTGCTACAGCACTTGCTAGTTGCTCTCTATATTTTTGTTTTAAAGCTGAGCAAGCAAAGACGCTTGATGTATTTTCAATCATAGCAGCTCCAATCTTATCCAACCAAGGAATTCTATCAGCATCATTTAAAGCTTCTCCACCTTGCATCTTATCAAGATTTTCCTGAGGATGAAAATCATCGGCATCGAAATAAAGAATGGATAGAGCCTCTGCCAACATCTTTGCAATAGTAGATTTACCACTGCCTGATACGCCCATGACTACGATTATTTGCATTGATTCATTTTTCTCATGCAAAATACACATCATTAACTATCTTTAGTGAAACAGCTATTTATTTAAATGAAATTTCTCCCACTTGTATTATTGCTTTTTTGGAGTAACATCTTCTCGCAAAAGCCACTAGCATTTGTTATGGATGAGAGAGCGCGAGCTGCTACCATTGATGAAATCTTAGAGGATCGAATAGATAATTTACTCCCTAAATTAATGCGGAAAAATGATATCCAAATGTGGGTAATCATTTCAAGAGAATACAATGAAGATCCGATTTTGAAAACCATGCTCCCTTCTACATGGCTTTCAGCAAGACGAAGAACCATATTGGTGTTTTTTGATCCAGGGGAAGGTGAAGAAATTGAGAAAATAGCTATCGCCCGTTATGATGTGGGAAAGCTATTACAAGGATCATGGGATATTGATGTTTATCCTGATCAATGGGATGCATTAATGGAAATCATTGAAGAGCGTCAACCTAGAAATATTGGTATCAATACATCAGGGGATTTTGGTCTGGCAGACGGCCTCGTGTATTCTGAATATGAATTATTCATGGACTACCTTCCAGAAAAATTTAAGACGAAAGTCATCAGCTCTGAGCCATTGGCTATTGCATGGCTGGAAACTAGGTCTAAAAGGGAGTTGGCATTATATCCAATGATATGCAATATGGGGCATAACCTACTACAGCGTGGATTATCGGAAGCTGCAATTCACCCTGGCATTACTTCAACAGACGATGTCGTTTGGTATTTGCGACAAAGTGTAAGAGAAGCGGGATTTGATACTTGGTTTCATCCAACAGTTTCAATCCAAAGAGCAGACCCTGAAAATTTCGATCATTTAAGGACTTTTTCCAAGAGACCGAATAAACAAATAATTCAAGCTGGAGATTTATTGCATGTTGATTTTGGCATCACTTACCTTAGGCTCAATACAGATCAGCAACAACATTTTTATGTTTTAAAGCCAGGAGAAACCGAAGTGCCTAAATATTTACAAGAAGCATTTAAAAAAGGCAATCGTCTTCAAGATATTTTAACTGAAAATTTCAAGCTAGGTAAAACTGGGAACGAAATATTAAAAGCTTCATTAGCTCAGGCAAAAAGAGAAGGTATCCAAGCTACGATATATACCCACCCTATTGGCGTCCATGGACATGCTGCAGGACCAACAATTGGCATGTGGGATCAACAACAAGGTGTGCCTGGCAGAGGTGATTACCCACTTTATTATGACACAGCTTATTCTATAGAGTTGAATGCAGCATCAGAAATCCCAGAATGGAATAAGATCATCAGAATTATGCTGGAAGAAGATGGCTATTTTGATGAAAATGGATTCCATTATTTCGACGGAAGACAAAAAGAAATACTAACTATCCCACGACTGAATTAATTAAATCATAGACCTTATTTCAATGAGAAAGTACGCACTCTTAATTTTTTGCTTAAGCTCTTGCTTTTATATTCAAGCTCAAAGTGACACCGAACAATTGATGGAAGCTCTTAGAGGCCCCACTCCTTTAGAAACAGATTTACAACAATTGTGTGATGAAGTTGGAGGTAGGGTGACAGGAACTGAAGAAAACAAAAAAGCGGTAAAGTGGGCAATGAAGAAATTCAAACAAGCAAAAGTTTCTGTAGAAAAAGAAGCTTTTGAGATGCCGATATTTTGGATGGAAAATTTTACAGAAGGAACCATAAGTGGTGATGCTGATTTCCAAGTCCATATGGTTTCCAAATACCGTACTGATCCTGGTAAGTATTTGGGCAAACTGGTTTATTTAGACAAACTTGAAGACATTATTGCACTGAAACGTCCTAAACCCAATTTAAAAGGAAAGTTACTCATTGTAGATATGGATTTATGTCTAGACATCAATGGATTGTTTGCAGAATATGATCGAGCGGCACGCATCGAAATATTGGCAAATGATATGAATGCAGCCGGCATCGTATTTATGAGCACGAGGCCAAAAAAACTACTATATAGATTTATTACTTCTACGACAACAGATCCTCACATTCCGCAATTTATCATGGCTAGAGAAGATGCCCAAAGAACGATTCGACTTTTAAAGGAAGGTAAAAAGCTAAAATTAAAAGCCAATGTTAATGCAAAGACGGGAGAAGAATTTATCAGTCATAATGTTATTGCTGAGATTAAAGGCTCAAAATTTCCTGACGAGATTGTAGTCCTTGGTGCACACATAGATTCTTGGGCTATGGGCACTGGTGCCAATGATAATGGATGTAATGTCACTATGTTGATTGACATTGCAAGACAAATGAAAAAACTTAACATCAAACCAGACCGTACGATCAGATTTGCTTTGTGGAATGGAGAAGAACAAGGCTACTTTGGTTCATGGCATTATACCAAAAGGAGAAAGAAAGAATTAGATAATCACGTAATGGCTTTATCTGTTGACATAGGCTCCGGTGATATCACAGGATGCTTCACCAATGGGCAAGAAGCTTTAATCCCAGTCCTGGAAGATATATTCAACGTATCACACCCTGGAGTTGAGTTTGCGAATATTAATGCACCTATTGTAGGAACTGACAATTTTGATTTTATGCTTCAAGGCATACCAAATTTAGTTGCCAACCACAAACCACAGGTTTATGGAATCAACTATCATGCTTCTTCTGATACCTATGATAAGGTCAACATAAAGAGTGTAAAAAATAATGCAGCCTATGTTGCATCACTTGCTCTGGGATTCGCAAATATGGACGCAAAAAAATATGGATTAAAAAGAAAATCTCGAGCAGAAATTGAAACTATGTTTGAAGCATTTGACTTAGAATTTACCATGCGCATGTTCAATGTTTGGGAACCATGGGTAAAAGGCAAAAGAGGTAGAGAAAAATAGACAAGAACATTTGCCCTTTATTCTCAAATGACCCTTGTTTCAATTTATAAAAATGGATTTGTTTGAACTCCCATTTCCTCTAAGGTCATAGCTCCTTTTACATTTTTCAATTCCATGGGTATGAAATTTTTGTGAACAGTACTGACTAGGGCTCCAGTTGAAAGTTCCTTCCACCCTTCCCAGGTATTTTCGATCCCACCTATTGGTATGATTTTAACCCACATTTTCCATGCAATAGGTTTATTATTCTCATCTAAAATCCACACATATGAATCTCCTGGTGTCACACCACCTCCCGTATATTTTACTTTTAGGCCCTTACGACCATCTTTAAGAGTCACTAGGGATCTTTCTGTCCCAGGATCAAATGCTTTTGAAATGGGATTCAACCAAAAGCTATCATTACAAAAGAAACCCCAAGCTTTATTTTTAAGTTTTTCTTTTTTGTCTCCTTCGACAGCAACACCAGCTACAGTGACTTTAGCATCCATCGTTTTAGTATTTAGAACGACTTCATTTTCACCCCAATTCACTTGTACAACATTTTCTTTTTTATCCCAAAGATAATTGTGGACTCCCATAAATTCCCAACTAACAAAACGCGTGCTATCCCATGCTTCATGATTTGTAGCTATCAACATTTTCTTTGCTAGCGCATCCGCCTCTGCAGGATTTGTACCAACAGGTTCTTTTTCAGACATGAAGAATATTGCTCCAACTACCAATACGATCAAGGCTAGAATAATATAGCCCATAATTTTCAAAACTTTTTTCATAACTATTTTATGTAGAACTAAGCTAAAGTATTTTAACTTAGGAATTAAACAGAATTTAAGATAAAGTGTTTTTAACTATTGGAATTGTATTTGGCATTTATGTACTCATCGCATTGGTCTTTTACTTTTTTCAACATTTTTTCTTTTTCAGACCAGAAATGCTTCCATCCAATTTCAAATTTGATTACGAATATGATTTTGAAGAACAAAGTTTTGACATGGAGGATGGCGGCAGTATTAACAGCATTCATTTTAAGGTACCAAATAGCCGAGGTCTAATTTACTACTTCAAAGGAAATTCTAGAAGCATCAAAGGATGGGCAAAATTTGCCGTAGACTTTATGAGCAATGGCTATGATTTTTTCATGATGGATTATCGAGGCTTTGGCAAAAGTCGGGGTAAGCGCACAGAGCAAAAATTGTATGCTGACTCGCAACAGATCTATAAACATCTAAACGATTTGTACGAGGAAAAAGATATTATCATATATGGAAGATCCTTAGGCTCTGGCATTGCAACTAGAATTGCAAGTTGGAATAACCCAAGTATGCTAATCCTAGATTCTCCTTACTTCAGTTTTTTTCATCTAATTAAAAGGTGGGGGTTTTTCGTTCCGCTTAAGTTTCTTTTGAGATACCAAATCAGGACAGATCAATTTATAAAAAAAGTGAAATGTCCGATACATATTTTACATGGGGATCGAGATCGATTTATTCCATACGAGCATGCAGAAAGATTACAAAAAATCAAACCGGAAGAAATAAAACTTTATAAAATTGAAGGTGCTCATCATAATGACTTGCCTGATTATGATGCCTACCATTTAAAACTCTATGATTTAATGGAGTTGGCCGATCAATCAAAAGCCTCATGATCCCAACAAGCTTAGCACCCTGTAATGGCATGATTCAAAGCCTTCAAAAACTTAATTCCAAGAAGGTCCTTTTTAGTCATTATGACAATCATAATCTTATTGACTTAACTGTAGAAACTTTTTTAAAAAGGATTCAATCATTCATTCATTTTTTAATACAAAAAGAGGTAAAGAAAGGTGATAAAATTATCCTTATCCCAAAACAACTCAACCATCATTGGTTTGCACTCGATCTTGCAATTCAAGATCTAGGAGCGATTTCAGTCTTTATCCATGCATCAGCTGACCAGGAGCAATTACAATATATTTCAGAGAAAACTCAGGCAGTATTAGTTGCTTGTTTGGAAAAATCGGATGCTTTTAATCCAAGTATTCAGTTTAATCCATCAGATATACAAGATCAAGGACATGCTTTTGTAAACTATAAAAATTCCTTGGATGGATTGAGCACAATTATTTTTTCATCAGGAACCACGGGAAGCTCTAAGGGCATCATGCTCAGTCATAAAAATATCATGAGTAATGTAAATGCCATTTGCAGTTTACTGCCTATCTCTAGCAAAAGTAGAGTCTTAAGCTTCCTACCATATAGTCATGCTTTTGAAAGAACCTTGGTATGGTCTTATATTCAAACAGGTGCAACACTCATTACGGTCGATGATCCTAAAAAATTAGCTGATGCTTTTAAGTTAGCTAAGCCACATTTATTTTCTGCTGTCCCTAGAATATTGGAAAAAATTTATCAGCAAATTCTAGAGCATGCTGCCAATCAAAGTTTGTACAAAAGAAAACTCATTTGGTGGTCAATATCTTTTGGTAAGAAATTCAAATACAAAAAAGCAAGGAATCCCATTTATTGGCTCAAATTATATTTTGCAAGAACCCTTGTTTTAAGGCATCTAAAAAAACGTTTGGGTGGATGTTTAATTGGTGTAATAGTAGGAGCTGCAAAAATGAATGAAGAGATTGCAAGATTATTTGCAGCATCAGGAATTAACATTAGAGAAGGTTACGGCTTAACAGAAACCTCCCCTGCTGTGAGCGTAAACCGATTCAACAGATCACTAAATAAGTATGGGACTGCTGGGCTTGCATTACCTGGAGTTGAAATAGCGATAGATATCATAGACAAAGAAACACAGGAAGGAGAAATCTTGGTAAAAGGAGACAATGTCATGCTTGGATACTTTGAAGATCCAGAAGCAACCGCTAGGGTCCTTTCAGAAGATGGATGGTTGAAAACTGGAGATATCGGTCGATTGATTAAAAATCGATACTTGGAGATTACTGATCGTAAAAAAGAAATATTTAAAACATCCTCTGGCAAATATATTGCCCCTCAGCATATAGCATATCAAACCAAGCGTTCAGAATTTATAGACCAAATAATGATTATAGGTTTTCAAAAACCCTTTGTGTCTGCTATTGTAGTCCCTAACTACCTATTGCTAAAAGAATGGGCTATAGAATCAAGGGTGCATTGGACAAGTCCAAAATACATGAAAGACAATATTAAAATTAGGGAAAAGATTCAGCAAGAAATTACTGAAAGCAATAAAGAACTGCCCAACTATATGAGGATTAAAGACTTTATTCTTTCTGATGAAGAATGGACCGTTGATAATGGACTCTTAACACCAACTTTAAAGCCTATCAAAAAGAAAATTATTACACATTTCGAAAAAGGAATAAAAAAAATTTACAGGCTTTCCTAAATTGAATAAAATATTTGAATCTGATGCAAAATTTGTGGTTAATAGTTTATCTGACTTCTATCATTTTTATTACTAATTGTTCAGAAAGTCCTAAAACATCAACTGATAAGAAATCTACTCATACACTAAATTATTCTTTAGAACAAGCAAATCAAACTTATACATTGAATCATGCCCTTATAGAAATATCAGGCTTGAGTTTAAATGATGATGGTTATCTATACAGTTTAAATGATGAGCAAGGCATCATTTATGTTCTTGATAAAACCAGTGGCTCAATCGTTGAAGAAATAGCTTTTGCAGGTCCTGGCGACTATGAAGGAATCGAGGTTGTTGGAGATAAAGTGTATATGATTAATAGCTCAGGCCTTATATATCAGTTTGACAAAAAGCTTCAACAAACTGAAGTCATAAGAACTCCCTTATCAAATCTTAACAATGTCGAAGGATTAGGCTTTTATCCAGACGAACAATTACTCCTAATAGCACTAAAGGGATCTGGAAGCTTAACTACCAAATATGCTAAGTTCAAATCTATTTATTCATATAGTCTAGTAAGTAATACATTCCATGAGGAGCCTTTCATTAGATTCGATGTTGATTCCATAAAAAATCTATATCCAGAAATGTCTGATCGCATACATGAGCTTGCACCATCTGGTGTAGCTTTTAATACTTTTAGTGAAGAATTCTATGTACTTTCATCTAAAGGGAAATTGCTATTAATATTAAATAAAGAAAGGAAATTGGTGGATATTCAATTTTTAGATAAAAACTTATTTAGACAACCAGAAGGAATTTGTTTTGACTTGGACAACAAGCTTTATATTAGTAATGAAGGTCAGCATCAACAAGCGAATCTTTTAGTGTTTGACAAACAAAAAGAATAAACCGAACAGCCCAAAAATCTGATTCATTTTTCAAATTATAAAAGTATTTTAAGCACAGCTAATGTCTGAAAAATTAAAACCTAAGTCCGCGATTTTACCTTGCCGATATCGTAAAGGTAAAATCGAATTGATGTTGGTTAGAAATGTGGCTGATACGAAATGGATCATTCCAAAAGGAACTGTAGAAAAACCTTTAGCACCATTATTTTCGGCAGCAAAAGAAGCTTATGAAGAAGCTGGAGTAATTGGTAAATTAATTCCCGTCATCATTGGTACATATAAAAGAAATGGTGTTGATATTCCAGTTTTCTTATTAGAAGTCTCTATGACCCTTAGAAATTATGCAGAATTAGGAACTAGGCAAAGAAGGTGGGTAAAAAAAGCTTTCATCCATTCTTATATCCAAGAAAAAGATGTTTTAAAACTTATTGAACTCGGTGAAAAAATCATTTCAAAAAATTCTTATTACTTCAAATATGCGATGAGAACTTTTAGCCAAGACCACAATATGACATTGATGATCAATAAGAAAAATCTAGCAACTGTTTCCATTGCCAGACCAAATGGGCAGGTTGATGAAGTCAACATTATTCGTTCAAAAAGAACTGTTGAGTTTAGCAATAAAAGTCCTTTAAGCTTCAAAACCAAAGAAGAAATCCCCAAAGATCTATTGACAGAATTAATGCAAGATAATGCTGATAAAAGAATTGGATTTTGGACTTTACAATTGGAGGATAAAAGATTCTATGTCTATAGGATGCACAATAAAGAGCTCTACAGTTTAAGTTCAGACTATTTCAATTACGCTATAAACACCATTCATAAAGATTGTCAAAATTTGCTATCAAAGTTTAAAGCTGTTATTTAAAATTTAGTTAGGACAGTCAGCTATTTTTGCTTCAAAGTTTATACCTAATGGTATACTAAATCCTGACTTTAATTGTATTCCTGTCTCACTGGTGTAAATCGTATGATAAGGCAAATCAACTTTCGCCGAGCTCTCAATTAACTGTGCTGAGCTAAAATTCCCTTGTGCAATTTCATTTTCTGCATATTGAAAACATGCATCTTTTGGAATCTTCATTTCCATTTTAATTTCATTATAGTTGCAAAGGTTTGCTGTGATATCTGTTGAAATAGGATCAAAAGAGAATGTAATCTTGTCATCTAAAATCCAATTATTGTATCGAGCCTTAGATATATTGAAGCAATATTCTTCTATGTGTTGCAAGCAATCTGCTGTACTTCTGGTCCATCCAATAAAGCTGCCTTCTTCATCAAATATTTGAAACTTTTCTGTCGATCCACTTACATCTCCTCTTGTAGATACACAAAATTGAACTTCAATGGCTGCGGGAGCCATGGTTTCAAATGGCCCTGTAAATTGCAGCATGGTCATATTGCCGGGTCCCGATGCAACATTCGCATTAAACGGCTCCGAAACAAGATAATCATGACAACCTTGTCTGCCACCTAAATATGCTACTTGGATGTCATCTTTATTGTTTTGTATAATCGGATCAACACTCCCATTAACTTTGAAAATAGAAATTTCCAAAAGGCTATTACCATTTGGAGCAGCGATGAAATCATTAAGCTTAATTACTTTTGAACTACCTGAAGATATGGTTCCCGACCAAGATTGATTTGGCAAATGAATGCCGTTAATTTTTATTTCAAATTCTAGATGGTCAATACTAGTATTGCCATGATTTACCACCGTAAAATAAGGTATCAGATTATACTCACAAGCATTTTTATTCGCCAAATTGAGGTGTGATATTGATGCGTCCAGATTGTTTTGAACCGTAAAGTCACAAGCACCTGCATTGTTAAATAAATAGCTTCTATTATTTTCAATTACTGATCGCATGAGCAATTTTTGTCCCTGCGAAAAACCATCCCAACAGATGCCCGTATAGTCCATGAAATTTTCGTAAAAATCCAATTGATCACCCATTCCTCCTAAGGCAATATCTCTGTATGGATTATTGGAAGAACTATCGTCTGTATCTGTACTACATGAATTATCAGGGACTTGGCAATTGCTATTTGAAGCCGCATTAAATTTTGGAGGTGTATCACAAATACCATCACCATCAACAAGGCAATCATTGTTCCCACAACTTCCTTCGAAAGTGTGCCTCAGACCAAGATAGTGTCCAATTTCATGTGTACTTACACCTGGATTAAAATTCTTAGATCTAATAATGACAAAGTCATATCCTCCTAAAAACACCCCTCCTACTTGAGCTGATGAATTTGGAATGTAAGGTTTTTGAACCAAGAAGATGTTTAAGTATTTTTCCGTATCCCATTTATAATCATCAAACACATACGCTTGAGTGGGATACTCCAAAGAGTCGTACTCCGGCAAGTAATATCTATTAATACCATTTGTATAATTATCGGCAGGATCTCTTTTTGTTAAACAAAAGTCAATTTCTGTATCAGCTCCATAAAATGGATTGGAATAACTTAAAGCTCCTGGTTGGCTGTGACGAAAATATTGACTGACCACAGTCATAATACTGTCTACATAATGATCTGTTGGGTTTTCTAAACTACCAAGAGCTTGGCCTGCATGTATAATATGTATAACAACTGGCAAGGTGTATACGACCCCTGAATTCTTAAGAACTTGATCTTTTTCTTGAAGGTAGGCTTTTTGATAGCGTTTGCGAGCTGATTGATAATCATGTTGGTATAGACTATCACTTAGCATCATTTCTTCGTGATAAGCTTCAGAATCACAATTCCATTGTCCCAAGACGTTCCAACTAGATACTAAGCACAAACTTAATACTAGGAACACCTTGTTGCATGCAACAAAGTAACATTTCATAGTAGTATATTATATAGTAGTGCTAAGGCGTGTAGTAATTACTGCAAAGCTAATTTGAAAATTCAAATTAGTAAAGGAAATAGAATTTTAATTACAAAAAAAAAGGGACTTGATATGATCAAGTCCCTTGTAGGCATCAATAATATTCACATTAATTTCGTGACATCTCTAATCAAAAAACTATTTCGATTAAAATATATTTGGTTTGATTTTCTCAGATCATTTAGGACTGAGGTAACGGTTTGTCTACTTGTGCCTGTATAGTTAGCTATATCTTGTTGCGTAAGGTTGTGCTTAAATACTGTTTCAAATCCAACCTGTCTTCCAAACTTGCTTGCGTTATTTTTCAAAAAATCAATAATTCGCTCTCTAGCATCCTTGAATACAAGTGCTTCTAATCTACGCTCTGCATTACTTAGTCTTTTGCCTATGGAGCTTAAAAGTGCGAATGAAACGGCTTGATTTCTTCTCATGATCCATACGATACTTTCAATGGGGATCTCTAAAAAGTCAACCTTACTATTAAGTGAAGAGGCAAATTCATTTCTATTCTTTTCTCCGATGATTCCTAGTTCTCCAAAGAGTGATCTTGGATGGATAATCGATTTAATTACCTCTTTGCCATCAGTAGAATGACAACCAATTTTAACTACACCGTTTATTAGAAAAAACAATGCATTTGTCATTTCTCCTTGCTTATAAATTAGTTTGTATTTGCTTATTGATTTTAGTTTTGATTTTTTGGCTATTTCGTTTAATTCATCTTGACTTATACCACTGAATACTGGTAATTCTTGTATTAATTCTGATTTGTTCAACTTATTCATAAGCTACATATTTAGGTTTCTGTTTATAAGACAATATAATTTTGACTTACCCCTACGTAGCAGTAATAAAATTTTCAATAAATAAATCTTACTAGAATCAATGAATCGCTCAAAAAGAAATAATTGGGAATGGAATACTTAGAAAAACTAGCTATTCTGGGAAAGATGCGTACTTAATATCAGTCGCATAAGCGGAGAATGTACCATATCCACCCTCTATATTATTGTATATAATAATGGGCTCAGCAAATGGATCACTGCTAACTTGTTGTTGTTTGGAGACTGTTTTGTGGTACAAATAATAGTCTTTTGATACCGTTCTTAGCTCAAGAACCATATCACCTATTTTTTCTTCATTTGGTAAAAACCAAGATTCAAATTTTAAATTGATGCGCTCGCCTGATATTTTACTTCTTTCAATAAGAATGCCTTCTTTAAAATCTGGAATGGCTTCAAGGTCAAACATGTTGGTAATGTTTTGAAGCTCATCTATATAATAGAATCCAGTAGGTTGGCCATAGCTATCTAAGCTTTCAAATATTAACCGAGGGATGATATGAAAATAATCATGATCCTTTTCCAACAAAAAAGATGCAGTAAATGAGAAATCTCTGAATCTTGAAGTATTCGTACTTGCATGATAAAATACGTCGTCAACAAAATACTTTTCGATCGTTTTCTTTTCTGGCAGGGTCGTAATAGCATATAAGCTGTGTTTATCCGCCAAAGTAATATCTAGTGTGTATTGAGCTTCTTCATCTCCTTTTACCAATTCAGTCTTATAATATGGTTCATCACTCGCACCTGAATATTTGAGTTCTTCAATTTCACCTTTATCAACAATAAGAGAGACCATAGCATCCTTAATAGGTTCAAATTCAGACATATCAGTCAATGACTTTGTTTGACCTAAATAAACCTTAGCAGTTGAATCTGCTGCGATTTCAGATACTACAAAATAGTCTGGAGAGAAGTCTTCAGTTTTGTAGTCATCTTCGCATCCGATGCAGAAAAAGATCACTAAAACAATTGATATGTAAAATTTAAAGTTCAGTTGATATCCTTTTGTCGTTTAATATACACAAAATTAGAGTGATTAACAATTAGCTATGATACATATAATTAAAATTCAAATTTGTAATTCAGCGAAGGAGTTATAGGTAACAAGCTGACTTGTCTAAGTTTAAAGGTATCTTCTTGGACATCTCTTCTCAAAAAAACATAGAAGGGATTCTTTTTATTATAGACATTATACACATTCAATGAAATCCCATGCTTGAACTTCTCCCAGGACTTTTCATAGTTTAATTTTAAATCCATTCGATGAAAGTCTGGCAAACGTCTACTGTTCTTTGAGGTGGTGAATACAATTTGAAACGGATCTTGATCTTCATTTTCATAAATATATCTTCCAATGGGTAAGGTAACTGGGGTTCCTGTGGCATAAGAAAATTGCACTGACATACTCCAAGCCTTATTAAAGCTATAATTGGCATAACTAGATAGATGATGTGGTCTATCGTATCTAAAGGGATAAACTGCCCCATTATTTACCTCATCAAATCTCCTAGTAGTTCTTGAGTTGGTGTAGGAGATAGCACCTGTGAATAAACCTCTTATTTTCTTTAATGAAAACTCAATGCCTTTACTATCGCCTTCTCCTGAAACTACTTTAGTTTGCCAATCTGCTGCGTCAATCAATCTGGGTTCGATGAGATCACCATCATCAATAAAAAAACTAGCACCTTCTCGGTAGGTAATCAAATTACGAAATTGCGACTCATAAATTGAAAGTCCCAATTGATAATCTTTTAAAAAAGTCCAATACAAACCTGCATTAAATTGATCAGATTCTTGTGGAGCAATTTTTTCATTTGATGGCACCCAAAGATCCGTTGGCAGTCCAATCCCAGAACTTCTAAGTAAATGGATAAATTGGGCCATCTTGCTGTATGACAAAACAAGTTTGACATTTTCTGCTGGGTTAATAGCAACAGAAATTCTAGGCTGTGGAATAAAGTAGTTCCTTGATTTAACCTTATAATTTGAAATTCTAATCCCTGCATCAATGGTCAAGTAATCTGATAGATTCATTTGGTCTTCTAGATAGGCGTAAAACTCTGTTGAGTATTCATTTAAAGAATCAAATATTTCTTCATCTAGAAAATTTTCTAAATTGAAAATGGAATCAACATTACTTTCGATATTGGCGGCAATACGCTTTGGCTTAAAAGTAATATTACTAGCTCCCACTCCAAAATTGAATTTATGCTTGGTGTTGGGAGAATAACTCCAATCCGTTTTATAACTAATATCTTCTATTTGGGATGAAAAATTAACTTTAAAAAATTCCTTTATAGTTGGAAAATCAGGGATGGTATATTTAAAATCAGAATTATCACTACTTGTGAATCTATATTCAGATTTTGTAATCTTAGTATTCGAAAATAATTTAGGTCCAAAGATATGATTCCATTGGATCGCCGTTAAGCTGTTTCCCCAATTAATATTTTTGTCATAAATGCTTTCAAGTTTTACTTCCTCCTCATAGCTATTTACATATTCATCAGTACGCTCTGTATAATCTTCAAACAAATCATTCCCCCTATATACACTCAAAAATATTTGATCTTTATTTCCAATCCTGTAATTTAATTTTGCATTCAAATCATAGAAGAAGTAATCAAGAACACCTGTCTCGCCTCTTTCTTCTTTAAATTTAGAAGATATTTTTGGGAGATATAAGTCAGCAAATGTTCTTCTTGTGGACACAATAAATGAGACCTTATTTTTAATTATAGGACCTTCTATAAGTGCTCTAAACATTAAAGGTGAGATGCTTCCCTTTAATTTAAATTCATTGTAGTTACCGTCTTTGGTTCTAACATCCAATACTGAGGATATTCTACCACCATACCTCGCAGAAAAAGATCCCTTTATCAAGCCTGCATCACTAATCATATCAGAATTATAAATAGAAAATAAACCCAAAGCATGTGATGCATTATAAATAGGAACACCATCAAGCAGTAATAAATTTTGATCAATGCTGCCGCCTCTAACTGATAAGCCTCCCACACCATCTATCCCATTTTGAACACCAGGTTCAAAGCTTAAGCCTACGAATAAATCGTCTTCGCCTCCAATTGATGGATATTTATTTTTTGGTGTAAGATTCGTTCTAG
Source organism: uncultured Saprospiraceae bacterium (assembly GCA_937961455.1). GTDB lineage: Bacteria > Bacteroidota > Bacteroidia > Chitinophagales > Saprospiraceae > CALGNN01. Next base: position 15,643 of record CALGNN010000174.1, read on the forward strand.
AATTATCTCTATAGGGTTTTTCAAAACGATTGATCTCTTCAAACTTCGGCGCCAAAACTACTATACCAGGGAGCTCAATATTTTGCTTTATGGTAAAATTAATATTCACATTCTCATTTAATTCTATGGACTCTTCTGAAGATTCATATCCCAAATAAGAAAATGATAATGTATACTTTCCCTGTTCTAGGGATATACTGTAAAAGCCATAGTCATTGGTTGTTGCAATAATGCCTTCTTCCATAATCATAATATGGGCATTAGAAAGCCGCTCCTTAGAATCTTGGTCTTCTAAAAACCCACTGACCGTAAAATATTTTCTTTGACGTTTTTGCTTAAAAACGACAATCTGTGATCCAACTTGCTTGAAACCGAGATCCTCCTCTTTAAATAGGTCTAATAATATATCAGTCAATTCGGCATCATAGTAGACACCGGATAGTTTCTTTTTCTTAGATAATTGAGATGAAGTAAAAGTAATATTGACACCTGAGCTGATGCTTAATTCATATAATACCTCAGCCATGGTCTTATCATTAAATTCAAAATATATGGTTTCTGAATCTTGACAAAACAAGCTTGTAGCGCAAAAGAAGCTTACAACAAAAAAGATATATCTACCAAATTTTAGCATCCATTATAGATTCTAACTTATATAACGCATGAAAACTTAATTTGGTTAGCTATTGGCAAGATCCTCCAGATAAGCTATACTTATCGTCATCAATTTGCTCCATTTTCATATTGAACGCTAATTGTATCACACTAAGGACTTCACCAATCGGCGTATCATTAAATGCAAGCGGAGATGTATAAAGACAAGAGGCTAATTGGGCCTCTGGATATTCGATGCTAACCTTATAATGACTACTAATATCTTCAAAAACGTTCTTTAGTGGAGTGTCTTTAAATCTCAATTGTTTCGTTGCCCAAGAAAGTTCATTAAGATTTATCGAGCTTATTTTTTTGTATGATTGACTAGCATGATCTACCACCAGTTTTTCTCCTGCTACTAAATCAATAGATAAGCTAAAAAAGGAAACATTGACCTTACCTTCTTCAACGATCACTGTAGCAGTATTATCACCTTCTATATCGATGACGCTAAAGGCTGTTCCTAAAACTTTTACATCTAAATGATTTGTTGATACAAGAAAATCTGCACCATCCAATTTAGCTACATCAAAATATGCTTCTCCTTTTAATTGTAACTTTCTATTTTTCAAAAAAGAATTTGAACGATAGCTGATTTCTGCATTGGTATTCAAAGTAATTACAGAACCATCTTCCAAACTCAATTCTTTCGAATCTAAATAAGCCATTTCAACAACCGTTGAGTTATTGCGGTCTAGATAATTCATAAGACCAAAACCTGCCACCAATAATATGATCAAACTTGCAGCAATGTTCTTCCAACTGCTCAACTTAACCAATTTTGCTGCTTTCTGGTCTGGTGTACTTTCTGCTAATACCGCTGCATCAAATTTACTGAGTGCTGCAGTTACATCAAATGATGTAGCTTTCCCATAATTCTCACTAGACTTATAAATTTTTTGATAATCCTCAAACCATTGCGCATGCTCTTCGTCTTCCAGCAGAAGCAAGAACTTTTCTTTATCCAAAGAATTTAAGGTATTTTCTATATACCCATTAGCCAATTTAATATGAGAATCTTTTTGATCCATTTCTACTTGTTAGACAATTTAAAGTCTTTGTACCCCTATGGGTTTGTTAATTTTTTTTTTGCAGTTTATTCCTTAGCAATTTTAATGCTTTAGAAATTTGATTTTCCACCGTCTTGGGTGAAATATCCAAATTCTTTGCGATTTCTTTGTAAGAAAGTTGTTCAAATCTGCTAAGTATGAATACTATCTTACACTTTTCTGGTAGTAAATCAATTGCTTCATCAATGTGGATTTTCATTTCTTCCAATTCCATCAATTTTTGAGCGCTTTCTTCTTTTGTCGCTTGCTGGACATCTTCGATTGAACTAAAGTCATGTTTTCTATTTGACTTGATCCAATTGAGTGTTTTATTCCTAGCAGCAATTGACAAATATCCAATTAATGAACCCGTAATTTCTATTTCGTTTCTCTTTCGCCAAAAGTCTAAAAATAATTCTTGAGCAAGATCTTCAGTTTGAGCTTTATTATTAATCATTCGATTTATTCGAATGCAAATAGCTTCATAATAATGTTCAAAGATAATGCGAACAGCTTTGTCCGAATCTCCTCTCAACAAGTCAACCAATTCTTGATCTGAGCGCACCATTTAAGTTTAAAATGAAAAACCGAAGTATTGGAAATCAAGATAATAATTCATAAGTATTGTAAACCCATTTTAAGGCAATATTCTTAAAATTTGATTTTTTCAAAAAAAATGAAGCTAATAAATATGATTATATTAAATTAAGGTATCAATTGACTTTTAACTAATTAAAACTACCCTACATGAGTCTCAATATCTCAGGCATAGCATTTAACACGAATTTTGAAAAAAATATAGCATCCCTTTCGCAATTACTTAATTGGGAATTAGAGTTTGTCCAGGAAGTTAGCTTTGAAGCAGCATCATCAAATTTTAAAGATGAAGCTTTCCTTGACTTATATTATGGTCCTGCCGGCAGTTTAATTTTTCTTTCAAGTATGGAAAAATTCAATGCTACAAAAACTCAAGGAGTTCAAGCATTGAATTTCAGTATTTCAGATACTGACAAAAAATACCTGCTACAGTATTTTGAAGATGGAAGTACGCTTAGATACAAGCAAAAGCATCTTGATACACTTATTCAATCCTTGGGTGAGCCCCTAGAAATTGAAAAAGCCATTCCAGATATTTCAGAACAGATATTTCACACAATAGATTCAGTTGCTGGAGTTCGATTTAGTGAAATCGACCCACAATCAGTCTGTTATCGATATCGTATTATCAATAAAAAAAGTCATGCTTCTGCAATGGCTGCTAGTGGTGAAGCCTTTAAAGATGCAGAAGCTAAATCAATAAGATTTTTTGGAGAGGGAAGTAAATATTTTGGCATCATTGTAATTAATCTTCTTCTTACTGTAATTACCCTTGGCTTATATTATCCTTGGGCAAAAGCAGCGATACGAAAATATATGTGGAATGAAACTGAGTTGGATGATTCTCGGTTTGAATTTCACGGAACGGGGAAAGAGATGTTTAAAGGATTTATAATAGCCTACGCCTTATTTTTTGGATTGTTTCTTATGGTCTCTTTAAATATGGGTGGTCCTTGGATGTTTGCAGCCATCATTTTATTTTATGTCGGAATGATTTTATTAATTCCTATTGCACTATTTGGTGCTTGGAGGTACCGAATCTCACGCACATCTTGGCGAGGTGTTTTTGGATCATTTAGCGGCAAGCTCAAAGAATTTATTGGTATTTACTTTTTAAATGGTTTGCTTACTATTATAACTTTTGGAATTTATGCTGCTTGGATGCGTACGAAATTGATGGAATATTTATTTGCTCACTCACGTTTCGGAAATCTAGACTTTGATTTCAAGGGTAAGGGTGTTGATCTTTTCGTAATCAATTTAATTTTTGGGATTATTTTTTCCTTTGGTTATTTCATGCTCATTGCCTTATTCGCTGGAACCATGTATGCCATAACTATGGGTGGCTCAACGCCAGATCTATCAATTGCTCAAATTTTACCTATGATTCTTGGTGGGATAGTATTTATGTTATTCATATTTGGTTGGACTTATGCATTTAGTGCTAAGAGATTTGAATTTACCATAAATAATACCATTGTTTCAGATGGTGAAAATAAGGCAAAACTCAAAAGCACTTTAACTACTAAGGAAGCCATTATAACTGGATTAAGAAATGGCTTGATCACGCTAGGCACACTCGGAATCGGATTCCCATGGGTAATGATGAATACGATGAAAATGTACTTGAACAATATTAAATTCCCTGGAGGATTCGATTTAGATCATTTAGAACAAAATTCAGAGATGTATAATAATGCTACCGGAGATGAGTTGCTTGATGTTTTAGATATTGGACTAGATTTTTAATGGAAGTGTTTAAGGCAAAATACTTTGATGGTCAGACAAGTAAAGCCCACATCGTAAATGTAAGTTTTGATGATCGCTGGTTGAAGTTTTGGAGTGACGAAAATCCAGAAATTCATGATGTTTGGAATTATACTGAAATTAAAGTTGAAAGTTTAACTTCTAGCGATAGACTCTCATTAAAATTTGGAAGCTTCCCACCCCAAACCCTAGATTTCAAAGATGAAAATGCGGTAGCAGCTTCTTCTTATGTTATGCCGCGTAAAACTGTGGTAGCGCAGTCTTATCAAAAAGTCATGAAAGCAAATCCTCTTAAGATTGTGCTCTTTGGCTTACTGGCTGTTATCGGAGTTTCCTTGTCATACATTTATGTTATATCGCCTTTCATGGCAAACCAAATTGTCAAAATCATTCCTCCTCAGGTTGAGATCAATATTGGTAATTCTGTAATCAATAGATTAAGGCCAGGAATTGGTATCGATCATGAGACTAAAACACAAAAGCTTCAAGATTTTTTTGACGCCCTTGATTTTGCCCATGAGTACCCCATTGAGATGCACTATATTGAATCTGATATGGTAAATGCCTTTGCTGCCCCAGGAGGACAAATAGTTGTTTTTGAAGGCTTAGTTGAACGCATGGAATCTTGGGAAGAGCTTGCAGGCTTGTTAGCTCATGAGCTTTCCCATGTGGAACAAAGACATTCTATGAAGACCATCGCAAGATCAGCTGCTAGTTATGGAATCATATCTGTGCTGACCGGTGATGTTGGAGGACTTTCTACCATAATATTGGAGAATGCCAATCAAATGAATGAACTAAGCAACTCTAGAGATTACGAAAGAGAAGCAGATGTAATTGGACTTAGCTTGTTGAGAGATGCAAAAATAAATCCATCTGGAATGGTGGATCTTTTCAAAAGACTCAATTCCGAAATGGAAATAGATGTTGGAAACGCTTTAGAAGTATTCAGTACACACCCTTTGACAAAGGATCGAATCAGTTATTTAAATGAGATCATCAGTACAGATGCTTCTTATCAATATCGATTGGAGGAACATGATGATTTACAAAGAATTTTTGAAGAACTTAAGGAGTTGATGAACGGTGATGCGGCAGCAGAAGAAAATGAAGAAGAGATACTTACCGAACCTATTGATTACAAAGCAAGCCAAGAAAAAGAAGAGTAGCTTATAACTTTTTAAACTTCAGCTTTAAAGAGTTTAAAATTATGACCACATCTGAAAAAGCCATAAAGAGGGCACCTAACATTGGGTTTAGAAATCCTAAAGCTGCAACAGGAATTGCAACAACATTATAGGCAAAGGCCCAAAAGAGATTTTGTTTAATGGTCTTCAAGGTTAATTTTGAAATATGATGAGCGTCTTTCAACTTCCCTAAAGAATTATTCATCAATACAATTTCAGAAGATTGCATGGCTATTTTTGAAGCCTCACTCAAAGACACTCCTATATCTGCTTGAGTCAAAGCCGGAGCATCATTAATCCCATCCCCTACCATGATCGTCATCCCTTGGTCACTCAGCTTTTTGATATGCTCCAATTTTTCTTTTGGACTTTGCTCTGCCTTACTATTTGAAATTCCTAATTGGCTACCTAAGTGCGTCACCTTAGATGCCTTATCTCCACTTAAAATATGACTTTGTATGTTTTGTCCATTCAAGTATTGTATGACACCTTCGGCATCTGTACGCAACTCATCTTGTACATTTATACCAGCTATGACGACTCCATCCTTAAGGAATTCAACATCATAATCACTTCCTTGAATCAATTCATAACTCCTGCCCGATTGATCTTGAGCAAACATCCCTTTACCTCGCACCTCTTTAATTTCAATAAATTGATCACTTACATTTCGAGCGCCCTCATTCTTTAAATGATTAATTATTGAGCTCGCAATGGGATGTTGCGAATTTTGTTCGATGCTAAATATTTGATTTTTCACCTCTGTTGCATCGCCACTTAGGATTTCGAAATCTTTTATTTGCAGGGCTGCATTCGTCAAGGTTCCAGTTTTATCAAAGACAAAATGTTTGGCTTGGGCAAACTGTTCTAGCGTAGCGCCTCCTTTTATTAAGATGCCATTCTGAGCCATTCTACCTACCCCTACCATTACAGCAGCCGGAGTTGCAAGACCCATAGCACAAGGACATGAAATAACCAACACAGCAATACTACTCATTAAAGCCTTATTCATGTTGACACCGAACACAAAGTATCCTAAAACAAATGTAAGGACAGAAATTCCTAAGACCACTGGTACAAACCACGAACTGATCTTATCGGCCAGTCTTTGTATATCTGGCTTTTCTGATTGTGCCTTCTTAACTAAGTCAATCATTTTAGATAGGACTGTTTCATTTGGCAATGCACTTGCTCGCATTTCAATACTCCCATTAGTTAAAATGCTAGCTCCTACCACAAAATCTTTAACATCTTTTGAGATTGGTAAAGACTCACCCGTCAATAAAGATTCATCAATCAATGCTTGTCCCTTTACAATATATCCATCTACTGGTACTTGATCTCCCTGTGCAACAATTAGTCTATCACCAGGCTTAATATCTTTTGCATCAATATCTAAGCTTGAACCATCTTCTAGTAGTTTTCTCGCTTTAACTGCCTGTAAGCTTGAAAGCTCATCTATGGAAGAACTGGTTTGATTGACCGCTTTTTCTTCGAGATAATTGCCTAATAAAACCAAAGCAATAATGGTTGCGGCAGTTTCAAAGAATATCAGATTAGCATCATTGGTAATGGCTCCAATTAAACTATATACAAAAGCAGCTGTACTTCCAATAAAGATTAATACATCCATATTAGCAATACCCGCTCTTAGTCCTTTCCAAGCACTAAGTCCAAAATAGTAGACACCAATAATATAGACTGGAAGGCATAAAGCGAATTGCACCCAATGATCATTTAGGAAAGCCAAAAATTCGAAACCAATCATATGAGCAAGGTGATTGACTACCAAAGGAAGGGTGAAGATTGACGAAATCATCAAGAGTCTTTTGACTTTCATCAAATTATGTTCTCCATGTGCATGCCCATGCCCTGCATGTGGATCATAGTCTGCTTCTTCAACAACGGTAAATCCTAGTCTACCAATTCCATGCTTTAATGATTCTAAGGTACTGTCTGAGTCCTCTGCAACGAAGCTCACATCATTCGTCATAAAGTTGACAGAGATGTCTGTAGCACCTTTTTTTTCGAGGTACTTATTAAGGGAACTTGCGCAATTTGCACAAGTCATTCCTTCTACAATGATATCTACTTGTTGTGTTGCCATGAATTATTAAGCTTGGATTTCTAATCTGTCATTGGAAATCACTAATTTGCTAACAATTAAACCATAAAAATAGTTAAGTCATACATGAAAAATTTCCTACTACTTTTTTCCATTTTTTTTATTTGTTTCTCTTGCAAACAAGAAAGTACGTCTAATGCAAAAGAAGAAAAAACAAGTGTACAAGAAAAAGAATACAAATACAAGTTAACACCATTTACAGCTTCTCCTGAATTTCCTGATGCTAAAATATCTTCGATGGAATATAAGAACGGCACTTTTAATTTTGGGATTGATGCAACTACCTATGAATTAGGTGCTCAAACTACTGATGCACCTCAAAAGATGTGTGCCAATTCAGCAAAGGGCCAACATATTCACCTTATTGTTGATAATGCACCATACGCTGCTAAATATGTTTCATCATTTGATCATGATGTTGAAGATGGAGACCACTATTTGTTGGCATTTCTTTCTAGGTCTTATCACGAAAGTATCAAAACAGATGCGGCCCATGTTGCTTATAAAACTACCGTCAAGAATAAATCTATTGAAAAAGTAGAGGAGATTACAAAGCCTATGATTTTTTATAGTAGACCAAAAGGTACCTATGTAGATGGTGATACAGAGAAAGTAATGTTGGACTTTTATCCCGTAAATGCGGAATTAGGTAAAGTTTTTAAGGTCTTAGCTACGATTAACGGAGAAGAACACCTTTTAGATAAATGGCAGCCTTACTATATTGAAGGTTTACCTATGGGTGAAAACAACATCACGCTAACATTAGTGGATGACAAGGGTCTTGTAATTGATACACCTTTAAATCCAGTAACGAGGACTTTTGTACTAGTAAATTCTGAGCCTAAGAAGTAACGAATCTTGAAGTATTTTGTACAAATAAGTATATTGCTTTTAGACTTCGAGAAGGGTTTATAAACCTTTCTAAATTACTTTAAATTCTACTGATTAAAATCAGCAATCTGAATTGTAGGTTCATATAAAGAATTGTATATTTGCCCTCCTTTTCGAGGAAAATTAATTAGGTCTCTAAAAGTTAAAGACCAAAATAAAGATACTTGGTGGTTGTAGCTCAGTTGGTTAGAGCATCGGTTTGTGGTACCGAGGGTCGCGGGTTCGAATCCCGTCTTCCACCCAAAGCGGGACGATTTGAAAAAGTCGTCTCGTTTTTTATTTCAAGAATATTACATTCATCTGATTGACAAGGGTTTAAGAATAGATATACATTCACTCCTTCGGTTAGAACTTTAGACCTTTCTTTATTAATCATAAATCCTTCAGGAAAAATCGCCCGAAGCATCTGATTCTTTTCTTTAGGAGAGCAATTGTCATAAATAGAAACGATGCTTTTCAGCAATTCTAAAACCTTAATCTTAAATGCGTTCCCTTCATTAAGTGCTTTATCAATGTTGATCAATTCAGAATCAACTCCTGCTCTTTCTTGAAATTCTCCTAAAAGAAGATCCATCTAATTGACCATCGGCAAAATGGTTTTCAATAGTAACTTGCCTTTCCTTTAATTTGGTTTGTGAAATTATCAATCTCTTCTTTTTTTTCGCTAATTGATTGGTTTCACTTTTGTGTTTTAGATCCAATTCATTTTTCAATACTTCAAATGTAGTTGTATCAATTTGTAACTCTTTTAATGCTTGCCTAACTAAAGTATGACATTGCAATACTGGTATAGTCAATTTGTTCTTTCCTGATGGAGTTGCGTAATAGTGAAATCTATTTTGCTTTACACTATAAGCTGTCATCATTTTATTCGTAATTGGACATTTGAGAATTCCCTTCAAAAAGTATTGAGAATTCATTTCCTTATTGTTAGTTGTCCAAGTCTTTCCCTTATTTGGCTGTCTAGCTGCTTCGATAACATCCTGTGCCTTTTCAAAAACTTCCATTGAAATGATCCCTTCATGTTGAGCATCAATGACTTTAGCAGCGTATTTTTTATAGGATTTAATATATAGTTTGCCTGTATAAAATATATCTTTCAACATTCTGTAGAATTGTGATCTTTTGATACCCAGCGCATCTCCATAATTCTTGAATAAATCTGCTTGACTCATTGTCCCTGAGGCTAATAACTCAAAGCATTCTTTAATTATTGGGGCTTTATTTTCGTCGGGAACACAAATCTTTCTCTTGCGCCCGCTCTTACCAACTACATCAGTTTCAATTTTATAATATCCTACGGGGGCATTAGCTGTATGATAACCTTGCAAGTTTGTTTCATATAATCCATCTCTGGTTCTTTCCCCAATCTTTAAGGATTCGGTTTGTGCCATTGCATATTTGAGTAACAAGGTCAACGGATGACTTGTATCAGAATAGTCAACCCACTCATCGGTGAAGTTCACTTCAACTCCAATTTCTCTAAACTCTTTTGTGATCGTTAAAGCTCCAAGGGTATCTCTCCCAAACCGATCTTGTTTGTACACAAGTAGGTAATCAATTTCACCTTGCATATGACTGCAAAGTTCTTTCGCTTTATCCAACTCAGGTCTTGTAAAACTAGTACCAGTAATTGTGTCACTAAATTCAGCT
>CALGNN010000175.1 GCA_937961455.1 uncultured Saprospiraceae bacterium
ATACTCAAATACTCACAACTGGAATACATCTCCACATCTTTTTTCTTCAAACTTGCTCTATGAATCCAGCCAGTGGTTTTACCTAAATCTTTTCCATGCTTGCCAGTTGAGCGCTTCAATAAATGAATCTGTCTTGGTGAAGGACTATCAATAGGTAGGGTAGCGGCTCCTCTTTTTTCATAGCTCATATCAACGCCCCATTCTTTCATATAAGATGGAATATCTATGAGGTCTTCATTGTGATCCGCTAGAAATTCAGCCACATCAAAACCAATACCTCCTGCTCCTATAATTGCCACGTTTTTACCTACGGGCTTTTTATCCCAAAGTACTTCTTTGTAATCTAAGACCATGGGATGATCAATACCTTGTATGTCAAGTTTACGTGGATGTACACCTGTTGCGATGATGATTTCCTCATAGCCAATGTCGTTCAACATGTTTGATTCAACCTTCGTATTTAAAAATACTTCGACATGATGCTTGTCCAACATGTTTTTATAGTATCGAATCGTCTCCGCGTAATCTTCCTTACCTGGGATTACTTTTGCCATATTGAATTGACCACCTAGACGATCACTTGCTTCATAGATATGAACCTTGTGTCCACGTTCTGCTGCAATCGTAGCTGCTGCTAGTCCAGCTGGACCCGCACCCACCACGGCTATTTTTTTAGCTGTATCTGTTGGAGGATAATTTAGTTCTGTTTCATAACAAGCTCTTGGATTTACAAGACAGGTACAACGCTGCATGGTAAATGTATGATCCAAGCAAGCTTGGTTGCAAGCAATACAAGTGTTGATTTCATGACCCTTTTGATCCATGGCTTTTTGTACAAAAAATGCATCAGCTAAAAACGGTCTTGCCATTGAAACCATATCTGAACATCCCTCGGATAATATAGCTTCAGCAATCTCTGGAGTGTTAATTCTATTGGTGGCAATCAATGGTATATTGACCTCTCCCATGAGTCTTTTTGTCACCCATGCAAATCCACCTCTAGGTACTACGGAACCAATCGTTGGTACTCTCGCTTCATGCCATCCAATTCCAGTATTGATAATGGTTGCTCCAGCTTTTTCAATTTCTTTGGCTAGTTGGACTACCTCTTCCCAGCTACTTCCTTCTTCAACAAGATCCAACATAGAGAGCCTGTAGATGATAATAAAGTTTTCACCAACTGCTGCTCTTATGGCTTTTACAATTTGAATAGGGAATTGGATTCTATTTTCGTAATCACCTCCCCATTTGTCTGTTCTATGATTCGTTCGTTTGACAATAAATTGATTAATCAAATACCCTTCTGAACCCATCACTTCGACTCCATCGTATCCAGCGAGTTGTGCCATCTTTGCACAATTTGCATAATCAGCAATGGTTTGATCTACTTCTTCAGTTTCTAAAGCCCTTGGAGTAAACATATTTATAGGAGCTTTAATGGCAGAGGGAGCCACTAAGTTTTTGTCATAAGCATATCGACCCGCATGAAGTATTTGCAAACAAATTTTTCCGTCTTCTTCGTGTACTGCTTTGGTGATTACTTTATGATGTTCAGCTTCTTCCTCATTCATCAAGGTCGCTCCACCCATCGCTACAACACCTTGAAGATTGGGTGCGATTCCACCCGTAACGATGAGTCCAACTTGACCTTTTGCACGTTCAGCGTAAAAGGCAGCAGCCATCACATTTCCTCCAGGGATTTCTTCCAGCATGGTGTGCATGGAACCCATTAGGACTCTATTTTTTAAAGTGGTAAATCCAAGGTTTAAGGGTTCTAATAATTTGTCGTACATAATTTTTTCTTTCGTGTCTTACTTTTTGGTTTGAAATAAAAAGTAACAAAAAATTCAAGGCTGTTATTATTTCTTCACGCCCTTTTTCAAATAAAATCTAGATGTAAATAAGGTCGCAATGTATTTGGATTTTAATTTAAAAGCAAAAATATAAGATGCCTAAATGTAATAAATCATGAATCGTTAACTATGCGAATTTATTTGATTCTTTTAAGCTAGTGCCACCCTTCTAGGGTGGAGTCTGTTTCTCACTAAGAACTGATTTCTTTCACGAGTCTCTATACAATTTAATCGTATTCCTCCCTAGCTGATACTCGTGGACCTCATCTGGTCCATCTGCTAATCGAATAAATCTGGCATAAGACCAGAGTTCTGCTAGAGGTGTATCTTGACAGACACCCATACCTCCGAAAGTTTGGATGGCACGATCTAGAACTTTTTCAGTCATTCGTGGACAAACAATCTTAATCATGGCTATGAGATCCTTTGCTCCTTTAATGCCTAGTCGATCGATATGGTCTGCTGCTGATAATGTTAAAAGTCGGGCTTGCTCTATCTCGCATCTTGATTTCGCTATGTCTTGACGTATGCTGCTATAAGCAGAAAGTTCTTTTCCGAAAGTGGTTCTTTGAGTAACACGCTTTGACATCATTTCCAATGCTCGTTGTGCTCCCCCTATCAAGCGCATACAATGGTGAATTCTGCCTGGGCCTAATCTTCCTTGCGCAATTTCAAATCCTCTTCCTTCTCCAAGGATGAGATTTTCAATAGGCACTTTGACATTGTTTAATTTGATCTCAGCATGTCCATCTGGCATGTGATAAGAACCAAATACTTTTAGTGGTCTTACGACCTCTACACCTTCAGTATCTATCGGAACGAGCAACATACTTTGCTGAGCATGTCGGGCTGCCTCAGGATCTGTTTTGCCCATCACAATTAAGATTTTACAATCTTGATGAATGGCACCAGAAGACCACCACTTATGTCCATTAATGTTATAGTGATCTCCTTCTTTAGTTATACGTGTTTCAATATTGGTTGCATCTGATGAGGCAACTTGCGGTTCTGTCATAAGAAATGCAGAACGGATACTACCATCCATAAGTGGTTTGAGCCACTGTTCTTTTTGTTGCTCCGAACCATACTTAGCGAGGACTTCCATGTTGCCAGTATCAGGCGCACTGCAGTTAAATACCTTTGATGACCAAAGGACGCTTCCCATCATTTCTGCTAATGGAGCGTATTCCAAATTTGTTAACCCCGGACTTAGGTCTCCATATTCTTCGGGTAAGAATAAATTCCATAAGCCAGCTGCTTTGGCCTTTTCTTTGAGTGCTTCCAATTTTGGGAATTCTGTCCATTCATTTTCATCCATAAATTTTTCGTACTCATGTTCAATGGGATAAATATGTTCATCCATGAATGCTTGGAGTCGATTAATATATTTTATAGTCTTTTCTGAATAGGAAAAATTCATCTTGAATGCAGATTATATTATGGAAGGTAAGTTAAGAAAACTTATGCTGGTCCTCTGGAAATATAAATTAAAAGAAAGCCTATTTATCATCTATATAATTTCAAATAGATTAAGCCTGGCCTTTTTATTTTTAATGAGAAACAATTTCAAATCCGTTAAAAACATAAAACTGTTTGAGCTAATCTGATGATTGAAAATGCTCTAATGAAATGTGATCGAAGTAAAAATGAATCAGCAAAAATATAAAAGGCGAGTTTTTTATGTTTAGGATTTTAAAATGTTTCGCAGT
>CALGNN010000176.1 GCA_937961455.1 uncultured Saprospiraceae bacterium
AATATTTATTTCTAAAACTGGACTTATTTCAATTGCTGGTGGCAAGTTAACAGGCTTTAGAAAAATGGCAGAAAGGGTAGTAGATCTGGTTTACAAACTGAATAATAAAAACAAGACCGCCTCTAAAACAAAAAATTACAAGATACACCATCGACCCTTTGTTAATTATCAAGCTTATAAGGATTACATCCTTGACTTGAGCAAAGAGTATAAGGAGTGTCCAATAAGTCTCGTTGAGCTGGAAGCACTAGTAAGCAATTTTGGAAAAGATGCAGCTGATATTCTATCCGCTATCGAACCATTAAATAAGGAAAAAAATAAGCAAGATTTCCAAAATCGTTTTGTCCAAAGTCAATTGAATTACGCCATAAAGTATGAGTCAGTGGCCCATCCTATGGATTTTATCAATAGAAGAACTGGATGGTCATATTTTAATATAACTAAGGCAAAAAAATATTTGCCTTGGGTAAGTGAAGAAATTTCCAAGCAATTGAAATATTCAGCTGATCAAAAGCACATACAATTTGAAGCTTCCCAAAGCGAATTAGATCAAAATAGTTTAGCACAGCTAAAAAATACCTAGAGCATATTTGGTGGCAAAGAAAAGAACATGAAAGTTGTAAATAGAAAGATTGAAATTGACTATGAACCTCAGGTGATGGGTATCCATAAAGATGAGGTTCGATTTGAAGCTGTGAAACAAGCTGGTCAAAGTAGCATATATAGATTGCAAGTCAAAAAATCACATCTTAATAGACCGATACAGGTAAAATGGAAACATGAAGCTATTGGGGTGAAAGGATCTTGGTCATCTAATAATATTCTTGATAAGCGCTATAGAACGGATTGGGAAGCACCATTGGTCCAATCCTCTATTTCTATTTCAAGTCCGTTGATTTCTTTGTTTGGAAATCACGATCAAAATATTTTACTCATTGCCTGTTCTGATCCTATAAACAATGTTCACATTGAAGCATCACTAAGAGAGGAGGATAATCATTTTCATTGTATCATTAGTTTCTTTTTAGAACATAGTGCAGATGAAGATTATGAAGCATTCATTCTTATAGATAAGGAGCCTAAAAATTTTGGCCAAGCCATTCAAGAGGCGACTGAGTGGATCATCAATGCTGGCAACATTGTGCCTATAAAAGTGCCTAAAGCAGCAAAGCTTCCTCTTTATAGTACTTGGTATTCCTTTCATCAAAGTTTAGACGAACAAGCTTTGTTAGTAGAATGCAGATTATCTAAATCATTAGGTTATGAAGTCATTATCATTGATGATGGCTGGCAGACTAAAGATGATATGCGGGGTTATGATTACACAGGAGATTGGAGACAAGAAAGATTTGCGGATGTTAGGTCATTCGTTGATCAAGTTCATGAGATTGGGATGAAGATCATGTTTTGGTTTTCTGTTCCATTCTGTGGAAAAAAATCTGATGCTTATCAAAAATTTCAGGGAAAGTTTTTAACAGAAAATCATTATTGGGCGCCAGTGTTTGATCCGCGATTTCCAGAGGTGAGATCCTATCTAAGTACAATCTATAAAAAAGCCATCCTGGAATGGAATATCGATGGTTTGAAATTAGATTTCATTGATGACTTCAAAGTTTACCCAGAGACTGAGTTGAAAGAACTGAATGGGAGGGATACACTTTCTGTAGCACAGGGTACGCAAAAACTGATTGATGAAATTAGCGACAATTTAATAGGATTAAAACCAGAACTGTTAATTGAATTTAGACAACAATATGTAGGACCTGCCTTACTGCAATTAGGTAATATGTTTAGAGCATTTGATTGTCCAAATGATCCTCTCATGAATAGGGTAAGGACGACAGATGTAAAATTGATTTGTGGGCCTGCTGCAGTTCACTCAGATATGGTCACGTGGAATCAGAATGAACCTGTTGAAATTGCAGCTTTGCAAATGACTAATTTACTTTTCTCCGTTCCACAACTCTATGTGAGATTGGCGGATAGGAGTGAAGAAGAAATAAAAATGATAAAACATTTTACACAGTATTGGTTAGACAATAGAGATCTTTTGTTGGGAGGAAAATTTACCCCACACAAGCCCTTAGCCAATTATCCGATGCTACAAGCAGAATCAGATAATCAATTGATTGTTGCCGTTTATGATGATATGGTCTTGCCAATAGAATTAGATTTTGAACACATTCATATTATCAATGGTAAGTTAAGTCAAGATGTTATTATTAAAATTTTAGCTGACTCAGGCGGAGAATGGGATATGCGCATGGTGAATCATCTCGGTGAAGAAACGCAACAAAAACAAATTAGCCTATTGGGCCCAATTCACCACTTCTCTTGTCCATCAAATGGCATTATTTTTTTAAATAAAAAAATATAAATAAGTTATGGTAAATGGTTTTGAGTTGCATGTGTCAAGATTCAAAAGATGATCCAATAAAGCGATCTAATTTGTATTTATTTTTTGCCACTGTATTTATCGTTTAAACCTTCTCCATTCAAAATTTTTCCAATACTCTTTTCAATTCTAGACTCCCTGGTTTTTGACTGTTTGGCTGAAGAAAAATATATAATGTATCCTCTTTGTCTTCCATGGCTTAATGCTTCGAAGGCAGCTTTAAAGACAGGGTCTTCTGCTAATTTATTTTCTAATTCTTCTGGTATTGCTTCGGGGTTCTTTTTGAAATCAACTTTTAATCCTGCTTTTTCTATTGCTATAGCTTCCTTGATATAGTCTTTCAAAGTTGGTGCTAATGCTTTGATTTTCTTAGTATTTGTGAATTTGATCAGTCGAGCCGCTTGCGAATTTTTCCCAGGTTTTTCTAGTATTCCTTCTTTATCGCTTAATAATGCTCCTTTGAAGAAACTGATAGCACAATAGGCTTTGAAAGCACTAATGATAAGGACATTTTTATTTTGCTGAGTATAGCAGGGTACACCCCATTTTGATTCTTCAGTCAAGCCATTACTAAGAACTAACTTTCTCAATAATTCTAGTTCTTTTCGCCACG
>CALGNN010000177.1 GCA_937961455.1 uncultured Saprospiraceae bacterium
AGAATTGAACCAGCCTTATCATTGGTTCCAGAAGCTCTCGCTCCTCCGAAAGGTTGCTGCCCGACTACGGCTCCAGTTGGTTTATCATTGATATAAAAATTACCAGCAGCATTTTGCAATTTTTCTTTTGCCAACTGTACAGCATCTCTATCAGTCGCTAAAATAGCTCCTGTAAGAGCGTATGGAGAAGTTTGATCGACAATGTCAAGTGTTTTAGCATAGTCCCTATCTTCAAAAGCATACACGGTTAATACAGGCCCAAAAATTTCTTCACACATGGTCTTAAATTTTGGATCAGTAACTTCGACGACTGTAGGCTCGATGAAATAGCCTTTCTTCTTATTATACTTTCCGCCGACAATAATCTTAGCTCCTTTAGCTTTCTTGACATGATCAATATAAGAAGCAATTTTATCAAAAGCCTTTTCATCAATGACCGCATTAATGAAATTGGTAAAGTCTTCAGGGCTTCCCATCTTAAAGGACTTCACATCTTTAATAAGTTCTTTTTTTACGCTTGGCCAAATAGACTTAGCGATGTAGGCTCTTGAAGCAGCTGAACATTTTTGTCCTTGAAACTCAAATGCACCCCTTGATAGTGCAGTGGCAACCATTTTTGGATGAGCGGATTGGTGTGCTACAACAAAATCCTTCCCTCCTGTCTCCCCAACAATTCTTGGGTAAGATCGATAGTTAGCAATATTATCACCGATCGTCTTCCACAATTTTCTAAAGACACCAGTACTACCTGTAAAATGTAGTCCCGCAAATTCAGAGTGACTGAAAATTTCTTTACCTGCCGTTGGTCCGTCAACAAAAACTAAGTTGATCACACCTTTAGGCAAACCTGCTGACTCAAATAATTCCATGATAATATTCGCAGAATAAATTTGTGAATCTGCTGGTTTCCAGACTACAACATTTCCTAGCATAGCAGGAGCTGCGCAAAGGTTTGCAGCAATGGAAGTAAAGTTAAATGGTGTAAGGGCAAATATAAAGCCTTCCAAGGGTCTGTATTCTAATCGATTCCAAATTCCTGGAGCACTCTCTGGCTGCTGTGCATAGATTTCGGTCATGTATTGCACATTGAATCGAAAAAAGTCTGCCATTTCAGCAACAGCATCAATCTCTGCTTGATAACAATTTTTAGATTGACAATGCATGGTGGCTGCATTCATCTTTGCTCTATAAGGACCAGATAATAAATCAGCAGCTTTAAGAAAGATCGCTGCTCTTTCTTGCCACGGGGTTTTAGCCCAGCTCTCTCTCGCTTTGAGAGCGGCATTTATGGCTTTGGTGACATGCTTTGCGGTTCCTCTACTAAAAGTACCTAAAGAATGTTTGATATCATGTGGTGGATGAATGCCCACCTTATTTGAGGTATATATTTTCTCTCCCCCAATGGTCATGGGGATGTCGAGTTTCAAAGATTTTTGTCTGCGTAACTCCGACTTAAGTTCTGATTTTTCAGTTGATCCAGGAGCGTAAGAAAGTACCGGTTCGTTTGTTGGATAAGGTACTTCAAAAAAAGCATTTGCCATCGATAGTATTTTGCGCGAAAATATATCTATTTAAGCTAATAGGGAAATTTATTGAGCAATGCTTTTTGTAGTAAAAGACTTTATTATTGGACTTTATAAAAAAAGGAGTGCGAAATCTAAACGCACTCCTTTTGCAGTTTTATTCTATGATGAGTTTTAATCTGGAATGCTCATTTGAAGATTGAACTTCAATTATATAAAATCCAGCATTCAATTTTTCCTGATCATTTATAATGAACTGGCTTTGGTTGGTTTCAGTTTGAAATACATTGGTACCAGCCGAGTTAAAAATTCTTATCGTTTTATTCGAATCGGAAAACTTTTCAGAAAAGACGATGGTCGCTTGATTGCTTGTTGGGTTTGGAAAGACCATAGTGGCAGGTCCAATCTCAAGATTTTGATTATTTGTTAATGACTTTGGTTCAAGTACTATGTCAAACTCTTCCATATTCATATCAACAAGATCATTAAATATGACTTCATTGAGGTAAATAAAATCACTAAGTAAGCCATTGCTATGCGCTTTAAATTCAATAGTAAAATTCAGTTCGTTTACATCTAAGCCCAGGAATGACAAATTAAGTTGATCTCCTTCTATGTGAGAAATCAATTTTTCTTCATTCGAATAAGCGTCGATGTTGATTATTTCTGCGCCTTCTATTACAATCCCTCCAGTAAGCGCTTGGATACCACTGTGATCAATACTTACATTCACCGTATAACTTTCTCCAGCAACTAGCTCAATATTATCATAAAGCAAGGTCTTTTCTGATCTGTCTTCTAAAACAGCTTCAGAAAAATTATCAATAGCACTGTTATTTAAGTCTCCCAATTTCCTTACTGTAATTGCCAAGTTATTGTTAGTTAAGAAGTAGTCTGAATTAAAATCTAAGCTCTGATAATCATTAGTAAAACCAAAAGGATTAAATCCTGTGAAAGGATCATTGGTCTCAAAGATTCTTACACTTCCTAAATCTAAACTACTTGGAACACCTAATATTCCTTTCCTTGTATTTATCAAATCTATTGTTGAAACAGCGCCGTCATTATCAATATCAGCGAGCACAGCATGCATAGGTGTTTCGAACCCATCATTAACGCCATTCCATATTATCACCAAGTCTAAGGTTGATACGCCATTCATACTCTCTATTAAATCGTGATTGACCGTGATGGTATTGACACCATTATTCATGGTAGGAATTAAACGAATACAGTTACTAATTTCTGTAAAGACATCTGCATCATTCAATAATAAATCATACGAACCGATATCGCAAAGACCTGCAATGGTTACAGCTGGCCCACCAAAGTTGCATACGTTTAATTTGTCTTCCACTAGTACTTCAACCCAACAAGAGTTGCCATCTAAAGGATCAGTAATTTGTACTATCATATCCATATTGATCATATCACAGGTAAACGTAAATGTAAGGCCAGACCCCAATGTATCTCCATTATTGTCAATTGCAGTAATCTCACAATCTGGACATACACTTCCATCTAAAAAAACATCAGCATCTAATGTAGCTTCTCCATTTCCGTCCAAACTAATATTGACATTTTGATCACAGATCAATTGTGCTTGGAGCATCTGACTTGTTAATAAAAGACATAAGGCAATTTGTAAAAAATATTTCATGATTAGAGATTTTCTTTTTTAGTTAATTCGTTTTAAGATTCCAGCATTCAAGCTTAAAAATCTATAGGATTTTTGTACGGAAGATGCCTGAGTTTGGAAGGTATTTAGTCCATACTTATAAGTCATATTTATTTGTAATAATGTGCGTTCATTTATATTATATCCAGCTCCAACGTTTGCCATCAGATAATTACCTGATTTATTGAGATATCTATTTTCTATATCATTTTCAATATTATACTCCTGTCCATTTAGATCTATTTCATAACCTTTGTGTGATCCAAAAAGATTGAATTCATAACCAAGTCCTGCCCTTCCTGAGAACTTTTCTTTTTTGAAAAAATCATATTCCAGCAAAATTGGGATGCTCAAAGCTCTGTCTTTGCCATACCTTTTGTAGCTAATTTCGTGGGTTCTTGTTATCTGTTGAAAATTTTCAGATAAGACTTCTTGTGATTCAGTGGCATGAATGCTTTGCCAATTCGCTTGCCAAAAATTCAATCCTGATTGCAAAGAAATTTTGTTTGTTAACTGATACTTATAAATCAGGCCAATACTTGCTTGATCCAAAGGTGTTTCACTACTCCTCCTTAAATCCAATAGGGAAGCATTAACCGATTGATAATCACTAAACATTTTTCCATATCCTAATTCCAATCCTATTGCGTGGTAAGCTTTAAATTTCTTTTGCTCTTCTTGGGGGGAAAGATCAACAAACCAAATAGGATCTAGCTCAAGATCATCATTTTTATAAGTAAGTCCATATTGAAGCAATGGCAGCGTTTTCATGTTTTTCAATCCGATAGTTCTAGGATTCTTTTTAGTTAGTTGATCTAACTGGTGGTTTCTTCTAGTTAAGTCGGATTGTTCTTTCATTTTCTGTGCCACACCTATCTCACTATTTTGTGCCTTTGATTCATCTGTGATGATTTGTTCAACTGATACATTAAAATGCTCGTTTGAGTAAGATCTTAAATTATCCAGTGATGAATTTGTAGCGGCTTTATTAGAATCCGTATTGTATGCTTGTATGGAAGCACTCATTGTGCTTGTATTACTGCCATTCTTGTTTGTTATATCATCTACCTGTTTTCCTTTATCAAGTGTGCTCTCATTTTGATTTATAAAATGATCTGTTTGAATCTCTTCTGATTGTTGTTTGATTTCAGTTTGTTTAATTGTCGTCTTCTTTTCGAA
>CALGNN010000178.1 GCA_937961455.1 uncultured Saprospiraceae bacterium
GCGCAGGTCATCTTTAATGAGACTTTCGAAACTTATGATTTGGGTGACATGCTAAATCAAAACACAGAGCTTTGGGGAGTTTGGTCAGGCAATAATAATGCTGCTGAAGATATTGACATTTCAGATGCATATGCCAATTCAGGAACAAAGTCTGGTTTTATTGGTCCTGGTCAAGGTCCTCAAGATGTATTGTTAAATCTTGGTAATAAAACTACTGGGGTATATCAACTCACCTTTCAAATGTTTATACCCACAGGCAAAACAGCTTACTTTAATATACAAGGAATGTTGTCTGCTTCAGGAGGTGCAGGAAATGGTGGAAATGGAATTTTCAATTCTACCAATCTCGTATTTAATAACACGCAGAACCCCGCTGGTGGTCCTGGAATTGGTGGCGCCTATCCAGGTATAAATACAGGAGATGCAAATTATGTTTGGGACTATCCTGAAGCTGCATGGTTTCCCATTGTTATTACTTTTTATCCGGACTCAAGTCAATGGCAGATGAGCGTGAATAATGTCGAAATCCCTAGGCAAAATATGGACGAAGATATGGTGGTGGGCGGAATTGATTTTTTTGCCATCGACGCCAATAATGAATACTACATTGATGACCTTGTTTTTACCGAAGGGGATTTAACAGATGTCAAAAATCAAGAAGCAAAAGTTTTATCAGTTTATCCCAATCCTGTTGTTAATGAATTATTTATTCAGACAGAAGAAGAAGTTAATGAAATAGTAGTTTATGATATTTTGGGCCAATTAATTATGCGAAAACAAGTGAATATTATTTCACCCAGTATCAATTTATCGGATTTAAGATCTGGTACTTATTTGCTGAGAATAGTTGTAGGTGATAAGACTAAAGCAATTAAAATAACTAAGTAAGAAAATTTTTATACAATAACTTGAGTCCAACATTTACTTGTTGGGCTCATTTTTTTTAGGCTTAATAAAAATGCCAAATAGCTCAAACCCCATTCTGGGTTTAATGGAGTTTCTGCATTTTTCAAAAATTTTTATTTCAAAATAAGGGGAGAGATACGAGTCGTATTCTTTTTGAGTTCCTCCAAAAGGTCTTTTAGCGTCTTCTGTTAGGGGATGGTCAAACCAAAGACCCACAAGCTTTCCTCCAGGGCGCAACAACTCATGCATTTTCTTTGCATAATTACTTCTATTTTCTCTGCTGGGTTCAAATGAGCAAAAGAAAGTTTGTTCTAGAATTAAATCGAAGCTTTCATTGAAATCAAAAAAATCATCTTGGATTAATTGATTCTCTGGAAAATCTGGAACCCTAGTTTTTAATGCCTTGAGAGGCATTGGAGAAATATCAAGGACGTAAACATTATGAAATCCATTATTAAATAAGTATTCAGCTTCATAGGCATTTCCAGCTCCTGGTATTAATAATTTTATTGCCTTATTTTCTAATTGATCTACATAGGTCTTGATGGGAGTAGAAGGGTAGCCAATATCCCAGCCGGTATTATTTTCTTTATATCTTTTTGACCAATAGGCTTCTTTATTTTTCAAATCAAAAATTTAAATTAAATAAGATTTCGGTATTTAATGAGCAACTCCCAAATTTCTATGAGTTTTCTAATGTTATCATCTTCAGCATCCGTGTTTGTAAGTAGAATGCAACCAAGTCCTGTATCGGGATCAAAGTACATAAAGGATAATATACCAGGATCACTTCCATTATGACCAATATCAGTTCTTCCTTTTTTACCATAAATATCCCAAAATATTCCACTTCGATCTTGACTTTCTCGTGGGATGTTTTTTAATGCTTCTTGCTGAAATTGATTACTCATCATTTCTTGAAAGGAAGCACTCGTTAGGATGCTCTTTTCACCCATATATCCTCCGATCATAGCTTGGAGATAGGTGCATAAGTCACTCATCGAACTGATAAGTCCACCATCAGGATAAGTTGTCAAATGATAATCAGGAAAAGGGATGCTATTGATATACCGCTCAGCAAACTTTGATTCATTGATTTGGCCTTTGCTCCATCCCGAAGCTTCCATTTTCAAAGGCTTTAAAATATGATTGATAACATAGTCGTCATAGTTTTCACCAGAAATGATCTCTATGATGTACCCAGCTAAACCAGCCCCAATATTCGAATAGTTATAATCACTTCCTGGGACTTGTTTGTAAAAATTTTTCTTGCTATACCATTTACCTTTTTTTGATAAACTTTCTTCTAGGAAATCACCCAATGAAAGATCTTCATTCTTCAGCATTTTTTTGAACTGAACTTTATACATTAAAGGCAGACCTTTGCGAATACCTCTCTCACTGTCTCGTGATATGTAAGCACGTAAAGCATAATTCAAATTGCGATCTCTAATAGATGAGCTGTGTGTCGACAATTGCCGTATGGTAATAGGCTTATCAAGATGATGTGGGTTTTGAACTTTAAAAGGTAGAATATCATTGATATCTGCATCCAGATCCAATTTACCTTGTTCCACCAATTGCATAATGGCTATGCCAATAAAGGTTTTTGATGTAGAACCAATATTGTGTAGGCTATTACGGTCATAGGGTTTTTTATTAGCGATATCAGCATATCCAAAGCTATTTTCAAATAGGATTTCGTCCTTATTGACAATAGCTGCTCCCAGTCCGTGAATGCTGCTACTTTTAAATACTTCTTCAATTTTTGTTGCTAGCTCATCTATTTCAGTTTGAGATATAATTGGGCTAAGACTAATAAATGAAATATATAAAATGAATAGACTTGTTTTCATGATTTCAAAATACTAAAAATCGCCCTTAGCCTGTTTACTTTTTCTTCATTCTATTGGGATAAATAATCAATTGAATAAAATTGAATTCCAAATTATCAAAAGAGATTTTTGATTCCGGTTCGACTTCAAGGTAGAGATTGGGATACCACCTTAGGTTTGTTCTAAGGATCCAATTTCCTATTCTATTGGGTCTTATGTCCCAGCCAAAAGTAAGTCCGTAGGCAAATTTATTTTCAGCTTTATTGATGCTTTCCTGTCCCTCGAATGCTTCAGTAAAACTCAGTTTTTCATAACTAATATTTGGTCCAATAAATGGAACAAATCCATGGTAGTCAAAAACAAATTTTGTGGCTTCGAATAGAAGAGACTTTCTATTTAAATTTTGAATGGTACCATAACTGTTACTTGAGCTTCCATATGATCTATAAGCCAAGCCAAAGTTTAGATCAGGTTTGTGTAAGTAATAGCCTAATGAAAACTCTGGTAAGATAGCCGTGTTATATTTTTCAATATAAGGTCGGTTTTGTATGTTATAGCTACTTCTTCTTAGCCAAAATGCAGAGGACATACCTGCCCCAAGAAAAAATCCATTAAGACTTTTTTTATCAGCTAGTATGGAGGTGATTTCAGCGGTTCTTCCAGACTCCCAATCTTTCTCTGCACCGATGGTGGTGTCAAACATAAACTTGTAAGAGACGGAGGCGTACAACGGTGACATATTAATAGTTTCGATTTGATCTCTAGAGATATAGTATGATCTTTTATTGCTATAGTTCCACGTAAGGCCAGCTTCAATTACATGTTGATTAGAATTATAGGTGATACCAGCCAGTAGTGGGAAACTGGTGTAATTTAATTCTGGTCCATTTGAAAAAGCTAAATTTTTATTTTCATGTTCGTAATAAAAAGGAGCAATAGAAGTGCCAAGGTAAGGTCGCAATTTACCGTGCTCAATGCGCAATGGATAATATTTGAAAACGGTTTCTACACCGCTTAATGATTGAATTTCTTGATTTTCATTTTCAATAGTAGGAGAATAAAGTGGAATGGCGATATAGAAATCAGCATGTCCCCAAAAGTGGGTGCCTCCAATTAAAAACCTTGGAACAACGGTTGTCGGTAAATCTTGAGATTGCTTTATTCCAAATGCATCGATATATTTGGTGTTTCCACCAAAAGAAGACTGGAGATCTAAACCTAAGGTCATTTGGGCAAACCTGTGCCTGCTTTGCTTCTCCGTATATACTTGTGCACAAAGCGATTGTATATTTATCATTAGCCATAAAACAAGGAATAAATTTTTCATAAGACTTTAAAGTTGAATTAAAAAAGTTATTGATGATCGAGCGTTTTTGCTGATCATTTACAATTCAAAAAAAGTCAAAATAAGCGGTATCATCAATAAAGTGGGATGGAATGCAGTATTTGGGATAAAATGCAAAGAAAAATCAATGTTCAAGATACCTTCTGAATAGTGATACGTAACTTCTAGATACAGGAATTTCATTTTCAGCATGTTTTACTGTCAATTTTAATCCTTGTGCATTGCCTCTTGCTGACGATATGTACCTGCTATTGACAATAAAAGCCCGATGGGTGATCTGCAAGATCGGATTGAGCTCTTTAATGATCGTTTTTAATGTGCCTCGTATTTTTGATTGAATGATTTTATCCTCTGATAAATGATGGATTAGTAAATAATTACCCACAGATTCAATAAATACAATATTATGTTGTTGAATGCTTAAAGAAGTTCCTTTTGATGTTTGTGAGGTGAAAGCTTCACCAAAATCACCTTGTGCCGGCTTTATTTTTTTTAAAGCATTGTTGACCTCACCAGATTCGATTTTATATCTATTGAATAATCTATTTTGTTGGAAAAAAATGAAAAAAACAATAGGGAATAATCCTATTGCTGCAGTATATAAAACGAAACTTGATGGGTTCCAGCCCAATAATGGATCAAATGTTTTAGTGTAGTAAAAATTTGCTAATGCTATGGAAATTAACAATACTAAATAGAATATTATTTGATGAAGAATCGTCCATTTAGATTCATCGAATATTTTAATAATGAAAACTGTAAAAGCGCTATTTATTAAAAAAGTAATCAATCCATAAACAGCAGTTTTTAGGAGAATACTTCCTGGTGCTGTTGAAAGCCCAAAGGGTTGAAATACTAATAAAAAAAGAAAGATAAATAGGCCTATAATAAAACTAACTTTGATAGCTTCACCCATAGACTCATTTAGCGGAAAAGGTTTGTGTAACATAAAACCAATATATGATTTTTTGATCTTTAGCTATTTAGGTTTTTTCATTTTCCTATTTTAAGAGTCATACCTTAAGCACTCATTCAAACGTTTGATAATTGATATTCAATTCATTTAAATCTAAAATCATGTATAGATTCCTACTAGTGTTCACATCATTTCTTGTTTTTTCAACTAACCAAGTCTTTGCACAGCAATATGATAACAATAATGAAATTGCTCAAATTACTGAAACCCTCATGGATTACATTGAAGGTTCAACAGGTGGCCAACCTGAACGATTAAAAAAAGCCTTTCATCCAGATTTAAATTTATACAGTGTCAAGAATGGTAAACTCCAAATTTGGTCAGGAACAGATTATATAGCTGATACCAAAGAAGGAAAACCCACAGGAGAGGGCGGGAGAATTTTATCCATTGATTTTGAAAATAATGCTGCGGTTGCAAAGGTTGAGATTTCTCATCCAGAATATCAAGGTACTTATATCGATTATTTTATGCTTCTGAAAGTTGAGAATCAATGGACTATCATACACAAGATGTATACTAAAGAACTTTCTAATAAAATCAAAAGGGAGAATTAAAACTGCTATTTAAAATTATTTAGGGAACGCTATTGAAATAGTAGTACCTTCATTTTCTTTAGAATCCAAAATAGCAATGCTTCCTTGAATCTTGTCAAGGAGTTTTTTTGCAATGCTCAAGCCAAGGCCAGAACCTTTATATTCATTCCTTAAATTCAATCTCTTGAATCTTTCAAATACATGTTGATGGAATTTTTTAGGAATACCAATACCATTGTCCTTAATGGTAAAGGTATGCTCAGTATTTGAGATACTCTGCGCTATATGTATTTTGACAATATCATGATCGTTAAACTTACATGAATTATCCATGAGGTAAGTAAATACTTGTAGTAATAAATTAGGTGCTACATGAATTTGCTGTGTGTTTTCAGTGCTCAGCAATACTTCTTTCTCTGGATATTTTTCTTGGCATCTTTTTACTGCCTGCTGCAGCATACATTCAATCTCTACAATTTCAGTTTTACTAATATCAGTTTGGTCAATATTGCGGTATTTTTCAACATCATCTATTAGTACATTCAATTGTTTAGCACTGTCCGTGACATGTGACAATTGTTCTTGAAGTTTGTGAGGATCGTCTCTGTATTTATGTGCCAATTGGCTTAAGCTTACAATAATGCGTGCTGGCTCCTTTAGGTCATGAGAAAGAATCTGGTTGAATTCACTAAGTTCTTGATTGGTATTGTGTAGCAGTTTATTAGAGGTATTTAATTTCGCTGTTCTTTTAGCTACTTCTTGTTTAAGCATTTTATTATAACGTGCTTTTTGGTAAAAGGCGCCAATAAAAAAAAGAAGTGTCAATAAGGCTAAACCTATTAACGCATAAAGTATTCGTTGCTTTGATAAATTTTCTTGAATTTCTGATTTGAGCAGCGCATTATCTTTCTCTCTTTCTTCTGATTCGTATTTTACTTTCAAATAGGCTGTCTTTTGCCTTTTGGTATCGGCTTCTTTTTTTTCTTTTATTTCGTTAGCTGCTAGACTATTTTGGTAAGCATATTTATAGTTACCTAATTCGCTATGCAATTCATGCGCTAGGGTATAATTATAAATTTGATAATCAAAGTTTAATGAATCCGTAGTATTTATTAATTCATTGAGATGGATCAATGCTTTACGATATTCTTTTTTCTCTTTAGATAACAAAACCAAGAATTGTTTTGTATTGGTTATATTATTTTGATCATTATTTCCAGTAGGATTTTTCTTCAAGATCGAATAAATGTTTTCCGCTTCTTTGATGTTGCCTTGTTTTAAATAACATTTGCCCTCAAGCATACGAATGTCAGACATTAATATTTGTAGATTGTTTTGTTCTGCCTTATGAAATGCTTTTTGTAAAGAACTTAAAGCTTCAGCATATTTTTCTTGACTACTTAATACCTCACTTTTTTCAATATGCAGGAGTGCAATGGTGGATTCCTTTACTTTTGTTGTTTTACTTAGATTCAATGCTTCTTCAAAGCAACTCATCGCTGCTTCATGATCTCCTTCATCATTATATAGTTGCCCAAGAGAATAGAGATTGCTTATAACTAAGCTATATTTTTTATTTTTCTTTCCTGTTACAATATTTTCATAGTAAGCTTTTTGAGCAGCCTCCAAATCTCCAAATATCATAAAGGTGAAACCCTTGATATAATTAAATGATGACCTGAAATCAGTTGAAATTTCATCCCAATTAAGATCCGTTTCGCATTCCATAACCGTCTTAAATGCTTCTAGATTTTGAAGCATATTTAGCTCTTGGTAAATCTTTTGATACTTGTATTTGAAGATGATGGAGTCTGGGATGTCATTCGTTTTATCTATAATATTTTTGGAAGCATTAAGTGCTGCTATGGAGATATCCAAATCTTGATACAGGTACTTATTAGCAGTATCAATATAAGCTGAAATTCGATCAATTGGAGTTGTTAATTCTGTGAACTGTTCTCCGTATAGCTCGGCTTCTTGTGCAAAACTTGTTTGACACAATAATAAAAATAGACCTAGAAATACCGATTTTTTAAAAAACATGATAGCGCTACTAAATCGAGCTTAAGTTATTCATTATTATTAAGAAAATAATAGCAGGTTTGTTCTTATAATGGACGTATAATTTGATTGAAAAAAATAAGGCCTGAACATCCAAAAATTTAGGCCTTATCTCAGAGTCGTTAGTTGATTAACTTATTAGCCACTTCTTTTTGATTAGATTTTAATCTCGAAGTTCAAATCAAATGTATTCTTGATGGCATAGTTTCCTAAATCTTGAAAATATGAACTACTGTTGTACTTAATTTCATACAGCGTGCGGTCAATGGTTATTTTACCTTTGATGATGATGTTTTTACCCATTTTTACCTTTTCATAAGGAAATTGAATAAGCTGTGTGACGCCTCTTATACTTAAGTTGCCGCTGACCATTTCGTTGTCGATGGAAGTGCTCTCCAATCGAGCAGTAGGATATTTTTTACTCCAGAAAAAATCTTTTTTGGATAAATGATCAGATAAACTTGGGTCCGCATGTTCGATGGTTTTCATATCAATGATAATCTCTGCAGATGTAATTACATCCTTTTCAATCAACAAGGTTCCGCTTTTGATTTTAATGCTTCCTTCTTGTTTAAATCCACCTAATTCTCCATATCCTGTCCAAGATACTTTTGTGTTGGCTGGTGTGAGCACAAATTCTTGACCATAGCTAATGAGGCAACTAAAAAATGCCAAAATTATAATAAGTGTTTTCATCTTTAATTATTTAAAAGTTCAGATTCAGTTTCGAGTAGGGCCATGCCTTTGTAAACTTTCCCTTCAGCGTCTTCTGCTAAGACATACCAAAGTGCATCTCCTCCATATAGATTGGAGCCCCATCTGTAATTCTTTTCAAAGGTGTAGCAAGATCCTTTTTCAAGGAGCCCCTTTTTACAATCGAATTTCTTTTGAAAATCTTTTTTATTGTAATTGACATTTTCTTTCCATCCAGTTTCATCATACCAGATAAAGGACCCAGTCTTCACGATTTTTAAGTCTTGATTTGGAGAACATACCGTTGTCGAATGCTTCCATACATAGCGCCATTCTTCATTAGTACCTGTATCGTTTAACTCTGGATAATTAGGATTAGGACTATGCTGAATGTATAATCCGACTGGGACCTGTCTTAATAAGTCAGGAAGCACTCGTGTTTTATCTGTCCAAGCATCTTGTGCCTGAATGGATAATCCTTGAATGATGAGTACACTAAAAAGTAGAAAGCGTTTGAAAAACATAATGAATCATTTTTTTGTGATTTAATGATTCAAATATGAGGGAGAAAGGAAGGCCTAAGGTTTCAAAACGGGTTTTGACACGCTTCAAAGGTGTTTTAGCCGTGTTTTGAGACGTATTCACTGGGTGTCATGCCCGTATTTTTCTTAAAAATTCTATTAAAGGTCGCTTTCGAATTGAATCCGCAATCGTAGGCTAAGCCTTCTAAAGTCATATTTTTCTCCTCAGGCAATACAACTCTAGATTTGAATGCTTCAATGCGGTAGCCATTTACATAATCATGAAAGGATTTATCTAAGCTTTGATTGAGATATTGTGATACCGTTTTTTGAGGTAGCTTACACCGCAAGGCAAACTCTTTGAGATTAAGCTTAGGATCTAAAAAATCCTGATGGTTTTCCATTCTTAAAGTGATCTGATCTAATAAACTTTGGTCAAATTGAAATGCTGACTTTTTTACTTCTACCAATGGAGGAGAGAAGACCACTTCTTTTTGATCTTCCTGAAAAAAAGCGCGATAAGCAAGAATCAAAGTTAAAACTCCAAGAATCGTAGGCGTATAGTCAAACGAATTATATAGATCATAGAAGTCTCTTAGTATGACTTCTATCAACCACTGCACACAAAGTATGAGCATCAGAATGAGTATGATTCGCAGCCAATTCAAATTTTTCGTAGAATGATCTGAGTGTTCATCTTTTAGCCAATTTTGGTAATTTCTTAAAAGTCTTAAAGAGAAAAACACGTAGATAGCCATTGAAATGAATGTGCCGTCAAATTCTATTCGATAAGTAAAAGGCAAATGCACTTCTTGCCAATACCAATGTCGATAACTGTAGTTTTTAAATGTAAGAAAGAAATATAAAGCTGCCTGAAGTATCACAGGGATAAAGTGAAGTGCATGAGCTTTGGTCAATCTAAAATCGCTATTCACGATACTCCTAACATAGAAATAAAGTAAGGGGCCAAAGGCAAATGAGTAATAAATGGGCTTGAAATAATAATTAGCATCTTGACCATAGATTCCTGATATGCGCATAAAATTATCACACAACCAAAGCGTAATAGTCAATAAAAATAAGCCCATCAGTTTATTGGCCAAGGGATTCTCTTTTTTCATAAAGAGTCCAAAGGCAGCAAAAAATCCAAGAACGATTACCGCGCCATTAAGAATTACGGGAAATGTGAAATTAACCTGCACACAACAAAGGTAAAAAGAGATATTATTCTATCTATTCAATAAGAATATTTTAGTTGGTTGAAAAACTGTTTTATTATTAAAATAGATTGGAAATGAAATTTTAGCTAACGCAGCTAATACTTTTTCTGTAATGGAGTCAAAAACAAATGAGGGACTCTAGCCGTTAAGGGAAGATAATTTATAGGTCAGTATGTATACTTCCAACAAAGACACATAAAACTGTGATGTCTAAGCTAGTGCTTTTTACCTCACCAAATTTGTCTGTGATGCTAAGAGTGACTGTGTAATCTCCGTGTCTATCATAGCTATATTCTGGAAGGGCTTTATCTGATACGGCACCATTTCCAAAATCCCAATGGTATGAAACTGCATTCGTTGAAAGGTCGCTGATCATCAACACATCACCTTCATTGATAATGCCATTGTTATTGTCAATCGAAAAGTCTGCTTTACTGGCATCTAAGGTATTGATGCTTAGTTCATTTGATAACTGATATTCTAATTCAGTAGTATTCGGATTCAATGAATCTTCAACTTCGTGCAAAGAACAAGAAGAGATTGTAGCTACTAAAATCAAACAAGCGAATAAATAAACTTTTGACATGGCATTTTTTTTATCTAACTCAAATTACTGATTTAAATGGACATTTCAAATTAAATAGAATGCAAGGCGTTCATTTTTGCTAGACGAGCTACAAAGTATTTTGTTTAATTTAACTCGACAAACTTCTTCATTAATTGAAAACCCAAATTATCAATGTTTGTATACACCAATGAATTTAAATCAAAATAATGTGAAAGCAATTTATTGCCTTATGAATAGCTAATTGAATATTTCTATTCAAATAAAAATACGAGATATTTATCTGAAATTTTCATTTCATTTTCACGATAATTTTTGACCAAAATTATAGTAAACTTTAAGTTACTTTATCGGAAAATTTAGTCTAAGTTTATTATAAAACTTATCTAAACAATGACAAAATTAAGGATTGTTCATCCGAATGAATTTGAACCCAACGATCATTGGTATCCAAAGGCTTTAAATGCTACGATTCATCCAATGATCAGTTTTTTCTTAAGCCTCGAACAAGAGCGAATTGTGACACGTTATTGCCACTTGCATCCTACAGTTGACAGAGGAAAGTTGCAAGAAATTTTAAATCACAAGGCTAAGTATTTTCTCTGGGCAGGTGCTGATTTATTAAATGTAACTTCAGCCGGAGGAAAAAGACAAATGGTGGTTATTGAAAATAACTCTTGTCCTTCTGGTCAGAAGTCAATGCCTCTTGTTGAAGATAACCAAGAGCAGGGAAGTTATAGGCTTATGGTGGAACGGACGTTTAAACCTATGCTGAAGAACTTAAGAAATAAAATTAAAGGCGGTATTGCAGTACTCTATGACAAGAATCCTATGGAAGTCTCAGGTTATGCAAAAGTCATTGCAGATGTAATGGAAGAACCTATTTATTATGTCCCATTCTTCAAAGACGATGATGATGCTTCTGCCAAGTTTATTGATGGAATATTATATGTATTAATAGATGGTGAATGGAAGCCCATGAGGGCCGCCTTTCGATATGTTACACAAAAACCTTGGAACCGAATACCTGTAAACGCAAAAACCAAAATACTAAATCCTATAATTGCTTGCCTTGCAGGTGGTAGGAATAAAATGGTCGCTGCTAAAGCATATGATATTTTTAATTCTGAGATAGCACAATTTGGTTTGAAGATTAATATGCCAGAAACCATTTGGGATGTTTCTAAAAATGAAATTCCACTTTGGGTCAGAAAATTAGGTGGTCATGCGGTGATAAAAGTTCCATATAGTAATGCGGGCCAAGGGGTCTATACAATAGTGACTAAAGCCGAACTTGATGCATTTATGGAGATGGAATTTGATTATGATTTATTCATAGTGCAGAGCTTAATCGGTAATTCAAACTGGAGTAGCACAACAGCAGCAGGCAAATTATATCATGTTGGGACCATACCAAATAGTAAAAATCAAGCATTCGTTGCTGATATCAGGATGATGGTAAGTAATACAGAGCACGGCATTAAGCCTTTGTGCACCTATGCGAGAAGAGCTTCAAAACCTTTAGTTGATAATATCACAAGCGGTATTGATAGTTGGTCCATGTTAGGGACCAATCTCTCTACTAAAAATGATGATGGTAGCTGGGGGAGTGACACCAATAGATTAGTCTTAATGGATAGACGAGACTTTAATAAACTTGGAATTGGTTTAGATGATTTAATCGAATGCTACATTCAGACCGTTTTATCAATGGTCGCTATTGATAAAATGGCTAACACGCTAGTAAATAAACAAGGGAAGTTTCGAATGAAGCTTTTTAAAAGTTTGAATAATGATGCAAGCCTTCTTGATGAAATTCTAGTTAATTGATACTGATGAAAAAGAAGGTGCTCATTTTAACGGACCATAGCAATCACTCAAAAGAAAATTCACTTTATGATTTGTCAGTGAAGATGCTTGAAAACTGTAATGTCGAAACCGTTGATATCGTCAGCCGAACGAATAAAGAAAATGAAGCATTCTTTTCAGGGAATGCAGGTTCGTTATGGGCGACGAGAATAGACCATACTTTTGCCTATCAAAATGAAAGTCATCCATTATCAGATCCAAGTCTTTCAATAAACCTCAAAGGCTATGATTTAGTTTGGCTTAGATTGCCTCCTCCTTTGGGAAAAGATTTTCTAGATCGAATAGCTTTTGTTTTCAAAGATGCAGTAATAATTAATAATCCAAAGTCAATTCATTTAACAGGGAGTAAAAAGTTTTTGATGAACTTTTCTTCCTTTTGTCCGCCTATGAGAATTTGTAAGTCGATAGATAATATTGATGAATTCAGAAAGGAGTTTCCCATCGTTTTAAAACCGTTTCATGCCTATGGGGGCCAAGGAATATTGAAGATTGAAAATGAGCTCGTGAGCTCTGGAACTACATCATATTCTTTTAATGAATTTGTCAGCAATTATCAAAAGAACCCTATTGAATACCTTGGTGTGAAATATCTCAAAAATGTAAGACAGGGTGACAAAAGAATTATCGTGGTTAATGGGCAAATACTAGGAGCCTCTTTGCGTCTCCCAGCAGAGAATAATTGGCTTTGTAATGTAGCCATGGGAGGGAGCTCTAATATGACTGAAGTAGATAGACAAGAAGAACAAATCGTAAAACATGTAAACCCTATATTGATTGATCATGGTATTGTCATGTATGGTATTGATACTTTAGTGAATGATGAGGGTAAAAGAGTCTTGTCAGAAATTAACACAACGAGTATCGGTGGGTTGCCTCAAATTGCAGCTATGAGAAATGAACCAATTATAGAGAAAGCTATAGATTTGATATGGGATTATTATAATGTAAAAATACAAGAGGATGAATAAGAAGATTCAAGTAATTAGTAAGCTCAATTTAGATGAGGTACCTAACAATGCTATCAGTAGATATTGGCTGGAGTTACTTGAGGATGGCATGGGCCTTCCCGTTAAGATTCCTGTAATAGTAGCTAAGGGTAATGAAAAAGGACGGGTGGTAGGTCTTACCGCTGCTGTTCATGGAAATGAACTAAATGGGATTCCAGTTATCCAGCGATTATTTAATGAAATTGACATAACAAAACTGAAGGGAACCATTGTTGGAATTCCTGTTTTAAATACGCCTTCTTTTCTCAGAAAAAAAAGACGATTCTTAGATGGTGTCGACTTGAATCATATCATGCCTGGAAAAGAAAATGGCACTGTATCTCAAGTGTATGCCTGGAGAATTGTAAATAATGTTATAAGACATTTTAATTATTTGTTAGATCTACATACCGCCAGTAATGGAAGAGTGAATTCCTATTATATCAGAGCAGACATGAGTGATGAAGTTGTTCGAAAGATGGCGCTATTGCAAAATGCTCAAATAATTGTACACAATCCTCCAAGTGATGGAACCCTAAGAGGAACGGCAGATGAACTTGATATACCCGCAATAACTTTGGAAGTAGGAAATCCTAATTTATTCCAAAGAGGAATGATAAGAGATGGATTGACAGGAATTCATAATTTATTAGGAGAGATTGGAATCACAGATTCTGAAGTAGAAGAAATTTCTAATGAAACCATCATTTGTAAAAGATCTTATTGGATATACTGTGACCACGGCGGACTATTGGCGGTGCATCCGAATGTTACAGAAATCGTTGATAAAGACGAAAAGATAGCAACACTAAGAAATGTCTTTGGAGATATAGTCAAGGAGTACCGTGCTCCTGAAAGAGGTGTAGTGATCGGTAAGAGTGTGAGTCCTGTTAATCAAGCTGGAGGTAGAATTTTACATCTTGGAATTATTAAGTAGATTTTTTCATAGAATGTTATTTTGTATTTAGTTCTATGGCTTTTTCAATGTAGTGCCTAATGATTTTTTCATCCAATACACCTTTTTGCGGGAGAACTCTAATCGCTTTTCCTTTACCTGTTAATAGTCCATGTGGATCTTTCATTTTAGCCCCTTTCAAGAAACCAAAATCAACTCCATAGGGCATGGTTCGCATGTGACAAATCCCTCCTTTGGCATTAGCGTAAGTAGTGATTCTTTCTTTTTTCGTTTCGCGGATGCCTTCATAGGATAGCAGGAACTCCCGGGCTTTAAGGAATAAATCTTTGTGTGCGGATTGTAAGTCTTTATCAAATTGCATATCACTTTATTGGAATGAAAATCTCTGTTAGTAAATCTTCTGCTGGCGTAATTTCTTTATTGTTAATATACTGTTCAAAAATTGGAACATCTCTTAATTCATAATCTTCCTTTATCACCCACTCCCTAAATATTTGATTGTACACCGCAGCGAGGTGATCATAAGCGCCTTTGTAAACAACGCATAAATATTTGCCACCTTCAATGGTCTTTTGAGAGAAAGTAGCAGGTGATGCACCGTCTTGACTAACAGAGATGCAAGCGTCATATCTAATTTTTTCCAAAGGAGTTATTTCTGGGTCATCCCAGTTAATGCCATAAAATTTTGATTGTGAAGAGAGTACTTTATTTTGCTGTGCTCGAGTGAAAAGGCTTTCCCAATTTTCTTGGGTCGCCTTGTCCCCAATAGTTCCTTTTGATTGTTGGAAGATTACTTCTATCGCTTGGATGGTTTTGATGGTTTTCACTAATGGAAATTCAGACATAGTTATGTTTTCATTTTGGTGCATGACTTGCTTTTGATTTTTTCTAATAGATGAAGGACTGCATCCATATCTTTTTTTAAAGCTTTTATTGAAAGCAGATATGGTTTCATATCCAACTTGATAAGCGATTTCATGAATGGCTTGGGTGGAATAACGCAGCATCTTAATAGCTTTTTCTAAACGAATGCGATTGATATAGTTGCCCAAGGTTTCATCAAGATAGGCTCTCATGATTTTATGAAAATGAAATTTTGATAAGTTGGCAATACTTGCCAGCGTCTCTAAGTCTTGATGTTCATCGAGATGTACATCAATGTAGCTGAGCACCTTATCAAAACTTCTTTGGTAATTATTCATTCTTATATTTTTTCATACCATTCATTGATGGCCTGACCAATTTCATCTGGCAGATCTTCCTGTAAATAGTGCTTACTCTTGCCAATGCATTGATCTGTCATTTTGGGGAATTCTTTCCGCATGATTGGGATGTATTCTTTTCTGAATAGTGATCCAGGTTTTGCCCATAAGATATGGACGGGTACATCAGTTTCAGCGATCCATCGATTGTACTTATTGATGATTTGAGCATTCTGTGGATTTTCGCCAGCAATGGGTAATTCTCTTGGGAAGACCAACATAGGTTTTCTCGATGACTCCTCTAAGAATGGTTGTCTGTAATGATCCATTTCTACTTGTGTTAATTTTCGTTTCGTTAGATAAGGCATTGCTTTTTCAATAAAGAAATTTTGCTCATAAATCACTTTAGGTCCCTCAATGGGATCAAAGAATTTTTTAAACATTCTTCTGGTTACAGGTGGGATGGTTTCCCAACTGTCCCAAGGTCTTAAAATACCTTCCATTAATACAATACCCTTGATATTATTTTCATGATTCATAGCGTGTTTGAGTCCTATGAAACTTCCCCAATCATGTAATACGAGGACGACGTCTTTCAATCCCAGCTTTTGTATGAAAGCATCTACGTAAGCGCAATGGTCGGTCATCTTATAAGAGATGTCAGGCTTGTCTGATTTGCCCATGCCAATCAGATCAACTGCAATGGCACGATGATTTTTTGAAATATATGGAATGATATTTCGCCACATATATGAAGATGTCGGATTGCCATGAAGAAATAAAAATGTGCTGCCTTTTCCTTCGTCGATGTAATGCATCTTCGAATCTTTGATATCAATGAATTTTGATTTAAAAGGGAAATCAGCTGAAATAGATGGTGTTGCTTTTTTGAATAACATAATTTTTGTTTGACTGTTCGAAACAAAATTATGGCTTCATGCACAAAGCATATGTTCCAATCTTGCGGTTCTTATTTTTTATTTGAATTTTTAAATAGGCGAGGAGATATCGATAAGGGTGCCATCGGGATCTTTTAGTAAGAGTCGTCTTTGTCCATAAAAGGTGTCCATGGGAGGCTGGACAATTTCAAAGTTTTCAGATTCTGCGATGGTCAACATTTCTTCAACATCGTCAACTACAAAGGTGATGTAAAATCCTTGCGGCTTATTTTTAAACGCTGTTGGTACGAGTTCATGTGATTTATCAATAATACCCAATTCCAATTTTTTGTCTTTTGAAATTAAATGAATAAACCAATCACTATCATAATCCACTTTGAAGTCAAATAAGCTAGTGTAAAAGTGTTTTGATTTAGCTAAATTATCAGAACAGATGTTGGTCATGATGCGATTGAGTGCTTTCATTTGATCTTATTTATAATTTTTCTAATCCTTGAATTTTGGATAGAAAGTATGCTCAAGATATACTATTAATTGGATAGGGTTTGAGTAGCATCTTTTTGCAATTAAAATACATCTTATTCAACTAGCTCTGGCTTGCGTATGTATCGTCAAGTACTTTGACTATTACATGGTACAAATAAAAGCACAATGATAAATTTACATTCTTAGCTTAGAATGGATCGGTATATTCAGATTTATATAAGAATGTTTCATCCGTCAAAGTCTTTAAGAAATTTATCAAATCTGTTTTATCCTGATCGCTTAAACTCAAGCCACCATTATCTGCTACTTGGATGAGTGCTGGGTCAAGCGTACTAGATGGTTTGATGTGTAGATCATAATGATCAATAACTTCTTCTAAACTTGTGAATCTGCCATCATGCATATAAGGCTGAGTGACTGCTACATTTCTTAAAGAAGGCACTTTAAACTTTGCCTTATCAGCTGCCATTCCCGTTACCTCTTCTCTGCCCATATCTGCAAACTCAGCATCGGTATCCAAACCATTATTCATGAACTGATCATTTTCAAAATTTGCGCCTCCATGACAATGCGCACAATCTGCTCCAGACATCTCTGGGAAGAATGGATTAAATTCTGTGTTGTATAAGATTCTACCTCTCTCTTCACTTTCTGATAAATGAATTTCTCCAGCCAAGTATTTGTCAAACTTTGAGTCATAACTCACGATGCTCAACATGAATTGCTCCATTGCTAAAGACATTTTCTCCGCAGTGATTTCTTCAGAGCCAAATGCCCTAGTAAATTGATCGCGATAGATTTGCTCATTAGCTAATTTTGCTATGACATTCTCTAAAGTTTCATTCATCTCTAGAGGATCCTGTATGGGTAGTAGTGACTGATCTCTTAAAAGCGTTGCCCTGCCATCCCAAAAGAATTCATTGCTGTGCCATGCCATATTAAAGACCGACATTGCCTGTCTTTTTCCTTCCATCAGTTCTACTCCTACAGAGAATTGCAAGGTATCCGAAAATCCATCCGTTTGATTGTGGCAACTTGCACAAGATTGCGAGTTATCTTTTGATAACTTCTTCTCATAAAAAAGCATTCTACCTAATTGAACTCCTTGTTGTGTGAGCGCATTATCGCTTGGGATTTCTGGCTCAGGTAAATTACCAAACTCGAGCACATAGGGTGTCTCATCCAATTCGACAATAGGCTTAGGCTCATCTTCACGACAGGATAAAATCAAAGCAAAGAATAATGGTAGCAGATATAGTACTTTTTTCATTTTTCTTCTAATTGTTTTTAAAGATTGGATTTTTTACAAAAGATGCATCCGTTAATGAATGCAGAAATGCTAAGAGTTCATCCTTTTCCTTTTGACTTAAGTTTAGGGGCTGAATCAAAGCGTTCTTATTTGGGTGAATTTTTCCACCAGTATTGTAGTGCTCGATGACCTCAGATAAAGCGGGCATAGACCCATCATGCATATAGGGTGCAGTGAGTGCAATGTTTCTCAAACTTGGTACTTTGAAGCGTGCCATATCTTCGTCTTCTCCAGTAAATCGGAATCTACCTACATCGTCATATTCTTCATAAAGTCCATTATTTTCAAATTCATAGTTTGTAAAATTGAAGCCTCCATGGCATTGAGAACATTTTGTCTTATCACTAAAGAACAATTCCATGCCATTGATTTCACTTTGGCTCAAAGCGTCCCATTTGCCATAGTTTGCGTATTGATCATATGGACTAAAACCACTTATCAAACTTCTTTCAAAATTTGCCAATGATCGGGTAATTACAAAGGCGTCTGGTTCACGATTATAAGCTTCCTTTGACAAGCGAACATAGCTTGTATCAGCCTTAAGTCTTTCTGCCAATAGTACGATGTTGAAATCAAATTCATTGTGTTCCTGTATGGGTACTAGGATTTGCATTTCTAAAGTTGGAACTCCACCTTCTCTGGTGAAGTAAGGATGGTATGCTACATTGGACAAGCTGGGCGTATTCCTTATTCCTAATCTTTGATCTACACCTACACTAAAGTCAACATTGTCACTAAATGCAAGATCAGCATCATGACAGGAAGCACAACTTACGGATTGATTCGAAGACATAATGGGGTCGTAAAACAAACGCTTGCCTAATTCCCATCGAGCTTGTGAAAATGCATTATCCTCTGGAAAATCAATCTCGTCAAAACCCTTCGGAATTTCCATGAACTCAGGAGTAGGTATATTTGGTGCTACATCATCTTGCTTACAAGATAATAGGAGTGAGGTGATCACTAGTATGCAGTACCAAATCAATTTATTCATTGCACTACGACCTTCCTAGTTATCAAGGTTTGTCCTTCGTTTATCAAGTTTATATAATATACTCCGGCAAGGATTTCAGAAAAATCTACTTGTTGATTATCGGATATATTATTTACGTATTGCAACTGCTTGCCATCCACTCCCATAATCGAGAGGTCATAATTTTTAGCTGGATCTTTTACATCCAATTGTATGTTTGTAACTCCGTTAACGATGGGATTTGGAAATACTTTAAATTCTTGGACCTCGCTTAAGTCAATCGAAGAACTCGCAAAAGAAGAAGTAGTGAAAACATAATCTCTAAAGTTTTCAAGACACTGCTTAGCTTGTAGATGATCTCCATGCACAATGACACCAGCATTAACAGAAATATCTTCTAAAGCTCTAGTGTAATCCGCATCTAAATGTATGTCTAAAACATTATCAACAGCATCAACATTTAATTCAATTTCTACGGGGAAATAGTTGTCATCTCCAAGTCCATGTAACTGTATCGATTGATTTAAATCATCACCTCCAAATCCTTCAAGTGCTACGAATCGATATCCTGCAGTCCACCCCCAATGCATGGAAGGGAATGTCGGCGCTAGTGGATGAGCGCTATCGTAAAGGGACGGGTCAAGATGATTGTGGTCAGGGTCAACACCAATATGAAATTGTATTTTTTCAACGGAGTTTATATCAAGGTTACCTAGTTCAACGATGGTGTTTTTGGCAGCGTCAGCTAAAACCCAAAGGTCCTCAATCAAGCTTACATTGCCTCCATCGTGCGTTAAAGTTATTTCTGAAATGTAATATTCTAAACGACTTATGTTAAAGCTGTGATCCATGTTGTTTGTTGCAGCTTGATTCATTGCAAAATCAACATCATCCAATTTGTGGTTGATATTCAAGGTAACTGTATTCTGTGCACTGAGCTGCAAAGATGTAGCAATAAGTGCTAGAGCAAAAAGTAGATTTTTTTTCATTTGAATTAAATTAAATGTTTAAAGAATACCCATTGTTTCATTGTATGGACAAACACTAAATGTCTTCTAAAATACGAAGGATTTAATGAAAAAAGGTAGTAGAGGAGTAGAAAAATACAGCCCCAATTTATATACAGATTATTTATTGGGTCAATAAAGGACGTTTTTTTAACTTTTAAGCCGAAAATGAATTGCCGATCTTTAAGTCATAACCCTTCTACAATTTAACTAGTTTATTAACCAAATAGCTTGGTTTATTTTTTCCTTCTGAAAGTACATAATACAATCCACTACTGAGATAGGATAAATCTATAGTAATTTTTGACCAGGTCGATAAGTTTAGATTTGTTAATGTTTTTACCTCTTGCCCTATGGCATTCACAATTGAAATACTTGAAATTTCTGTAGTACCTTGATTTCTTAATACGATCATATCAGTGGTGGGATTAGGTCTTATGTCAATCGATAATGATTCAAATTGAGTGTCTATCATATTATTTTCACAATCAAAGCCCACTTCTAAAAGACTTTGTTTTACCTCTTCAATTCTTTCCTGAACAAAATTGCGGATACTGGGAATATTCCAGTTTCTACTGGTATAACTAATGATGTAATTATCATCTAGGATTTGATTAAAATTATCAATTTCCCAAAAGAAGGGATCATTCTCTACTTCAGTAGCAATCAAGTTTGCAATGGTATTAATACGATCATTTATCCAGTTGGAATCAAGGACCTGATTGATCAAGTCACACAACTCTTGTCGATATTGTAATCTTAAATTAGGAATACGCATAAACCGCTCATTAAGAAAACAATTTTCATAAGTAAAAAGATTTGGATTTGCAGGATTTGATGTGTTATCGGTAGAGAATATTCCAAATGATAAGTCATAATCCCAGGGAATCATATACCATTTATTATTTGTGGGATTTCGATAGACATAAAAATTTTTATTGTGGTCGCAATAATGGTCTCTATCTTCTAGAAATATCATGTGTTTAAAGGATTCTATACATAGTGTTCAATTAAACTTAGGAAAAGCTGCACGCTTTGCGAATTATTTTTGAGTAAAAGACAGCAAGCGACATTATTAATACAGAAGTAGTGAAATTCCAGTTTAGGAAAAATCGACGGAACTTTTAGTTCGTAATGTCATTATTTGTCAACCTGTTTTCTGATGGTTATGATATCCACAAAATCGTCATATTCTTCTACCCTCGATTCACAGGTGTATTCAAGTCCATCGACTGCAACAATTTTTGAAATAATGAGCGAAGGAGGTTCTTGGCCCGCCCACATTTCTTTGATAACTTTATTTACTTTTAGAAATTTTAAGGTGTAGGTGCAATCATCAATCCATTTGATTCTCAATTTAATTTTTCCACCTATTTCAGGAACGATCTCTGTTTGATATTTTTTGGTTCTCTTGATAATTACCATAGAAGCACCT
>CALGNN010000179.1 GCA_937961455.1 uncultured Saprospiraceae bacterium
CAAATTAAAACTACCAGAACTCGGATTTGGAAACACATCAATTAAATGATCAAGATTCAATGCATCAACTTTAGTTAGTGATCCTTCAAGCATTATATGATGGTAATCATCGTTGGGATTGTCATCAGAAGTCTGAATATTTGCTACGACATTATAGGCTACATTTTCTATAAAATCAAAATTGGTTTTAAAATCATAATGGAGGGTCTGTCCCGGAGTAATAGAAGATTCTGCTAATTCTTCTGACACCAATATTCCATTGACAAAATAACGTACTTTGGGATTTTCAATAATTTCACTCCCCTCATTTAACAAACGAAGGCTAACAGGACCAAAGCTCAGAGGAGACGAAGTACTGTCAATGCTAAGTACAATTTCTGATAGATTTAAGTTTTGATAAGTTTCATACCTCGTAGGACTGTTTTCAATAATGTATGAAGCAATACGATAATGGGGTTCTGTATGTGAAGTGCCATTGTAGCCTGTATTGAGCAAGTTTACATAGTTCTGTAATTTGTAATCTAAGAAACCCGTAGCACCTGGATTAAAATGACTAGTAAGGTTATAGATGTATGGATCAACTGCTTCGCCCGGACACCATCCTGCTCGGTTAAACTCCCAATTTCCTGCTTGATTAGAACAGCTATTTTGCGCGCAATCATTCTTCCATAAATAATGTTCATTTACAGTAAAATTATTGGCAACGATTTCATGCGTTTTTGGAGAAAACTCTGCGGCGTTATCTGTATTCGCTTGACCATGACCAGAGATGGTCATTCTCAAATGACTTGATTCCGTATTCAAATCTATATCGTGCGCTAGTACTGGAAGATTATGACTGATTCCAGGGTCTCCATAGGTGAGGTATTGATTTTCCCACAACTTCCCTACTCTATTATAAGACACATTAGCTACTCCTTCAATTAATTCAAGATCCAAATTTAGCAGCCAACCATTGGCGCCCCATACTTGTATGTAAGACTTAAAAACAGATGCGCCACCTAATAAAGATTTAAAGTCTGTAACATCAACCGTCCAATTACCACAGGCGATACCGTAAGGTGTAATGTATCTTCCCAATTCATATTCTTCTCCATCTTTCACTAAGAAAATATTAGCGGGTTGATCCCATGGATCACATCCACCTGCCGGACATTCCAAACTAATGTGCATGAGAATTTGCTCATAAATTTGAAGATCTTCT
The DNA here is from genome assembly GCA_937961455.1 of uncultured Saprospiraceae bacterium. Taxonomy (GTDB): domain Bacteria; phylum Bacteroidota; class Bacteroidia; order Chitinophagales; family Saprospiraceae; genus CALGNN01. Next base: position 1,205 of record CALGNN010000179.1, read on the forward strand.
GGAAGGTTTACAGCTTTAAACTGTGTCTGACCTGCGTTTCCAAAATTATGCTGCCTCCTATCAAAAATGGAAACAAGATTTGAATTCGCTTGTTTTTCAAATTGTAATGTTGCCGAATTATTTGCTGTGTTAGCATCATCTGGATGCTCAGAGATTACTGATATACTTTGTTCATCTAAGTGAGTAAAATCAATAGCTTTTTTAAAAAGATAATAATCAGTGGTTCCTGCTTCTATAGATTCTGCAATAGTTTCTTGATGTATCTCATTCCCATCGAGCATAAGCCTGAGTTTTACATCTTTTATATCCTCGGTACCAAAATTTTTTAAATTCACTCCTACTCTTACAGGCCTATTGTATATGCTTACTACATCAGGATTGACTATATCAGTTACTCCCACATCTATGGCCGAAATAGCTACACCTCCGATCCAACTTTCTTCTGTCATATTTGTAAGACTTCCTGTAGGAGCACTTCCTACTTTGTTACCTAAACTTACTCCTGTCCCCTCGTTAAATTCATAATAACTAATTAGACCAGTTTCATCACCAATAAGTGTTTCAGATTTAAACTCATTAAGTTCTTGTTCTGTACGAGCGACATTCCAAAGTCGAACTTCATCGATCGCACCATGAAAAATTCTACCTGGAAATTCAGCAGAAGCACCGATCTTCAAATTTGCAAACTGTGTCATACTAGGCGTTCCATTATATCCAACAGAGGCTTCTTCCGAACCATTGACATAAAGTCTGATTTCTCCGTCATCAATTACTGCCGCCACATGATTCCATATGCCTTCATCCATAATCGGACCAGTCGCGGCTTCAGTCCAATTGCCATTTACACTCATAACAAAACTCAATGTGCCTTCCTTGCCACATCTAAATGCATATCCTTGATCTCCATTGTTAGGCGTATCCTTTCCAAGGATCGATCCTTGCCATTGTTCTTGCCTCCATTCAGTAGCATTAATCCATGCTTCCAAAGTGTAACTGGTTCCAATATCAAATAGGGTACTATTACCTAAAATGACTTCATCATCTTGTCCATCAAAGTGTAAAGCGAAGTTTTGGGCATTCACTTCAAAACAAAACATAATCAACAAAATCCAAATATTTCTCAATGGTGTAAGTTTTTAAATTTCTCTAAGCTAGAAAATATCTTTTACAAGAATTGTCATCTACAAATTAAAAAGCAGGTAAATCAAAAGATTTACCTGCTCATTGTTAATTGATTTAGAGGGAGTAAAATTTATTTATCCCACCAAACAGCTACAGACATCATGCTAGGAAAATCATCAGACAGTCCTTGCGCAGTCTTGGCTGCTTCAAATGGTTCTCTCCCTGCTTCACTAGCTGGGTAAGCTAGTCTAAGAGGAATTTGTCCATTTGAAATATTTCCTGGATAATTAACTGGAGTTAATGCAGGTGTACCTGTTCTTCTCCAATTTGCATATGCTTCATATTCATTTAAGAATGTAGCTAACCAATATTGCCATCCAATTTGTTCCATTGCATTAGCAGCATCAAATGGATTACCTGCGAGGAAAGCATCAATAGCAGTTGGTTCAACTGCGAGGGAAGCATCATAATGCGCCCATTGGTTCATTCCATTTCTAACGCCATTTGCATAGTGCGTGGCAGCGTCTCCTGAGCCCCAACCCCTTACTGCAGCTTCTGCTGCTAGAAGTTGCGCTTCAGCAGATGTCATAAACATCATTGGTGTTGACACAGAAACAATTAAAGGATTGATTCTATCGAATTCGTCAACCGTTGTACCTGTTGGATTATCCAAAATAGTTGTTTCATCAAGTCCATTTGGCAAGCCATTATGTGCACCTGTTGTACCTACGACACCCCACAAATCTAACCTAGGGTCACCAGTCGACGTAAGACCATTTACCATAGTTGCACTTAGTCTCGGACAGTCATCTCCAAAGCCATTAGATTTATCTAAAACTTCTCCAATACCATTTCTATTGATTCCTTCGGGACCATTAGTATGCTCTATAAAAGCGTCATCTGAATTATCAACCATGATTCCTCCTGCCAAAGCTTTGCCAGTCCAAGCCTGTGCTCCAGAAGGATCAACCTCAGACATTCTCATGGCTAATCGTAGCATCATAGAATATCCAAATTTTCTCCACTTATCTACATCACCACCATATAGAAAGTCCGCAGCTCCAAACCCACCAGTACCCAATTGACCTATGGCAGATTCTAATTCAGCAAGCATATCATTGTAAATAAATTCTTGCGTATCATACTTTGGAAAATCTATACCTTCCAATGCACCTTTCCCTGCTTCGCTATATGGAATATCTCCATAGACATCAGTTAATCTTTGAAAAATAACGACCCGCCAAATACGCGCCATGCCGAGCATGGTAGCGTCTCCTACAACTCCAGCTTCAAGTGTATTGATTACATCTTGAATATCTTTCACCTGCTCTTGGTATGCTCTATCAAATAAAGAAGAAGCATAACCGCCATTGAAAGTGTACTTATCTCCAACCCAATATCCGCAAGTCGCGGCTAAGTGTTGCATCATCATGGAAGAGTAGATAAGACTGGCTCTCCAGTTTTCATACCTTCCTCCAGATGTCCTTAATTGTGTCCAAGAAAATTGATAAGAAGGATCAATTTCCAAGGCTTTTGTTGGATCAGAATTTAACTCTACAAATCCTTGATCACAAGAACTATTGCAAAAGACAATGAACCCAAACAACAAAAGAAATTTATATAATGAATTTTTCATGTTAATTCGATTTTAATATTAAAATGTAAGTGATAAGTTAATACCATAACTTCTCGTAACAGGCACTCCAAACATTTCTAAACCTTGACCATTACCTGTTGTGTAAGTTGATTCAGGATCAATATTGTCTGTGCTTTTCCATAGGACACCTAAATTTCTAGCTGCAAATGAAACTGTTCCTCCTTTGAATGGAAGGATAGGAAGGATATTCGCTGGAAGTTTGTATCCAATAATTACCTCTCTCAACTTTCCGAATGAAGCATCATCAATGAATTCCTCTGATATACCAAAAGCAATTCGTTGATAATAATTCTGAACTTCTTCTGCTGGTACTGCGCCTATTCCTGATTCTCTTCCTTCCAATGTATTTTCATGTAAACCACGGAAATAACCATATGCATTCGTAGCATTATAAATCATACCTCCTGATCTCACATCAATTAAAAAACCAACTGTTAGATCACCGAAAGTGAATGAATTTTGAATACCAACTTGTGTAGGATGAACACCTGTTCCGAATGGCAATAGTTCACCTGCTAAAGGAAGACCGTTATCATCTAACATAATATTACCTGCATCGTCTCTCGCGTAAGCAAATCCCATTACTTGAGAATAAGGCAAGCCTTCTACTAAATGAATGTAAGCGTTTCGCGTCCTACTTTCCTCTAATCTAATCTGCTCATCATCCTGCTCAGGAGTCAATAAACTTACTACTTCGTTTACATTGTGTGCAAAATTAATTCCTAAATCCCAGTTGATCTTGTCATTACTTACTGGTGTAACATTCAATAAAACTTCTACCCCTTTATTAGATATCTCTCCAACATTTACTTTTTTAGATCCGTATCCCGAAGTAGGTGAAATTGAAGCATTTAAAATTCCATTAGTTGTATTCCTATTATAATAAGCAACATCCAATCTTACTTTATTTTTAAATAATCTAGAATCAAAGCCTATTTCAAATTCTTTATTTGTTGAAGGCACTAAACCTGCTGGAGGAATGGTACCAGAGGTAATCGCACCAAGAGGTTGTCCCAAGTGACCCTGTCCTTGCACACCATAATTCAAGCTAAGTTGATATGGATCGGTTGCTCCACCAACTGATGCCCATGATGCTCTAACTTTCATAAAGTCAAACATTGAAGGAAGATCCAAACCATTGGCTAGATCATAAGAGACTCCAACAGAAGGATAGAATACAGAGTTTTCAGAAGCTGAACCATCAGGATTCGTTAAGGTTGAAAACCAGTCTTGCCTTCCTGTAACTGTCAAATAAAGTGAGCTTGCAATTGAAAATTCAGCAGAACCAAAAAGAGAATTAATTTGGAATTGTGAAAATCCATAATTAAAAGTTTGATTCGCTCCATTTTTTGCTGTGTGTAAAAAAGGAACAATTAAATTTCCTCCTCTAATGCCAATGCTCTCGGCGTAATTTTTCTGTTGATTTCCACCAGCATAAAGATTCATTCCGAAATTGTCACTAAAGTCATGTTGGTAATTCAGTAATAATTCCAGATTAATTTCTTGAACATCTCGATCCGACTCACTTACTGCTCCTAAAGTGGTAAAAGCAGTTCCATAAGGTTCAACAGATCTTCTCTGCTCTGAAAATCGATCCATACCAACCTTACCTATAGCTGTTAATCCGTTTGCTATTTCATAAGCTAAACTGACATTACCAAAGACACGGTTTTTTGTATTATTTGATTCAAACTGATGGGCTGCCCACCAAGGATTCGTCACAAAGACGTTATCATTAAATTGCAATTCTGTACCATCTTCATTGGCTCCAAGCTTATCTGGATCTCCTTTTAAATCATCAATATTAATAGATGAAGGAAGTGACCATGCAGTATAGTTAGCATTACCAGGAGAATCTGACAATCTAGGTCTGTTCTGTGTAGCATCATTAATATATGATCCTGATACAGATGCAGTCAATTTTCCATAAGTCGCAGAAGTGTTTGTCGAGATGGTTCTTCTAGTAAGTCCAGAATTTGGCATGATCCCTTTATTATCCAAGTTGGTCATTCCAATTCTAAAATTAAAATTCTCACCGCCACTAGTTAGGGCTAATGAGTTGGTCCAAGTATTTCCAGGATTATAAAATCGATCTAAGTTATTCCCAACAGAAGAATAAGGTCTTTCTACACCATCAAACTGCATTACTGAGCTGCCATCGAGTGGCGCTCCCCATGCATATAAGCCTTGAGCAAAAGCCTCTTCTTGGGTAGTTGGTTTTGAGCCCATATTTCCATGACCATATTGATCTTGGAAATTGTAGTTATCAATAATAGTTTCTGTTTGAAAATTAGAATTAAACTCTACTCCAATACCTCCTGTTTTCTTTCCTTTTTTGGTGGTAATTAAAATCACACCATTTCCAGCTCTGTATCCATAGAGTGCACCAGCTGTATTACCTTTCAAGACGGTTACACTTTCAATGTCATCAGCATTTACACTGCTAAGACCATCACCCCAATCTTGACCTCCCCACATTCCAGCAGAACCTAAGTTGTCATTATTGATAGGCACACCATCAACTACGATTAAAGGTTGATTGTTGCCACTGATATTACCGTTACCACGAATTACAATCCTAGAAGATCCACCTGGACCTGTTGCCGGATTTGATACACTAACACCTGCAATCTTTCCTGCAAGCGCATTTCCAACATGTACCTCTTTGGCAGTCGTCAAGGACTCACCTTCAATCTCGGTAACAGAATAAGCCAATGCTCGTTCACTTCTTTCAATTCCTAAGGCAGTCACAACTACCTCATCCAATAGTTCTCCTTCTGATAATGAGATATCAAAGTAACTTTGAGAACCTACCGTAAATTCTTGCGTTTGATATCCAGTATAGGATAATTCAAGAGTGGCACCTTCACTTACATTAAGTGAAAAATTGCCATCAAAATCAGTCACGGTACCATTAGCAGTACCTTTCTCCAAGACATTAACCCCAATAAGCGGATCACCATCTGAAGTTTTCACCACACCATTTACCGTCTTTTGAGCAAAGCTCAAAGACACAAAAAACAGCATAGCTAAGCTAGTTAAGAGTATTTTTTTCATATGCGAATTAGATTAAGTATTTAATTATCCCTATCAAATTAGCAATTTAACTTAACTTTATCGTGTGCGCACACACAATTTTTTTATAATTTAATGAAATGGCTGGCATAACGATAAAAGACATCGCTAGTATGGCAAAAGTATCTACTGGAACTGTGGATCGGGTTCTGCATAATAGAGGTGGTGTCTCTATTCAATCAAAAACTAAAGTTGAGAAAGCACTTAAAAAACTCAACTACACACCAAACTTAGTAGCTCGTGGTTTAGCTTTGAAAGATTCTTATAAGATTGCCATAATACTTCCAAAATTTGATCAAGACGAATATTGGAAACAGCAAATCATTGGTATTAAAAGAGCCTATAAAGAAATTCAAAATTTTGGCTTTACGATAAAAATGTATAACTACGACTTCCTACACCAAGGAAGTTTAGATGCCATCATTAAGAGATTAAAGCGACATAAAGTACATGCAGCCATAGTAGCTGTAGAATCAGATCAAGAATCCAAAAAGCTTTTCTGTTTCTTAGAAGACAACCATGTATTTTACATTCAAATAAATGCACACATAGAAAGAGCAAATCCCAATTTTCTTTCTTTTGTTGGACAAGATTCTTTTCAAAGCGGACGCTTAGCAGCTATGCTCTTGAATTACGCATGTCACATCAACAAGGACTTTGCAATTTTACATATGGAGGAATACCTTGCTACAAGTCCTCATTTAAATAAAAAACAAAGTGGATTCTTAACTTACCTTGAAGATCAAAAGTTAAAATCTAAAGTAGTTATTAAGCATATTCAGACAGTCACCCAGCGTGATGAGCTTAGAAAAGTTTTGAAAGGCATATTATCAAAAAATAAAAAACTTGGAGGTTTATTTATAAGCACCAGTCGTGTGCATGCTGTTGGAGAAATATTAATTGAACTAAAAAGAACTGACATCGTCTTAGTTGGTTTTGATTTACTAACGGAGAATATTGAAATCTTGAAAAAATATCCTAAGATGTTTATCATTAATCAAAATGCATCTTTACAAGGTTTTTATGCCATGCAATTTTTATTTAAACACTTGATGCAAAATCAAAATCTCGAAAAAATAAAATATCTTCCATTAGATATTGTTACCAAAGAAAATTTAATAAACCACTTGCATATGCAGCAAAGGGATAAATTAATTTCAGCAAAAATCTAATGAAACATAGCCTACTGTTCTTTCTATTCTTCGTTCTCCTATGCCAACTAGAAGGGCAAGAATTATTTAAGCAAGTGCCTTCTTCTGTATCTGGAATAAATTTTAGCAACGACTTATTTGAAGATAAGAATCAAAGTATTCTTTTGTACAGCAACTATTATGGTGGAGCAGGAATTGCTATTGCAGACTTTGACAATGATGGCCTACAAGATCTTTATTTTCCTGGCAATGTAGTTGATGATAAGATTTACAAAAACTTAGGTAACTTAAAATTTGAAGACCGATCTGAAAAAGCAGGTCTTATACATAATGGCTCTTGGTCTTCTTCTGTTTCTGTGGCTGATATTAACAATGATGGACTTCTAGATATTTATGTCAGTTGTGAATTATATGATGATCAACCCCTTCTAAGACAAAACAAATTATACATTAACAAAGGGAATTTTCAATTTGAAGAAAGCGCCGTCAAATTTAATCTTGCCAATAATGAAAGAACAAGAGCAAGTACTTTTATTGACTATAACAATGATGGATATGTGGATATCTATTTATTAAATCAACCACCCAATCCAGGAAATTATTCAAAATTTTCTGGACAAAACTATTTGCGAGAGGAATGGGCACCTAGGTTGTATAAAAATATCAAAGGAGAAAAATTTGTCGACGTCTCGAAAGAAGCAGGTGTTTTGACACCCTCCTATCCTAATGCTGCCATTGCTACAGATATCAATAATGATGGCTGGCAAGATTTATACGTATCCAATGATTATGATGCCCCTGATTTTTTATACTTGAATCAAGGAAACGGCAGCTTTGTAAATGTTCTTGAATCATCCATGCCTCACATCTCTTATTTTTCTATGGGCGTCGATGCCGCTGATATAAACAATGATGGATTAGTAGATATTATGACCTTGGATATGGTTGCTGAAGATAACTATCGTCAAAAAGCCAACATGGGAGGTATGTACCCCGAAGCTTTTTGGAAACTTGTTAAAAATGGTGGACACTATCAATATATGTTTAACACCTTGCAACTGAACCACAATGGAAGTCAGTTTGGTAACATTGCACAAATGGCCGGCGTATCAAATACCGATTGGTCATGGTCAAATCTTATGGCTGATTTTGACAATGATGGATATAAAGATATCTATGTTACCAATGGTCTTTTGAGAGATATCAGAAACAGCGATATGGCGAAAGAGTTTCCAAACTACATTAGATCTGTAGCTCAAGAATACATGGATAAAAATCCAGAAGCCCATGAAATTCCCATCCTAGATATTATTGATGTAGAGAAGGCTTTAGATATGCACCCTTCTGTACCGCTATCTAACTATGCTTTCAGAAACAGAGGCGATTTAAGTTTTGAAAAGTCTACCAATCAGTGGGGTTTGGACCTTCCTTCTTTTTCCAATGGCTCAGCTTACGGGGATTTAGATAATGATGGAGATTTAGATTTAGTAGTAAATAATATTAACGAAGAAGCCTTTCTTTTCGAAAACACATCTTCAAACAACTACTTAAGAGTAAGTCTAGAAGATGATATAAACCAAAGCAGCATCTTGGGAGCTAAGCTTAAAATAAGCTATGGAGATCAAACGCAATATGTTGAACTCAGTTCTTCACGCGGTATGTATTCTTGCTCAGAAACCCTTGCACATTTTGGTTTGAATCAGATTAACACTATTGATGAATTGGAGATCACTTGGCCAGATGGTAGTTTTTATAAACTCAAAGATGTAAAAGCCAATCAAACCTTATTCATCAAGAAATCCATGCAGGCAGCTTCTGCTAAAATGCAACTGGTAAAATCAAAAATGTTCTCTCCGATCGAAGCAAAGAAATTAGGCATAAATTATAAACATCAGGAGAATGTATTTAATGATTTTGACAAGCAAGTGCTCCTCCCACATAAGCTTTCGACTTTAGGTCCTGCTTTGGCAGTTGCTGATGTAAATGGAGATGGCAAAGAAGACTTTTACATAGGAGGAGCTTCTGGTCAGTTAGCTAAAATATATCTACAAACTTCAAGTGGCACATTCGAAGAAGGAAATCAATTTCCAGAAAGTGAAGCCTTATACGAAGATATTGATGCTTTGTTTTTTGATCTCGAAAATGATGGTGATTTAGATCTTTATGTAGTCTCTGGGGGCAATGCATTTCCTCAAAGAAACAAGCATTATTTAGATCGAATTTATCTAAATGATGGAATGGGAAATTTCACAAAAGATGAAGCAAGCATTCCCCGAATTCTTGAAAGTGGCAGTTGTGTAAGATCATGTGATTATGATAATGATGGTGATCAAGATTTGTTTATTGGCGGCAGACATAGTCCTTGGGATTATCCAAGTCCTACTATAAGTCGCTTGTTGGAAAATCAAGACGGCAAGCTCGTGGATCAAACAAGAAAGAAAGCCAAAGACTTTATTTTCAATGGCATGGTTACTGATGCCATTTGGTCGGACTATGATCAAGATGGATTAATTGATTTAATTGCCGTCGGAGAATGGATGGAAATCCATTTTTATAAAAACACCGGAACAACATTTGAAAGAGCACAAGTCAAGTTCAAACAAAATGATGAACTTGTCAATACACTTGGATGGTGGCAACACATCAGTTCCATTGATATTGATAAAGATGGTGATCTCGATTTACTTTGTGGCAACTTAGGTATGAATTACAAATACAAAGCCTCACAATCAGAACCATTTGAAGTTCACTATGACGATTTTGATGATAATGGTCAAAAGGATATTGTCTTAAGTTATTACAACTTTGGAGAGCAATTTCCTCTTAGAGGCAAGGCTTGTTCCTCAGAACAAATTCCAGGTCTAAAAGAAAAATTTCCTAAGTATGACATTTTTGCTTCTTCAAACTTAACAGAAGTTTACGGTGAGAAAGCATTAAACAATGCCTTACATTATGAGGTTCGAATGTTTGAGTCGGTGCTACTCATAAATAATGGAGATAGCTATGAAGTAATACCCCTTCCTAATGAAGCCCAGATTTCTACCATTAATGATATTGAATATTTTGATGAGCGTAATTCGATATTAGTTTCTGGAAATGCCTATCAAGCAGAAATTGAAACTCCACGAAATGATGCAAGCATCGGTTGCTTATTAACATATAAGGGTGGCAGTTTTAGTGCAGTGCCGAATGCCCAATCAGGATTGCAATTATCATTTGACATTAGGAAAACTGCAAGTATTAAAATCGACAATCAATCACATATTATAATAGTATCAAACGATGACATATTGAGGTTCGTAAAAACATCTTTGAAATAAATCTTTCAAAACCAAACGCATAATGACTTTTCCATTACTTGATGAAAGCTATCCAATCCAACGAGAAGATATTGCATTCTACAAAAAAAATAATTACATCAAGCTCAAAAATGTACTAGATAAAGATTGCGTAAAACACTTTAACCAAATAATATCAACACAGGTATCAGAATTACTTGCTGAACAAAAACCGCTCAATGAAAGAGACACCTATGGCAAAGCATTCATTCAGAAAATGAACTTATGGGTGCAGAATGAAGAAATAAAAAAACTCATTTTCAGTAAGCGCATCGCTAAGATTGCTTCCGATCTTATGCAAACAGAAGGCGTTAGACTGTATCATGATCAAGCGCTTTTCAAAGAAGCTGGTGGAGGAATTACTCCTTGGCATGCTGATCAATTTTATTGGCCTTTGTCAACGGACCGATGCATTACAGCTTGGATACCTTTACAAGCAACTCCTTTAGAAATGGGTCCTCTAGAATTTAGTGCTGGAAGCCAACAAATTACAGAAGGCAGAGAATTATCCATTAGTGATGAAAGCGAAAATAGGATTTCAGATAATTTAAGAGTAACTGATTTTGATCACGTAATCGAAACATTTGAGATCGGTGAAATAAGTTTTCATTCTGGATGGGTATTTCATCGAGCAGGTGCTAATAATACTAAGCAAACTAGAAAGGTTATAACGATCATATACATGGATAAAAATATGAAATTGAAGGAACCCGAAAATGAAAATCAATTAAATGATTGGAACACTTGGTGTCCAAATGCAAAAATCGGCGAAATCATAAATAGTCCTATTAACCCCATTCTATTTCCATAAATCAGCTATGAAAAAAATCCAACTATTATTCTCCATATTCTTCCTTTTGCTAATTTTTAATTCTTGCACTACCAAGGATCAAGAAGAACGTTTACCAAACATTGTCATCATCTTCACAGATGATCAAGGATACCAAGATTTATCTTGCTATGGCTCCCCCAATATCAGGACTCCTAACATTGACAAAATTGCCACTGATGGAATAAAGTTTACCAACTTCTATGTTGCGCAGCCTGTTTGTTCAGCATCTAGAGCAGCACTGCTCACTGGCTGCTATCCAAATCGCTTAGGCATCCATGGTGCTTACAGCCCTTATGTGGGCAAAGGCTTAAACCCCAATGAAGAAACCATAGCCGAAGTTTTAAAACCCTTAGGATATGCTACTGCCATTTATGGAAAATGGCATTTAGGATCTGAACCAGAATTACTTCCTACCCGCCAAGGATTCGACGAATATTTTGGCATCCCTTACTCAAATGATATGTGGCCATACCATACATGGCAAGGGTCTGTATTCAATTTTCCTGATTTGCCCCTTCTTGAAAATGAAACAGTCATCGACACACTTTATGAGCAGAGTCAAATAACAAAATGGTATACTGAAAAAGCGGTACAATTCATCGAAAAAAATAAGGACCGACCTTTCTTTTTATATGTTCCTCACAGCATGCCACATGTTCCATTGTATGCCTCAGATGATTTTAAAGGAAAATCAAAAGCAGGAATATATGGAGATGTTATTGAAGAGATCGATTGGTCAACTGGAGAAATCGCTAAGACTTTAGGTCAACATAATCTTAGCGAAAACACCTTAATTATTTTCACTTCAGATAATGGCCCTTGGCTATCTTACGGCACACATTCAGGAGTGGCCTTACCCCTTAGAGAAGGTAAAGGCACAGCCTTAGAAGGCGGAGTAAGAGTGCCTTGTGTAATGTCTTGGCCCAATAAAATCGAAAAAGGACAGGTCATAAAAAAACCTGCCATGAGTATTGACCTCTTGCCTACCATTGCAAAACTAACGCAAGCAACACTACCTCAAAATATCATTGATGGAAAAGACATGAGTGCTTTACTTTTTGATGAAGCCAATGCATTACCTCATCACGATGCTTATTACTTTTATTACCACCAAAATGAACTTCATGGAATCTTAAGTGGGGATGGCAAATGGAAAATGTATTTACCGCATCGCTATCGAACGCTTGTTGGTCGTCAAGGCACAAGTGATGGACTACCCATCGACTATGTTTATAAAGAAATGGGCACAGAATTGTATGATCTAGAAAATGATATCAGCGAAACTACCAATGTTGCTAAGGACCATCCTGATATCATTAATCAATTGATGGTACAAGCCGAAAATGCAAGAATGGAATTGGGTGATAAGTTAACCGATCGCACTGGAACTGGCACTCGTTTGGTTGGATTAGTGAACCAATAATTAGATCCTGAAATCCCAAATTTAATATGACATCATTTTATGTACTGAATACATAAAATAGCAATATCTTTGCATCAATGGCGACAAGAGTTTTACTTTTATTGGGTTTACAATTGATTTCATTAGGGCTGATTGCTCAAGAAGTTAATAATCAAGAGACCCATCAATATAAGATCATCAAAGTAGATCAAGCGATCAATATCGATGGCAAATTAGATGAACCCATTTGGGATGAATTGGAATCAATGGGTGATATGATCTACAGCTTTCCTGTCGATGATAAAATGGTAGAAGAAGCCTATCAAACGGTTGTGAAATTATGTTATGACGATAAAAACATTTACGTTTCTGCTATTTGTAAAGGACCTGGCCCCTATGTCATTCCCTCCTTGAAAAGAGACAACAATCAATTTTGGGATGGAGATGTTTTTTCCATTTCGTTTGATCCGGTGAATGAAAGAAATTTAGGAATTGGCTTTGGAACCAATCCATCAGGTGTTCAATTTGATGTCCTTTTTTCAGCAAACACAGGAACAAGAACCGGAGGAGGCGGAGGTGGATTTAATGTGGCTTGGGACACCAAGTGGGAGTCCAATTCAACTTATTACAATGACCATTGGGTAGCCGAAATGGCCATCCCTTTCAAAGCCTTAAAATATAGTGATAGGAAAATCTGGGGCGTCAATATCATCAGAGGCGTACCAGAAACCAATAGCTGGCACACTTGGGCTCCAGTACCAAGACAATTAACAGGTGTTGACCTCGGTTTTACAGGAGCACTTCATTGGGACGAAGCCCCTCCAAAAGCAACAGGAAATATTTCATTGATACCCTATGCCTTAGGTTCTTCTTTTAAAGACTTCGAGGATAACACACCAACAGAGTACAAATATAATCTTGGAGCAGATGCAAAGATTGCGATCAATTCAAATCTCAATTTGGATTTAACTTTTAATCCAGACTTTTCACAAGTTGATGTAGATGTACAGCAAACGAATTTAACAACTACCAATATTAGATTTCCTGAAAGACGTCTATTCTTCTTAGAAAACGCCGACATTTTTTCTGAATTTGGAGTCCCTCCCATGCGTCCATTTTTTAGTAGAAAAATTGGGCTTGATGAAGACGGGAGTGTTATACCTATTTTATATGGAGCAAGACTAACCGGCAACTTAACAAAGGATTTAAGAATTGGTATCATGAATCTCCAAACTCGGGCCAATGATGTTTTCAATTCACAAAATTATTCCAACATTAGTTTTAATCAGAGAATTTTTGGAAGAACCATCGTTAGAGGATTTTTTCAAAATAGACAAGCATATGTGAACAATGAATTTTCGGGAGTTGATTATAATCGTTCTTTGGGTTTAGAATTGGAATATCGTTCACTCAATGGTGCGTTTAGATCTGTGCTAGGATCAGGTTTAAATCTGACCGAAGGAGTTGAAAATAAAAACCATACCTATCATGGTATCATATCATACAATAATCCAAACCTATCTTTTTATACGAATCTCATGGAGATCGGTGATAATTATATTCCTGACATGGGATTCATGACATGGCTGTTTCACTATGATGCCGTGACAGAAGAAACCCACCGTCTCGGATACATCCATGACTTTACCAGATTCAGTTATACTTTTTATCCTGAAAATTCTGAAAAAATTGTTAGCCATGGAATAGGCTTTCGAAATGTATTTGATATTACAACAGAGAGTAATGAACTATTCATTTATAGATTTACTCCTTTGTATAATATAGGCTTCGCCAATACGAGTCAGTTTGAGATTACCTTCAATGAGCAATATACAAAGCTGTTATATCCATTTGCTTTTACTAGCGAAGAACCTTTACCAGCAGGAAAATACAGATACCGATTTGTGGGAGCATCTTATGATTCTGATTTTAGGAAAACACTCTCTTACAGTTTGGGCTTCGAGTATGGAACTTTCTTTAATGGCGATCGAATTCAATTCAGTGGAGAGTTAAGATATCGAAGACAACCTTGGGGAAATTTCAGTCTTGCTTTTGAACAAAATGAATTGAACTTCCCTGATCCTCATGGATCTACATCTTTAACCTTATTAGGCCCTAAAATTGAATTTAATTTCAGTAGGGATTTTTTCTGGACCACTTTTATTCAATACAATACTCAGGCAGACAATTTTAATATTAATAGCAGATTACAGTGGCAATTCAAACCACTTTCAAATATCTTTTTAGTCTATTCAGATAATTATTTTATTGAAAATTGGGGACCTAAAAATCGTGCCTTAGTTCTGAAAATGAACTATTGGTTAACCCTGTAATTATTAAGAAGGCAAATTAAACAATTGCAATTTATCTTTGAGTTGCTCAGGAGTAAAAGGCTTAGTAAGAAACTCATTCATTCCAGATTCTCGTGCTAACTCTTTAAATTCTAGAAGCGCTGAGGCAGTAAGTGCTATAATTGGTGTATCCTTATTTGGATTTTCCAATTTGCGAATAATTTTTGTGGCCTCATAGCCATCCATCTCTGGCATCTGAATGTCCATTAATATCACACTATACATATGATGTAACGCTTTTTCAACAGCCTCCTTGCCATTATTAGCCACTTCATATTTCCAGCCCAATTTATCCATCAGTCTAGAAATGTATAATTGATTTACTAAATTATCTTCCGCAACTAAAACCTTAAATTGTTCTTCACGCTCACTATTTTTTGATGCTACTATTTGTGATGGTAGCTCATGTGAGTTCCTTCCACCTGATTCTTTAGTAGCATGCTGAAATGGCAATGTAACTTTGAATGTTGAACCTTGACCCTTAATACTTTCCGCATAAATATTACCTCCTAATAATTCTACAATCTGTTTGGTAATTGCAAGTCCCAGTCCAGTTCCTTGTTTCTTTAGATTATTATTCTGCTTAGCCTGCTTAAATTTTAAAAATATTTGTGCAAGATCGGTTTTAGTCATACCCACTCCTGAGTCTTCAACCTCAAAACACAGCTCACTCATATCAGTTCCTTTCCGTTGCGTATAAACTTTTAAATGAACAGCTCCATTGAAGGTAAACTTTTCTGCATTACTCATTAAATTATTCAAAACTTGTTGAAGCAATAATTCATCACCTACTAAGAATTGAGGTATGCTCTTTTCGATATCAAGGGTTACAGCAATTTGCTTGTCCGTAGCTTTCAACAAAAATGTCTGATGTATCGATTTTAAAGTTTTATGAATATAAAAATGCTCTTTTTTAATTTCAATCTTACCAGCTTCTATTTTGACGATATCTAAAATATCAGAAATTAAGCGCAGCAGAAATCTAGATGATTGTTCTAGAGTATCTATGTAATCAACCTGTTCATTTGAGGTTTCAGTCATTCGTAGAAGACTGGTCATACCTATGATAGCATTTAATGGTGTTCGGATTTCGTGACTCATATTGGCTAAGAATGATTTTTCAGCTTCTTGAGCTTTCTCTGCTTCCTGCTTAGCTTTTATAAGTTCTTCTTGAAAAATTACACGTTCACTAATATCAGACTCAATAGCCATGAATCCTTTCAATTCGTTATTTTCATCCCTCATGGGATTACAATCGATTTGAATCCAATAAGGTGATCCATCTTTTTTGTAATTGATAAGTTCAACCTTAAAAGAGCGCTCTTCAGCGATCGCCTTTTTCATGATGTCAATTTGCTCTGCACTTGAAGCTGGACCTTGCAAAAATGAACCTGGCTTTCTTCCTCTTACTTCTTCAAATTCATATCCAGTCAATCTTGTAAAGCCATCATTGATCCACTCAATCTTGCCTTCGATATTGGTAATCACGACACCATTAGTCGTCTGACTAGCTACAAGAGAAAGTCTCTTTATTTGCTCAGCTGCTGCTTTACTTTGGGTAATGTTTCTGCTGATACCAAGAATGGATGTAATTTTTCCGCTTGCATCTTTAATGGGCACTTTTGAGCTCAGTAGCCAGCCTGTTTCACCTTTCTTATTTAATAAAAGCTCTTCACGATCTATTACTTCTTCACCGGATGCGATGATCGCTTTTTCTATTTCTTCAGAATCCTTCCCGATTACTTCGCCAAATAATTCATGGTCTGTTTTAAATAAAACCTGATCTTCACTCTCAGCACCAATATTCTTTAAGTCAGCCTTGTTTGTTAATATTTTTTGAAGCTGGAGGTTCTTTAAATAAACGGCATCAGGAAGATGGTCAATAACCGCTCGAAGCAAGGCTCGTTCTTCATCAAGTTGACTTTCTACGGTCTTCCTGTAATTTCTTTCTACCGCATTTTCTAATGCCTTGGCAAAAAACTGCGTAACAGGAAATATTTCTCTGCAATAGGCTCTCTTAAGTTGAATGGTTCTACTAAAAAGAAAAAATAAATCCTCTTGGAGTGGGAATATATAATGAAAGACTCCATCTTCTTTAACTTCTTTGAAAAAGTCAATTTTATCATGAAGCAACACTGATTGAACTTTCTCACTGCTTGGATTATTTGCTAAATAGCTAGGAATGATAAATTGCTTTTCAATCTTATTCTCAACAATTTTTAATATGGCACCCTTTGTACAACTCATGCGTCTTAGCCAAAGTGCTAAGGTAGTTTTCATGATTGCATCATATTCTTTTTCATTAGAAATCGTAAGCGTAATTTCTAATAAAATTTCACTGAGAATATTTTTATTTATTTTATTCATACATCGCGAATACTACCGCGGTTTTATTAAAAACTTCTAAATAGGAGTCACCATTATTTGCAATTTCTCCTAAGGTCAAAGCTCCAAAAGAATTTTTATTTGGATCCAAGTTTTCCATCTCTTTATCAAACTCTTCATTCATAAACAATACTCTGGAAATGCAATCAATTAAAAGTACTTCACTAGAAGGCTGCTTATTTTTTTCTTTAAAAGCCATTTTATAGGCTTTTTCTGCTCCCTCAATCAAGCTTTCTATATTTCCATATAAAATAGCTACATGACTGCCTTGTTCAATATTGTCAAGTGTGTAAATAATACCATCTTCTTCTTGATAAGGATCTCGAACGACCATTTCATTATCCAACTTTGAAATACCAAAAGGATAACATTTAGCCGTAGCTAAGAAATCATCAAAATTAAGTTCTTTACCTGCGTGCTTTTCTAAAACCTCTCGATAAACTTCCATAGCGGGCCTCCAATTAATCGATATGATTTTATTGCCTGAGGCTTCTGTGACTTTAAGTGGCTCGGTTATGGCCTCCCAACCATGGGCAACTCCAATAGAAGCTTCTAATTCCATCACTGCTACCATCGCCACATTTTCAAGAATACCTTTATTACTAAAAATGGTAGGAAATGATTTAAAATCCAATGATCCCGTACCTCCACCGATATACTTTGGTATGGTACCAAAATTATTGTATAAACCATCAAACAAGGTGGACTTTTCATTAATCAAACAATCGATAAAAATAAAGAATGACTTTCCAAATGGATCAATTCCTTCGAAGTCTTGAGATAGTCTCTTATTTACTTGTTCTTCATCTAATTTTTCAATAATTGAGTAATGTATTTTGGCTTTAAACCCAATCATCAAAAGCCCCTCACGCCTTCTCTTTCCTTCGTATAATATCTCAGGAAAAACACCACCCATAATATCTACACTTGCATTCTGAAGTATGGGATTATAAAAAGAGGTATCAAATTTTATATCACTAGATAAAATTAAAACTGTTTGTATATCTGGATCATTCTCAAACTTTTTTAAGGACTCCGAAAATGTTTGAACATCATGATCTGCATCTAAAAATATTTTATTCATTTAGTATTATTTAATTCACTAAGTCTTATTATTGGGAATTCGAGCACTATAGTTATTTAATACCATTCCCATGATTTGTGTTCTAATCTTAAAAATAATTAACTTTCTGATCTAACAATAAATTCAATGGATGAGCCTTCACGAAAACAATATTGGAAAGACTAGAAAAATCCTAGCTTACACACTAAGCATTTTACCATCATTGTTAATTGTATTTAGTGGGGTAAATAAAGTAATTGGTAGCCAAATGATGGTAGAAAGTATGTCAACAATTCATCTACTTAATATTATGCCTTTTATCGGCATTCTTGAAATCGCTTGTGTGGTCTTATACTGGATTCCCAAAACATCCAACATTGGTTTCTTTTTGCTTTGTTCTTATGTAGGAGGAATCATTGCTGCTGAAACTATAATGACTGAAGGAACTGTCTTACCAATTTTAGGAATCATCGTTGCAGTGCTTTTATATGTCGGCACCATGTTAAGAAAACCTTCCCTTTCAGGACTAGGAATTTAAACACTCCAAGAATAATTTGACTTAAAAATTATTTTACTTCTCATCTTTTCAAAGTCCTTAAATAATAAAGAAACAATTGGAGGAAAAGTAAAGGATATAAAAAGACTTTGCTTACTTTAATAACATCTTTTAATTAAAATAAATTCGTTACGCATGAAAAAAACGCTCACTAGCATGCTGTATGTATTTTCATTTTTTATGATTTGCATTACAAGCGGCTTTTCGCAAAGAACGATATCAGGTACTGTACTTGATAATAATAATGAACCCGTCATAGGTGCATCCATTTATGTAAAAGGAACTACTATTGGAACTGCCACCGATTTAGACGGGAAATACACTGTAACTGTGCCTGCCGGTGCTTCAGAAATAGAAGTTTCATATATAGGTTTTGGGACTATGCTGATTCCACTTACAGGCAATGAGTTTGAAACCATTGTCATGAGTGAAAACGTCAATCAATTAGATGAAGTCGTAATCACCGGATTTGCAACAACCGTCAAAAGATCAAATCTTGCAAATGCCGTTGCTTCAATATCCAGTGCAGAATTAACTGGAGTCACACCTCAAAACACAGTTGATGGTGCCTTGTATGGAAAATTTAAAGGAGCCGACATTCGTGCGAATTCAGGAGCACCAGGAGGTGGTTTTTCCATTAGACTTAGAGGAGTAACTTCCGTATTCCTAAACCAGCAACCCCAATACATCATTGATGGTGTATATGTAGACAATTCATCCATATCTCTTGGAACAGATATCGTCACCGCTGCAGCAGGTGGAGGTAATACAGCAACCAATCAAGATGATGCATCAAATAGAATTGCTGACTTAATTCCAGAAGATATCGAGTCGATTGAAATTCTAAAAGGTGCTTCCGCAGCTGCCATTTATGGAGTTGGAGGAGCAGGAGGTGTTGTGGTTATTAAAACAAAAAGTGGAAAATATAATCAAGGAAATAAAATCAATTTTAGTCAAACGCTTGGTGTTAGCTCACCTACCAGGCTTCTAGGAGATAGAGGTTGGGATCGTGCAAAAGTAGAGTCTGTATTTGGAGCTGATGAAGCTGCTAGATTTGATCAAAATGGCATAACGGACTACGAAAGTATTTTATATGATAATCGTCCACTTCAATCTACCTCTGCACTTTCATTCAGCGGTGGAACTGAAAAAACAAAATTCTTCATGAGTGGTACTTACAGAGAGCAAGGAGGACTGGTAGAAAATACTGGCTATCAAAAAGCATCTTTGAGAGCAAATATTGGACATAAAGTTACAGACAAATTGGAGCTTAACTTATCTACACAATATGTATACGCTGATGCAGACAGAGGTCTCTTCAACAATTCAAATGCAAATACTACAGTTGGATATGCTATGGCATTTACAAGACCTTGGGATGATTTAGCCGCAGATGAAAATGGTAATTTTCCAGCTAATGGAAGAGTTGGTTCTAATGTATTAGAAACCATAGCACTTACAACTAATGAAGAAAGAATTAATAGATTTTTTGGATCAGCTACTGCAACTTATAGCTTAATACAACAAGACAATCAATCTTTAAAAGCTGGAGTTGAGTTTGGTTTGGATCAATACAATCTAAGAGTAACAGGACTGTTTCCACAATCCCTATCTTTTTATAGAGATCCTTCTTCTTTACGAGGAGTTTCTATCGCAGGAAACGGATTTAATAATAGGACCAACATGACTGCTTATTTGGTACACAACTATTACACTAATAGTAATATCAATTTTAGAACTCAAGGTGGAGTCATTCAATTAGATAGAAACCAAAATGTGATCACAGCGATTGCTTCTGGTTTGAATGGATCACAAACAAATGTTGATCAAGCCGAAAACAACTCTATCGGACAGACCAAGCTTAAAGAACAGATAAAAGGAATCTTCATTCAAGAAGAGATTAACTGGGATGACAAAGTCATTGCGACAGTTGGTTTGAGAGGAGACAAATCTTCTAACAATGGTGACCCAAATCAAATATTTTGGAATCCAAAAGCCAACCTTGCAGTGAATGTTCACAAATTGGTTGATTTTGGAACCAATACCGTTTCTCAAGTCAAGCCAAGAATTGCTTATGGAAGATCCGTAAGATTCGCAGGATTTGCGGATAGATTCAATGCCTTAGATCCTACAGCGATAAATGGCAATGCAGGATTATTCACTTCAGCACTTCGAGGTAATCCAGATGTCAGTCCAGAGACTCAAACTGAATTAGAGTATGGTGTTGATTTAGGATTCTTAGACAACAGAATATTGTTTACAGCAACAGCTTATACGAAGACCATTGACGATTTATTATTACGTGCACAAGTGCCCGCTTCAACAGGCTTTTCTAATCAAGTAGTGAATGCTGGTGAATTACAAAATAAAGGTGTAGAGCTAGGTCTTGAGACGGAAGTAGTAAGAACCAACGATTTATCATGGGCGCTAGGTTTGAATTGGTGGAGAAACCGTTCGGAAGTAACGAGACTTGATATTCCTGGTTTTAATACAGGTGGATTTGCTGCCTTTTTAGGACAAGGTAGAATTGAGCAGGGTTCTAGTGCAACCCAATTAATCGGTACCATAGATCCTTCATTATGCAATGGAGATGATTGTTCAAATGTAGATCCGGAAGGAGACGGATTCATGAGCTTTGGAGATATGGAAGCAGACTTTAATATGTCATGGACAAATAGTCTTCTTTGGAAAGGCTTAGAATTAAATTGGCTATTACACTGGAAGCAAGGTGGAGATGGCATCAACTTAAGTACCTTATTATATGACCTTGGAAATGTAACTTGGGATTTTGATGATACTACTTTAGATCCTACTGGCACACTTTCAAATGGAGATTATAGATTAGCTGCTCTAGGGGTTCATCCAGGTGTTTATATTGAAGATGCAGGATATGTAAGACTAAGAGAGATTGGATTGTATTATACCATTCCTTCTAGTTCATTTGAAGCCGGTGATTTAAGAGTGGGTTTTTCAGCTAAGAATTTATTCAACAGCTTTGACTATAACAGTTATGATCCTGAAGTTTCCAATTTCGGAAACAATGTATTAATTAATTCTGTGGAAGTGACACCTTACCCAGCTAGTAAGACCATAAATTTCCACATTAGTTTAACATTATAAATTGTATACAATGAAAAACATATTATATATCATATTTATTCCTATTCTTATTGGCTTGAGCTCTTGTGAAGTTGATGAGATATTAAATCCAAATGCACCTACTGTTGAAAGCTTTCAAAACGGAGCAACACTAGCGGATTTAAAATTACTTTGTCACGGTTTACAAGCGTTGATTAGAGAAGACATGCAATTTCACTATTGGACTACTAGTATCATAGGAAGAGAATACTTCGACCTTAGAGGAACTGATCCAAGGTATACCAGTGAGCTACTCGGTCAAAATGGTGGTGACTTAGACAACAATGGATTCCTAACTACCCGTACTTATTTTGGCAGGTATAGGAGCGTAAGAAATGCCATTCTTTTGAAAACAGCTGTTCAAAATACCGCTGCGTCACTTAGCACCTCAGAGTCAAATGGTTTGATTGGTTTTGCTAATACCATCATTGCTTATGAGATGCTGCTTGAAGCAACTAGACAGTTTGATAATGGAATCAGATTAGATGTAGTTGATGTAAACAACTTAGGTCCTTTTACGAGTAGCTTTCAAGAATCTCTTTCAGGAATTAAAAGTATGTTAGATGAAGCTCATGGTCAATTGAGTGGACCTGATGAAAATTTAATTTTTGACTTACAAGGTTTAGGAAGTATTTCTGATTTCAGCAAAACAGCCATGGCTCAATTTAATAGAGCTTTAGCAGCAAGAGTAGCTTTGTATCAAAGGGACAAAACTGCTGCCTTAGCTGCATTAGATGGATCATTTTTAGATTTAAGTGGTAATTTTAATAAAGGCGCATATTATGCATTTGGTGGTGCAACTGGAAATGATCTTCCGAACCCATTGTTTTATGTACCAGGTGTAGATAACTATATGGCACATGAATCATTTGTGGATGATGCAGAAGCTGGCGATGCAAGATTATCTAAAGTAACACAGGTTGCAGAACCTATCATATTAGATGGATTAGGTGGCGATGATTTGGTGTCTATTTATAGTGCAAACACTTCAGAAGCAAGTATCATTAGAAATGAAGAGTTGATATTGATCTATGCTGAAGCAAAGATTGGAACTGACAATGCTGCTGCTATATCGGCGATCAATACAATAAGAGTCATGAGTGGCTTAAGTGAGTATAGTGGAGCAACCGATGACACTGCACTAACTGATGAATTATTAAAGCAACGTCGCTATTCTTTATTCGGAGAAGGACATCGCTGGATTGACTTAAGAAGATACAGTCGTTTGGGTGATCTCCCATTGGATCGTCCAGGGGATAAAGTACATGTGCAATTTCCTAGGCCAGCAAGTGAGGTATAATTCATTTAGCTAATAAGCTTTAAAATAATTTAGTAAAAAGGCTAACTGGTAAAACAGTTAGCCTTTTTATATTTTCATAATAATGGTTCTCCAAGTTTGATCAAACTTATCTGTATGATCTATCAAAGGCACGAATCCGATTTTTTCATGTGCTCGTAGAGATCTCTTATTATCAACCGAAACTTCTGTTATGATAAAGTCAAAATCATCTTTCATTGATTGTTTTAGAAAATCGTATAAGCCTTGAAAAATCTTTTTTGATCTAAATGCCTTCTCAATGCAAACTTGCCCCATCACAAAATATTTCTCATTTTTCACCAACTTCCCCTCGAACGCTATGGCATTTATTTTTTTAAATAAATCATTCAATATGGGCACATCCGTAGCATTTTCTTTCAATAAAACTAAGGTGTAGCCAACAACTTTATCTTCATATTTTGCAATCACATGAGGACGTGGAACATTCATCCTGGACAAATTTTCAAAGTCATGTTCTACATATACAAAGCCTTGAGATGCTATTTCTTCATCAGCCAAATGTTGCCTTAAATTCTTTTTTTGAAGCGCTAAAATTTCATGTAATTCCTTAGAAGTTTTAGCATGTCCGTAAGTAACCATTAGCGTTTGGATTAACAATTAGTCATACAAAATAGAAAATAAAAAATGCTTTGTTTATGGAGAACAAAGGCATCTCTTTCTAGAACTGGAAGTTAAGCATGAAGCTGTAAAGTACAGATTAAATCCTGCCGTCTTTATAAAGATTCAATACTTCAATTTTAGAATTCACTTGAAGCGTTTTGTAAATCTTTTTAATATGTGTTCTTACCGTATCAATAGAAATGGTCAATTTTTGGGCAATCAATTTATAACTCAATCCTTGACTCAAGCCTTCCACAATTTGAAGTTGCCGATCTGTTAGCTTATTCGTAGTTTCTAAACTTTGGACAGGCTTAAAATGATTAGCAATTTTTCTTGCAATAGAAGGAGACATATAACTACCACCTCTATACACAGTGAATATGGAGTCCATAATAACTTTCAAGGAGGTCTTTTTTGAAATATAAGAACACGCACCTGCACATAAGGCAGAAAAAATCAATTCATTTTCCTCATAAGATGTAAGCATAATAATGTTAGTCTCATCAAGCGTTTTCTTGATATGCGGGATCCCTTGAATGCCATTCATTCCAGGCAAACCAATGTCAAGGAGAATCACATCAGGGGTAATAAAATCCGGAGCCTCTATTATTTTAAGCGCTTCTTCTACGCTGTAAGCATCAAAAGCAAGCTTAAAAGCTGGATACAATTCAACGCTTTTCATCAAGCTCTCATGTATCGTTTTATCATCTTCAATTATTCCAACGTTAATTATTTCCATTGAGGTATTCTTATAGTTATCGTACAAAATAAGTTAAAGTAACTGTTTTTTCAACCACATGTTCATGTGATGGCATTTTTTAGGCAAAACAGATGTTTTTATTATTCTATTGTCATTGAAAAACTTAATATAAACTCGAAATGTTAATCACTTGGAAATAGAATTAACTATATTTCATCAAATTTATTTACATGGCTAATAAGTCCTTTTGGGAAGGTTCAAAGCATTATCTCTGTGAGCGAGACTTAGCTCAAAGTTTTCATATGGCAAGGGTATTAGGGATGCCGCTTTTAATAGAAGGAGAACCTGGCACCGGAAAAACAGAATTACCCATTCAATATGCAAACGATACGAATTCTGAGCTTTTTGTCTATCCTGTGGGTTCGAAAAGCAATATTGAACAATTCGTAGCTAGGTTTGATCACGTAAAATATCTAAGAGACTCGCAGATTGAAGTTTTAAATGCGCAAAGAGAAGAGAAAGGTTTAAAGACCTCATTGAGTACTGGAGGAAGAAATCCAAATAACTTAGCTGACTATGTTGCTAAAGGACCAGCCGCTAAGGCTTTTTCTAGTCCAAATAGTGTATTGCTAATCGATGAGATTGATAAAGCTCCAAGAGAGTTTCCAAATGATTTGCTCTATGCCTTGAGTCATAGAAAATTTGTAATGCCAGAGTCAGGAGAAATTCTTGAGATATCGGAAGAAGAAATGCCGGCAATTGTGATTACCTCTAATAGGGAACAAGAATTACCAACGGCTTTTAAAGGAAGATGCATCTATCACTACATACAATTCCCCGATGCAGACACTATGCGATTGATCATCGAAAAACATTTTGAAAAATTAGATGATAAGGTAATTAATGTTGCGCTAGATATTTTCTATCATCTTAGAACCATTGGTTTGGAACGCGCACCAACTACAAGAGAGTTACTTAATTGGTTAAAATATAGCAAGCAATTCTCATCAAAAGAAGCCATTGAGAAAATGGAAAAACTAGATGGTCTGGGTGCACTTGTAAAAACCCAAACAGACTTAGAGCGGGTACAAAGAATGATATTAACGTCTCCAGAAGATTTTAAAAAGAGATCTAATCCTAATTGATGTTTAAAAAACTTGCAAAAGATTTTAGAATGAAATCAAACCCTAACTAATGTTTGAAAAATTACCAAAAGATTTTAGCATAAAATCTAATACTAACTAATGTTTGAAAAACTACCAGAAACATTTAGATCTCATGGCTTACAAGCAGACGTAAGAACACTCCTATTATTCAGAAAAGCCATTGACTCCAATTTAGTAAAAACACTTGGGGACGCTTATCAAGTACTTAAAGCATTCGTCGTCAAGGATCCAAGCTCTTTAGGTCCTTACACAAAGGCTTATTATGAATACTTTCTCAATATTGATATTCATCCTGGTGAACGGCTTAATGATGCCATCATAAGATCGGAGAGTTTTAGAAATTGGAAAGAAGACTATCAAGCAAAAAATGACGATACTGAAAATTGGACAATGGATGATTGGGTTGACAAATTTTTATCATTGGTACATCTTACTCAATATGATATTAAAAGAGTCATTGATGGTAAATCAATATTTGATAAAGATGACCCTCATTTAAAAGATGAAATTTCGGATGGCGTCGAAGAAGATGCTAAAGAACACCGTCTAGATACGATGGCTGATTATTCTGAACTCAGTCTAGAAGAACTCTTAGAACGAATGGAGCAAATAGCTGATGAGCAAAAGTCCCGGCATGATGGAGGAAGTCATTGGATTGGAACTGGAGGGATATCTCCATACGGTCATGGAGGCGCGGCAAAAGGAGGAATCAGAAAAGGAGGAACCGGAGGAGGTAAATTAGCAAGAAAAGTTTTAGCGGATCCTAATTTTTTTCCAGTAGACCGTGATGCTTTAATCAATGACAATAATGTAGATGCAGCATTAGCTTCCCTTAAAGGGATTTTCGAAGAAAGCGCACAGGACTTTCTAGATGTAGACAAAACCATCAAAGAAGGCTTAAAAAGAGCAGGTTTATTTTTGCCTGAACTGACAAAAAAGTTTGATGAAAAACTTCAAGTCATATTACTCATTGACAATGGAGGCTGGTCAATGACACCCTATGTAAGAACCATCCAAGAGCTTTTCAAAAAAATGAAAACCCGTTTCGCTCAAGATTTAGAGACCTATTATTTTCATAATACGATATATGATAAGGTATACAAAGATCCTCGTCGAACAAAAGGAGTTTACCTTGAGCGATTGCTTAAAAAAGACCCCAACTATAAAGTCTTTATTATTGGAGATGCTGCGATGGCGCCT
Source organism: uncultured Saprospiraceae bacterium (assembly GCA_937961455.1). Taxonomy (GTDB): domain Bacteria; phylum Bacteroidota; class Bacteroidia; order Chitinophagales; family Saprospiraceae; genus CALGNN01. The sequence continues at coordinate 28,280 of CALGNN010000179.1, forward strand.
TATGAATTGAGTAGATTGAGTGTCGGAAGCCTCAAAGCCATTCAAGACAAATTCAAGAAAACAGTTTGGTTAAATCCTGAACCTGCACGATACTGGAATCACACATTAACCACTAATATCATAAAGCAAATTTTCAAGATGTACCCATTGACCCCAAGGGGAATTGAAAAGGCTGTGCAACATATTAATAAAAAGACCAGCAAATAATTACTTTGAAAGCATTAAAAAGTGAATATTTGATGTTTCATATTTTAGATACTTTTCGACATGAGTAAGGAATATTTTGAGGTTAAGATATTAGATGAAACGGCACCATTAGAAAGTGTAATTCTAGGAACTGCAAGGGACCTAGGCACTCCCTTTCTAAAGTATGTCGATCCTAAGGAATGGGAATCTGATTTTGCTCCACCTGAAGATTTTGTAACAGACCCAAAATCTAGGTATCACATCATGAATGGTACGCATCCGATGGAATCTGATTTAAGAGAAGAGAATAACCATTTTATCAGAACCTTGATAAAATACAATGTTCAAGTGTTTCAGCCCATCACCATACCAGAGGCTAATCAGATATTCACCAGAGATATCGGATTTGTAATTGGAAATGTTTTTATAAAATCTAATATGGCAACCAGAGCTCGACAAATGGAGTTTTTTGCCATCAGAGATATTGTCAGTAAAATTGCCAATGAAGTTTGGTTTCCACCACAAAGCGTAAAGATTGAAGGTGGCGATGTTTTCCCATATCATGACAAGGTGTTTGTTGGTCAAGCCGCTAAAGGCTCAGAAGGATTGAGATGTGATCGAACCAACAAGGAAGCTATTAGTTATTTGCAGACAAAATTTCCAGAGAAAGAGATCATCCCTATTTATCTCAATAAATCTGATAAAGATGCCATGAAGAATTGTTTGCATCTAGATTGTGCGTTTCAACCTATAGGCAATAATGACCATTGTATTGTCTTTAAAGAAGGTTTTGGAGATCCTGAGCAAGCAGATATGTTGATCGAATTATTTGGAGGAGAAGCTAATGCCATTCATATTGACGCAAAACAAATGTTTCATATGAACTCTAATATTTTCTCTATCAATCCTAATGTAATTGTGACAGGAAATAATGTAGAGGAGTTTGGAAAAATAAATGAGCAATTAGAGGATAAAGGATTTACACTTGAAAAAATTCCCTATTCTGAATCGGCTAAGATGGAAGGGCTTTTAAGATGCTCTACCCTACCCCTAAGAAGAACGTATTAAAATTTTAACTTTCGACTTTTCGTTTTTTGGCTCTTTGGCTTTTTGGCTTTTTGGCTTTTTGGCTTTTTAGCTCTTGGCTCTTTACTCTTTTTAATAGAATACTTTATTGTATAAAATTATGTCTAAACAAATACTTAGCGATACCAAAAAGAAATACCAGATCTACAACAGTATGTTCTTAAACCTGTCTTATCAGGAAAGCAACCATATTGGTCATCTGATTCCTTTACTAGCAGATTTTGCAAAAGACGCATTGGCTTTAGGTAAAAGTCCAATGGTCATATTAGATGAATTTTTACTAGCACAAAAAGAAATAATTGGCGAAGAATCAATTTCATTTATGTTTAAAGTGATTCAATATGTTGAAAGACAAGTAGTGCTTTTTGACAGTATTGAAGATGCTAGTTCTCCTTATGACTTAGAGGACCAAAACTCATATTTGGTTGCAGATTTTTTTAAAAATATTCCTAAATCGAATTCTAAAGAAGAACTGCTGGCTAAATTAAATGACTTTAGCGTTCGGGTAGTTTTGACAGCGCATCCAACCCAGTTTTATCGACCTCCTGTTTTAGACATCATTTCAAAATTGCGTAAAGCAATCGGTAAAAGCAATGTTGATAAAATTGATGATTTACTTCATCAGCTGGGACTTACTTCTTTGGTTAATTCTAAGAGTCCAACTCCTTTGGACGAAGCCAGAAATATATTGCACATATGCAGATATGAATATTATGATGCCATTGGAAAATTGTATCAAAAATTACAAAGTGAAATAGAAGGATTTGATAATGCTAAAATTGTGTCTTTAGGATTTTGGCCATGTGGTGATAGGGATGGGAACCCTTACGTCACCCACGACACGACCATGTCTGCAATAGATGAACTGAGGATGACACTCATGAAATGTTATTACAAAGATCTAAAGGCGATCTCTTCTAAATTAACCTTCCAAGCTGTTGAACCTTTATTAGAAAAACTGACAAAGCAAGTATACAAGGCGATGTTTCAAAAAGATATAATCATTGATCCAGATCAGATGATTGTTGATTTAGAAAAAGCTAAACAATTACTTATTGACAAATACGAAAGTCTTTACCTCTCTGATATTGAAGCCTTGCTAGCTAGACTCAAAATTTTCAAAAAGCACTTTGTGATACTTGATATAAGACAAGATCATAGCATTCATATAAAAGTGATTAATTGGATCTTGAAAAAAAATGGAAGAATCGAAAACACTTATGAGGAATTAGATCAAGACGAGCTCATTGACTTATTATGCAATCAACAACTTACGATTCCTAATGAATCATCAGAGGACCCACTAGTCAATGACACCCTATTGAACATTGCCCAATTAAAAGATATACAAAAGAAAAATGGAAAAGAAGCATGTGAACGTTACATCATTAGTAACTCTGAGGATATTTATGCTGTCCTATTTGTTCTAGGATTACTTCGATGGACCTACCCAAATGAGACACTGGATTTTGATATTGTACCCTTATTCGAAACCATGAAAGGGATGGATGCCTCAGAAGCAATTATGGATCAATTATTTAATATTCCAAGCTATAAAAAGCATATGGAAGAAAGGAAAAAGCTCCAAACCATTATGCTGGGATTCTCAGATGGAACTAAGGATGGAGGTTATATGAAAGCCAATTGGTCCATTTATAAATCGAAAGAAAGTTTGACAGCTATCTGTAAAAAAAATCAAATTGAAGCCATCTTCTTTGATGGTCGAGGAGGACCACCTGCAAGAGGCGGTGGAAAAACTCATCAGTTTTACGCTTCTCAAGGACCTACCATAGCTAATGAAGAAATCCAGCTAACGATTCAAGGTCAAACCATAACAAGCACCTATGGTACGCAAGAAAAATTTAATTACAATGCCGAACAAATGATCAGTTCTGGATTGTATAATTTTCTTCATCCCGACAACTCAAGCATATCAAACGAAGAAAGAGCTTTGATAGAAAAGTTGAGCGAATTGAGTTTTAAAAAATATCAAGCATTAAAGTCTCACAAAGACTTTCTTCCTTATATAGAAAATATGACTACCCTGAAATATTATTCCATGGCTAATATCGGGAGTCGACCTGCAAAGAGAAATACGGGCAAAAAATTAAGTCTAAAAGATTTGAGAGCTATCTCTTATGTAGGATCATGGAGTCAATTAAAGCAGAATATTCCTGGCTATTATGGGATCGGAACTGCCCTTGAAAAATTAGTGGAATTAGGTCATCTACATGAGTTGCAAGATTTGTATAAAAATGTCCCTTTCTTTAAGACACTTATTAATAACTCTATGATGTCATTAAACAAATGCTACTTCGCATTGACCTCCTACATGAAAGAACATGAAGACTATAAGGAGTTTTGGCAATTGCTCTTTGAAGAATATGAAAGATCCAAAAAAATGACTTTGATCTTAACAGGATTTGAAACCCTTATGCAAGACGAGCAAAAATCAAAAGAGTCCATTAAGATTAGAGAAGAAATTGTACTGCCTTTACTTATTATTCAAAATTATGCATTACAAAAACTTCAAAGTCTTAGTGGAGAAGAAAGAACCGTCTGGGAAAAATTAGTGGTGCGATCCCTATATGGCAATATTAACGCTAGTAGGAATTCGGCGTAGTTGGTTTTTGGCTGTTTGGGTTTTTGGCTATTTGGCTTTTTAGCTTTTTGGCTATTTAGCTGTTTGGGTTTTTGGGTTTTTGGGTTTTTGGGTTTTTGGGTTTTGCTATATTATTTCATAGAAATTAGATTTAACTTGCAGCTTGAAAATAGTGTTTTGTTGAATAAAATTTAAAGGTATTTTTTTTGAAAAATCTAATAACAAGTACAGTGCTAATGGTCGAACCTGCACAGTTTGGCTTTAATGAACAGGCGGCAGAAACCAATGCGTTTCAAAAACGTATAGCGCATTTAAATGAACAAGAAATTCAAGATAAAGCAAAAGAAGAATTTAATAATTTTGTTGATCTTTTGAGAAAAGAAGGGATTGAGGTCATGGTCATTAAAGACAACTTAGATCATTTTACGCCTGATGCCATTTTTCCCAACAATTGGTTTAGCACTTGCCCTCATACGCAGAAAATATATACCTACCCTATGAAGGTTGAATTGCGATCCAAAGAACGAAGAGAAGACGTCTTAGATCAAATTAAGCAGTTTAATAATTTTACTGTCGACCAAGAATTAATTGATTTTGAAGAAAAAGATCTTGCACTTGAAGGAACAGGTAGTTTGGTTTTAGATCATCAAAATAAAATTGCCTATGCGGTACTTAGTCCAAGAACCGATAAAAAACCTATAAAAGAATGGTGTAAAAAAACGGGCTTTAGCACAGTACTATTCCATGCTTATGGTCCTGCCCAAGAAGAAATCTACCACACCAATGTTGTGATGACTATGGCCGATGAATATTGTGTCATCGCCTTAGATACCATAACCAATCCGATGGAGCGATTGGATCTCATTGATGCCATAGAAAACCAAAGTCATAAACAGATTATTGAAATTAGTATTGAACAAATGAATCAATTTGCAGGAAATATGATTCAGTTGCAAAATGATAAAAATGAGAAATGTTTAGTGATGTCTTCAAGTGCATTCGAATCATTAGACGAAGATCAAATTGATACGATAGAAAAAGAATTTGGCAATAAAATTATTGCAGCATCCATACCTACAATTGAAACCATTGGTGGTGGATCTGCAAGATGTATGATAGCTGAGATTTTTAA